>JAJRTU010000334.1 GCA_024278135.1 Gammaproteobacteria bacterium
ATCATTATCGAACATCTTGATGAAACTGATGTGCCACGTGCCAAGCAATTCCTGGATGAAAAACTGGAAGCTGTCGGCTGCTGACGGGGGAGATGCTGATGGAACAAAAACAATTTTCACCCGATCCGGAGATACGATGTAAGGATTATAAAATAGGCTGCATCGGCTCTGGATTTATTATGGCTGATGTTCAACTGATGGCCTACGATGAAGCGGGATTTGACGTCATCGCCATTGCCTCCAGGACAAAGGCAAATGCACAGGGTGTTGCAGACAGGTGGAATATCCCGAATGTCTACTCGTCCCCTGAGGAACTGTTCGAGGATACCTCGGTAGATATTATCGATATCGCCTATCCTCCCCACCTGCAACTGGCGCTCGTACGTGAAGCCGTCACGCATGCTCATATAAAAGGTATCCTGGTACAGAAACCGATCACAGTTTATTTCCATGAGGCCAGGGAAATGGTCAAGTTGTGTGAAGACAAGGGCAAAGTACTCTCCGTGAACCAGAATATGCGTTTTGATCAGTCCATGCGTGTCCTGAAACAAATCCTCAACGCCGGAGAACTTGGAGACGTGGTCATCGGCACCATTGAAATGCGCGCCATCCCCCATTGGCAGGCCTATCTTGCTGACTATGACAGACTTACACTGTTAAACATGAGCGTTCATCATCTGGACGTAATGCGTTATCTGTTTGGTGAAGTGGAAGATATCTATGTCTCGGCACGTCATGATCCACGAACTGAATTCAGCCATACAGATGGCATTTGTGTTTCAAACATGCACTTTAAATCGGGAGTCATGGGAGTTTGTATCGACGATGTCTGGGCATCTCCTGTTGCTGATGAGTTTGAATCCGACATATACATCAAGTGGCGTGTAGAAGGCAGGGAAGGATTGGCTCAAGGTACGATAGGCTGGCCTGACTATCCTGACGGAAGTCCCAGCACCTTGTCCTATTGTGCCTCAACAACAGGTGGAAAGTGGATAACACCGAAATGGGATACGATGTGGTTCCCCCACGCCTTTAAGGGCGTGATGGAGCAGCTGCAATATGCATTGAAACAAAACGAGACACCGGTACTGAGTGGCAGGGACAACCTGAAAACCATGGCACTCGTCGAAGCAGGTTATCGCTCTTTAAAGGAAAAAAGAGCTATCTGCCCCGGGGAAGTTGAAAATGAATACAACTGACAACCCGTTTGACCGGTAGGAGGAAATAATGGCCTTACTGTACGGAAAACCACATTCGCGACTGGAGATTGAAAAACGTAGCGGTTCATTGCTGCAGTTTGCCGGAATACAACAATCCGAGTTAAGCAATGGTCTGGAACGAGGTATAAGGTGCCTGGAATTCAGAACCGGTACCGGCTTTCAATTTAAGGTGTTGATAGACAGGGCCATGGATGTGGGACCTGTTGAATACTGTGGTGCCGCCATCGGCTGGCAATCACCCACAGGCTTTCGACATCCGGGTTTACATGAATACAACGATGAAGGTGGACTGAGCTGGTTACGTTCCATGTCGGGAATTATGCAAACAGGCGGCCTTGATCATACTTTATTTATGGATGCCGATCCCTCACCCCACTATCACTATGTACACCGGAAAACCGTCAATTCCAGTCTGCACGGCCGCATCGCGAATATTCCCGCCAGCTTAAGTGGCTATGGCGAAACCTGGGACGGAGAAGAGTGTACTTTATGGTGTGAAGGCATTGTCACGCAGGCCGCCATTTTCGCTGAAGATTTACAACTTATACGACGCATCGAAGCAAAACTGGGCGAGAGTGCGTTCACGATAACAGATCGGGTGGTTAATCACGGTTTTAATCGTACACCCCACATGTTCCTCTACCATATTAATCTGGGTTATCCGATACTGGATGAGGGCAGTAAGTTACTGGCACCGATCAGGCATACAATCTGGGCATCTCATGAAGAAAATCTACAGGAACAGGGAGTCGGTTATTACACGATGCCTGCACCACAACAGAGTTTTCATGAGCAGGTCTATGAGCATGCCATTGTTGCAGATGAGGACGGCAAAGTGCCTGTTGCCCTGGTCAACCCTCACTTCAATAACAACCAGGGTATAGGCATGTTGATTGAGTTCAACAAAAATGAGTTTCCGTATTTATTTGAATGGCAGAATTTGCAGGAGGGCATGTATGCGCTGGGAATTGAACCCAGCACCAATCACGTCCTGGGAAAACCTTTTGCAAGAGAGCGTGACGAATTGCGCTGGCTGGAACATGGGGAATCCTGTGAGTATACGACCCGTTTTCAGGTGCTTGCCAACAACGATGAAATCTCCAGGACAAAAAAGAGAATCAACAATATTTGTCAACAATCAGAAGAGGAATATCCTGAAATATCGGGACACTGGGATGGGTAACTGCAAATGAACTTAAACAATAAAAATGTATTGATCACCGGCGCGACCGGTGGCCTGGGTTGTGATACCGTTCGCGTCCTTGCCAGGGCGGGGGCAAATGTTTTTATTCTGGATATTAATGAAACAGCCGGCCAGGCGCTGGCAGCAGAAATCAAGGCAAATAATTGCAAGGCGGAATTTGTTTTGTGCGACCTGGCAGACCTGGATGAAACCAGGCAGCGCGTCAGCAATCTGACTGAACAGTGTTCCGGCATTGATGTATTGATTAACAATGCGGCGATTTACCCCAGCAAGGACTTGCTTGAATTTTCAATTGATGAGTACAAAAAAGTACAGACTGTCAATGTTGAAGCGGGAATTGTTTGCACCAATGCTGTCGTGCCGCAGATGATGGAAAAGCAGTGGGGACGTATAATCAATATCTCCAGCATTACTTTCTATGGAGGCTGGGCAAAGTTGATGCCCTATGTTGTATCTAAAGCCAGCCTGGTGGGGCTTACGCGTGCACTTGCCAGAGAACTGGGGGAACACGGCATTACGGTTAATGCTATTGCTCCCGGGGCATTCCCCACGGATGCGGAAAAAATCCATCCAGACCCTGAAGGGTATAAACAGTTTGTGCTGGAACACCAATCTTTAAAACGACGCGGACATGCTCGTGACATTGCCAACACTGTTTTATTCTTCGCCTCAGATGACAGCAGCTTTATCACCGGGCAACTGCTGAATGTGGATGGTGGATGGGTAATGCAATAACAGCGATGTCTCGCTGTTCCTGTTGATCCGGATTAAGCGAATCGATAACGATTCATCACACCGTCTGCTTTAACAGAAATATACTGTTTACAATCACTGGCTTCCCTCATACCCTGTTGGATATTTCTACACACCATCAACGGATTAATATTTTCAGATGAAAAAGAGCGGGCTGAAAACCGTACAATCTCAAAGCCTGGCAGACCTGGCCTACACACAGTTACTGGAAGGTATTGCCAGCGGCCATTTTCAGGAAGACGACCGGATTGTTATTGATACTGTAGCGGAAGAGCTGGGTATGAGCCGGATTCCGGTAAGAGAGGCCCTGGCGAGATTGCATGCGCAAAGATTGCTGGAATATGAACGCAATAAAGGATACCGGGTCCTGCCAAAGGATAATCATACAGTCCTGTTTCAGGCCAGACTGATTATCGAACCCAGTGCAATCAAGTATTGCAACAATGAAATTACTGATAAAGATATTCATAAACTTCGAGAGATAAACACGAAGATTTCAAAATTACTTCACGGCAAAAAATTCAAACAATATATGGATTTTTTTGTTTTGAATGACCAATTTCATGCTTCTATAATCTCTTTATGCGGCAACCGCCTGATTAGTGATGCCTATGTAAACCTGAGTTATGGACCAAAGTGGGCCAGACATGCATTCAGAGTGGGGGGTGTTCCTGATTTAAAGGAAAATATTTCAGAACACGAAACAATAATTGATGCACTGGAACGGGGTGACAATATAAAAGCTGCCGCTTTATCCGAAGATCACATTTTGAATGGTCTTAAAAGATTTCAAAGTTATGTGCAGGAAAGTTAAGAGATCCCTGTCTGCTGAATTCATTGCCGGGAGTGTTTAGACAAATTTCTGAAATTTATCTTTAATTAATTCTATATATTTCTCCTGATCCAGACTCCAAAACTCATTTGAAAATATTTCCACCTCATAGCGACCCCGAAACCCGGCGTCTTCCAGCCATTGTCTTATTTTGGGAATATCAATGACACCATCCCCCATAAGACCACGATCCAGTAATATATCCTTTGTTGGAACCAGCCAGTCGCTGACATGCACGGCAACAATTCGATTGTGTTTCCCGGCACGCCGTATCTCCTCTTCAAGGGTGACATCCCACCAGGTGTGATACATATCGACGATAATACCAATGCCCTCTCCCAGTTGTTCACACCAGTCATTGGCTTCTTTTATACTGACAACAACCGACCAGTCAGGTGCATACATTGGGTGCAATGGCTCCAGGCCCAGAGTCACACCAAGCTGTCTCGCGTATTCCAGTATTTCCGCCAGCGCGTCCATATTAAATTTCCGTGAATAATCCAGATCTTTACTGTCAGCCAGCAAACCACCTGCCAGCGTAACTATAGACGGCGCCCCGATTTCAACTGCAAAATCTATAGTCTTTTTGTTGTCATCAATTTGTGCCTGTCTCCCGGCTTTTCCCTGGCTGCCATAAGAACCGCAAAAGCACACACCGTTGATTTCAATACCGGCATCATCGATCAACTTGTTAAATACCCCGGTAGAGATCTTGTGTTCTTCAAGTTTACTTCTCCAGGGCGAAATAGATGGCACACCAAGCTTGCTGTACATGCCGAGCAGCGCAGTAGTTTCAACTGGATCGTTTGTAATCTGATTAATTGCTAGTTGATTGAGGCTGGCCATTTTTATCTAACTGATTAATAAGTTGCGAATAAAATAAAAACGAGGAGATAGATTGGCTATCTCCCCGTTTAGTCAGGAACAACAGAAATGAATTACGAAGCTAGAACCTGTAATTTATCTTTATACCAAATGTTCTTTCTCTGGCCTGGTAATAAATATCCTTTGATGGTCCACCGAAAAGTACCATCTCTGCCGGTTCAACTGAATAATCGTAGTATGTATCAGTACAATTCTTACACCAGAACACAGCCTCCCAGTTATCATCAAACTGAAGTGCGATACTACCATCCAGGATATGCTCAAACGACTGCTTGTCAGTATTATCAATCCACCAGTAGCGGCGACCAAAGGTTCTGTAATCAAGACGCGTAATTAAGGTGCTACCCCCGAATATTGCCAATGGCAATTCATGGACAGCTGACACATTGGCACTGGTATGGGGAAATTTAATCAGCTTGTTGCCTTTGAAATTATTGTCAAATTCCGCCTGGGCATCCGGTGCCAATTTCACGGTATTTGTAATTCTGGCGTTCAGTTGTGCCTCCAGCGTATCCCTGATGGTGGAATCAAATTGCTTGATTTTTGATTGCAGTACTCCTACACCGCCGCTTATGGTCAGCGAATCTGTTGCTGCCCAGTCAAAGCTCATTTCGCCACCGTAAATCTCGCTTTTCGGAATGTTATATAAACTTTGTACAAAAATAGCGCCGTCAAACTCAAATACCTGTGCGTTGTCGTAATCCTCGTAAAACGCTGCAGCGTTTATCCGAAACCTTCCTCCTGCCCAGGTTGATTTCTGACCTATTTCAAAACTGTCCAGAATTTCCTTGTCGTAAACTTCTGCCAACAAGGCACCGGATGCGTTAAAACCACCGCTGCGAAAACCACGCGCATAGGTGGCATAAACCATTAAATCATCGACAGGCCGATAAGCCAGAGATACTTTCGGCTGCGCTGCCCTGAAGGTTTTCTTTTCCACAAACCCTCTCGGCACACAACCTCCAACACCTACAGTACATTCAGCTCCAAATACAGTGTTACCCACCCCCGCTCCACCGGTATTCACTGTGGGTCCATCCAGACGGGTGATCTCACGCTGATCTTCGTCATAGCGCACAGCCGCGGTTAAAGTGATTTTCTCCGAAATGTCATAGTCAGTACTCAGAAAAACCGCCCATGCTGTGTTGTTCTGTACATTGGATGTGTCAAATATAAGCCCACTGGTTGTAGCAAAATCTGTCACGCCAGGCAGACCGTTTGCTAATCTCGCCGATAATGGCATGCTTCCGGGGACGGTTAAATCCGCCCGTATTGTCTCATTGCGATCGGTAAGAAGAAGATAGGCGCCCGCCACCCAACGCAAGCGGTTTTCATCATTCGAAGTGAAACGTATTTCCTGAGACCAGGTTTCAATCTCATAAAAATTATGGGCACCGACTCCCTGCAACTGCGTACCAAGGATCGCTCCATCAGCCGCTGGCAGTGTGGCGATGGCACGATTAACGAATGTCCGATTCATGAAATCCACATCACCCATCTGATTGGAACCCTTGCCTTCATAAGGTACGCCATAACGTTCCTCTGTATTGGTATGGGAAGTAATCGAAGTGATTTTACCAAAGTTCATCTCATGATCGATTTTCAGGGTCTGATTGGCAATGGTTCTAAAAGCAACCGTGTTGACATCGTTACCGATAGGAAAATCAATGAAATCATTACTGGTTTCCAGCCGCACTGAAGGACGATACCAGTACGAACCTGTCTTCAAATCACTGTAGCTGACTCGTAAATCAAATTTCGTGGATTCAAACGGTGTCCAGAGCAGTTGGCCACGCACATCCTTGTTAGTTTCAAAATCGGCATAGGCATCATCTTTACTGCTTAAATTGAGGGCCGGAGTAATATTTGCACCCGATGCCAGCTCATCAAGATATTCGTTTAATATAGTCCCGTTAAAATCCCTGAAATTACCGGAAATACGAAATTTCAGGTTGTCAGCGACCGGACCCGATAAAGAACCATCGAATTCCATAAAATCACCACTACCATAGCCCGCTGAAAGCTTGCCACTTAACTCATCCGTCGGCGCTTTCGAGGTAATAATGATCGCCCCGCCAATGGCATTTCGACCATACAAGGCGCCTTGCGGCCCTTTTAATACTTCAATCCG
>JAJRTU010000335.1 GCA_024278135.1 Gammaproteobacteria bacterium
CTGACGTGATACCACTACATCCGCCGCCAGGTTCAGGGCATCATGTTCTGTTTGTCCCTGCGCGACATAATCGCGCACCAGTTCCTGCATCGGACTCCACAACAATGCCGCCACGATAAAACCCGGGGTCACCGGTTTACCCATGGCCAGTCGTTTATCCGTATTGTCGAGGGCATGTATTAACAAGGTATGCGGAAAACCGCCTTCCTGTCTGGACAGGACTTCTTCCGTCTGTGGAAACAGCTGAGCGAACAGATCGTAATGTCGCAATTGCTCAAAGGTCTGCAGGGCGTAGCCTCCCAGAAACAGCTTCAGACATTCTTCAAACAATCGGGCCGGGGGGATTTCCTGGAGCAGATGTGCGTTTGTAGATATCGGTTTTTCCGTTTCAGCCTCAATACGAAACCCCAGTTTTGTGGCAAACCTGACGGCACGTAACATGCGCACCGGATCTTCTATATAACGTTGCAGGGGATCACCGACCATGCGAATGCGGCCGGCCATGATATCCTGCATACCGCCCACATAATCCACCACAGAAAAATCCCTGATATTATAAAACAGTGCATTCACTGACAGATCCCGTCGCCACACGTCTTCGTCCATACTGCCATAAACATTATCCCGAATAATGCGACCTTCGTGAGAATTGCCGGCGGCATCATCTGCATCCCCGTGCGCAGCCCTGAATGTAGAAACTTCGATAATCTCCCGGCCGTAACGGATGTGGGCCAGTCGAAAGCGACGACCGATCAAACGGCTGTTGCGGAATAATTCGCGTATTTGCTCCGGGTGCGCATTGGTGGCGACATCAAAGTCCTTGGGTTCGCGACCCAGCAACAGGTCCCTGACACTGCCACCCACCAGGTAGGCCTGAAAGCCTGCCTTGCTTAATCGATACAGTACTTTCAGGGCGCTGCTGCTGATGTTGGCCCTGGAAATGATATGGTCTTCGCGGGGAATAATACGAGGCTTTGGTTTAAGGTGGGTCAGATTTTTTGTCTTCAGGTCCGGGCTCATTGATTTCAGGTCATATTGTCGTTCATTGATTTGGTCTGCTGCTGCTGGATGCGTATAATAACACCGTTTCAACGCTCCCTTCGTCTAGTGGCCCAGGACGCTGGCCTCTCACGCCGGAAACACGAGTTCGAGTCTCGTAGGGAGCGCCAATATAATCAATGGCTTAAGTCAAGTCCACTCTCCAGACATTGCCCGTATACGGGAACAGTGTGAAAAGTCGGGCCTCGGGCCTGGCGCCAGGCAGTTTCACTTTCGCAAAACCGAGTATGCCGGTTCTTCGACAAGCAGGCCGACACCGGTGGTTCATCCTGTCAATGATGGTCAGGAATGAACAGCCTTTTTGATGATGTATTTGAAACAGAGTGAAACGGGCAGCATCACTGACCGTTCGATCTCTGACACCGGACACGCAAGTTCAGGTTTCGCAGGGAGCGCCGATATTGTGATTGAAATCACATTTTTTGATCTGTTGATGAGGACTAATAACCGGGTTTGGCAGCTTGAATGTAATAACAACAATAATCAGCTCGTCAATCCATCATTGCAACGAGGACAGGTAATGCCATTTCATCAAGTTAACAGGGCTGTTGTTTTGCTCATTTTCAGCCTTTGGCTGTCTCTGGTTCAGGCCGATGAGCTGCTCAGGAAAGCTGAACAGCTCATTAATCAGCAACAATCGGCCAAAGCATTCGAATTATTATTTGCCCAATACGAACAACATGCCGGATCACCGAAGTTTGATCTGCTGCTCGGCATCGCCGCCCTGAATGCCGGCAAGCCGACGCAGTCGGTGTTTGCTCTGGAACGGGTACTGGCAGTGGAGCCGCAAAACACCCGGGCCCGGGCGGAGCTGGCACGCGCCTACTACGAAATGGGTGAAAATGAAGCTGCCCGGGAAGAATTCCATACGCTCAGGGATAAAGACCTCCCGGATACACTGGCCGGTACCATTGATAAATACCTGAGCAGTATTGATGCCCGACTTGGTGCCGACAGAACCCGCATAAGCAATTATATCAATGCCACGCTGGGCTACGACTCCAATGCCAATTCCGCCACAGATACCTCCGTCGTGGCCATTCCCGCCTTTGGTGACCTGCAATTCACGCTGGACAACAGTGGCAGGGAAATAGACAGCGGGTTTTTCAGTCTGGGTGCCGGCACCTTCTTTTCCACGCCATTCATGAATCGGGACGCGCTGCGACTATATGGCGGAATTAACCTGAATGAACGCATCACCTATAACGAATCGGACTTTCGTACCCGCACACTGAATGCACAGATCGGTCTGCGTTATACCCGCGGCAAGAATGCCTTCCTCGGTTCACTGAGCGGGCAAAAATACTATCTTGGTGGTGAGGAAAATCGTGATCTGGGTGGTGTCAACCTGCAGTGGTTGTACGCGGCCAGTGAACGGACACAGTACTCTGTGTTTACCTCTTTCGCTGCACAACGCTTCCCGAACCAGAGGGTCAGAAACCTGAATCAGATTACTGCGGGTGTCGGCATTGTCCACGCCCTGGCAAGAGCGGGTGAACCCATCGTATATGCCTCCCTGTCCGGTGGCACTGACAGGGAGCAACGGGATTCCCGACCGGATATCGGACGTCAGTTCCTTAACCTGCGTGTCGGCGGCCAGTACACACTCAGTGAAAAAACGACGCTCTATGGCAGTGCCAGTTACCAGTACAGCAATTATGGCGGTGAAGATCCCCTGTTCCTGAGGGAACGCAACGATGATTTTTTCCTGCTCCGGGCCGGCTTCGTCTATGCCCTGGTCAAGGGCTGGACGATACGCCCGGAAGTCCAGTATTCCAATAATAATTCCAATATTATCATTAGTGATTTTGATCGCTGGCAGACCTTTGTCACCGTACGCAACCAATTCTAGCAGGACAACGACTATGCTTGATATTTCCAGTGCCAGACCTTTGCTTAAACTGATTGCGGTAGCGACGATGCTGTCCGGCTCTCTGTTTCTGACGCAAAACGCAGCGGCTGCCGCGGCCGGTAAAGTGGTATTTGCGACGGGGACAACCACAGCCATCAGTGATACCGGTGTCTCGCGGGCATTAAGACGGGGGGATGAGATATTTTCCGGTGACAAACTGATGACGGCCAAACGCAGTCGTTTACAGGTCAGTCTGGCAGACGGCGCCTATGTTTCAATCCAGCCTGACAGTGAGTACAAAATTGAGGACTACCATTTTTCCGGCAAAAACGATGGGGCAAAGAGAGCCTTCTATCGCCTGTTGAAAGGGGGTATCCGGGCGGTAACGGGCCTGATCGGTAAAAAGAACCGGGACGCCTACAGGGTAAGCACGGCAGTGGCCACGATCGGTATCCGCGGCACCGGCCACAATACCCGGATCTGCGCCGGCGACTGCCCCGGCGAAAAAGACGGCCTCTATCATAATACCTGGGAGGGTGTGACCATCGTCACCAACGATGTTGACAGTAAAGAAGTGCCGACAGGAAAGGGCGTATTCGTCAAGGATATCCACTCGGACATACAATCGCTGAATCAGCCTTCCAGCGTCACCGCGGTGGAAACCACAAAAAAAGCCCGGGAGGAGCAAAAGCAGGACGAGCAGCGCAGCACTTTGGCGAGCAGCGGTGATCAACGCAGCGGCGATGACGGGCTGCAAAAGATTGTCGTGGAAGATCAGGAGGTCCGTGATGCACTGGACAAGCCCTATGGTGATCCGACGTTCTCCACGGTAAAAGAGGCTCAGCTGTTGCTGGCCGTATCGCCTGATTTCGATGTGAGCGACCAGGTGGCCATATTCAGGACGGTCGACAGCCAGGTGTTTGAAAACAGCGAGGGCAAAACTGTTGCCGTGTTCGGTACGGATAAGGATGAGGACACGGCGGGGAACATCAACTTTCTCAGGGTATTTGCCACAATTGATCCGGCTGCCGCCCTCGGTGTCGAGGACGATGTGCTGGCGCAGGATGTATTGAGCTTTCTCGATGCGGCTGATCCCGGCCAGGTTGATTTCTTTCTGGAAAAGCCGGCCCAGGTTGCCGAATTCAACACGACACCGGCAGGCATCAGTATGGGGCGCTGGGCGAATGGCCGGGTGCTTTCGGTGGACCAAAGTCTGGACACAGGCCAGTTCAATGCCACTCTGGTGGAAGAACTGGACGGCTTCCAAAGTATCCATTTCATCTATGGGGATACACCCGGACCGCTTCCTGTGTCCGGCTCCGCCAATTACAGTTTTGTCGCCGGCACCCGGTCAACCTCGTTATCCGGTACCAGTATCGGTGATGGCGTTCTGGCCGGCAGCAATCTCTTTGTTGATTTCAGTTCCAGTTCTGCCTTCATAGATCTGGATGTCCAGCACGATAATATCCTTTATGATATTCAGGGTCCCCTCATCGTGGATGGTGCCAGTCTGTTTGACACCAGCAGCGTTACCGCCCAGAATTTAACTGATATGAGCGGTGCCTGCTACCCGGGTTGCCAGACCTTCATAGAAGGTACGTTTATCGGACCCTCCGCCTCAGGGATGCCCGGCATACCCAACAACGTCGGCATTGAATACGAAATTCAGGAAACAGACATCATCACGGGAGTGGCCGGCTTCTCCTATGGAGCGGGACCCTGATTATTAATGTATAAACGGTATGATTTATCGAAATTAATAATGAATTTTGTTTTGTTTTACTATCTAATACACGGTTGACTCACTAATGAAGAAGAAAGGAAGGAGCGTATACATGAAAAACCTCAAGTTGTTCAAATCAATAACCTTAGCCCTGGCTGTTGCCTCTGCCCTGGCTTTCAACCCCGCCAACGCAGCCGACAATGCAGGCATGCAAATCGGCATTCTGAAGTGTAGCGTTGTACCGGGTTCCCGTGTCAATCTGCTGGTGCGTTCAACGGCCGATGTCAGTTGTACATTTAATAATCAGGGCACACTGGAACGCTACCAGGGTGAAACCGGTATCGCGCTGGGCCTGGATCTCAGTTTCAAGAGTAATGAAAGCATGGCTTTTGCAGTGATATCCGCCAGTTCTGACTCTCGACCCGGTGCCTATGCACTCGCCGGCAAGTATGTCGGTGGGCAGGCCTCAGCCGCCGTCGGTGTGGGTGTGGGCGCCAAGGTGCTGGTAGGCGCAGGCAATCAGAGTCTTAGTCTGCAGCCTCTGGCGCTGGAGACCAGTACGGGTCTGGGTGCTTCTGCCGGTATTGGTTTTCTCTACATAGAGAAAGCCAACTGAATACCATCCGAATAAGCAACATCCCGCCGTCTCTAACGGCGGGATGTTGACTTTTCAGTATCACCCCTTCTTTACAGTGTTTTCTCCGGCCACGCCGGCAGCAGATAACTGTGTCAGCGAAAACGCTGTTGTCAGTAAGCCGCAGCTGGATTTTCATTTACGGATCAAGCTGATCGTAATTTTGGCGGAATGATCTCTGTATCTGTACCGGAGTGCATCATGAAGTGCGGCTGCGTAACATCACCAGTGTGACCACGCCCAGAATAATCGTGGGGACTGTCACGCTGATAGCAGGTGGAATACCGTAAACCACGCCCATATGTCCGCTGATCTGGTTGCTGATGTGGAAAATAATGCCGATGAGTGCACCGACAAACACCCGCTGACCAATAGCGGTGGTTCTGGAAGTCCCTCTTACCAACGGTACCGCCAGCACGATCATCGCCAGTATAGACAGTGGCCGAACCAGCTTGGCCCACAGGGCCTGTTCGTAACGTTGGGCGTTTTGCGCGTTTTGCTTGAGGAAATCAATATAGTGCAACAGTCCCCAGAAGGTCAGATATTCCGGCTTGACGATAAGCAGGTTCACCATTTCCGGATCCAGCAGGGATTCCCATTTCGCCAGATCGAGTTGCTGACGAGTGATCCTGTCTTTACTGATGACAGACTGTTTAATATCTTCGAGCAGCCATTTGCCATCCGCATACTCTCCCCGCTGCGCGTGAATGCTGCTGCGCAACTCATCCTTGTCGTCAAATTCGTAAATGTAAATCTGCTCGACCTTTCTACCGGGCAGGACCTTGCGAATATTGATATAGCTGTTGCCATCACGTGCCCAGAATCCGTATTTGGTCTTTAATGCGATTTGCTCGGTTAATGCCATGGAACGCATGAACTGGGCCTTCTCCTCACAAACCGGTGCGAGCAACTCGCCGATAATAATCGCTATCGCCACCAGCACCAGGCCGGACTTGATCATGATCAGGCTCAAATTAAATTTTGATACACCTGCCGTACGGATGACCGCCAGCTCACTGTTCTGCGCCATCGAACCCAGCGCCGCCATGCTGCCGATGACAGCGGCGATGGGAAATAATTCGTAGGCAAGCCGCGGCGTGGTTAACAACACATAAAGCAGGGCCTCGCTGACGCCGTAACTGCCCTTGCCGGTTTCCTCCAGCTGATCAATCAGGGAAAAAAAAGCAAAAAGGGCCACCAGCACGCTCAGTGCCAACATCGATGTCCAAATCAGATTGATCGTGAAATAACGCTGGATGATCTTCATAAACCGCTTTATTTCCGGCCCGGCAGGATCGCTTGCCTGATCCCCTTGCGGCGCCAATACCTGAACCGGGGGTATTTCAAAAC
>JAJRTU010000336.1 GCA_024278135.1 Gammaproteobacteria bacterium
GGAAAAGATTTCCCTGTCAGAGCGTTTTGGACTGTGGTTGTCTTTCCATCCGTTCAACCAGACACAGTACCTGAATATCGTTGATCACTGGATGCAGAAGCTGGAAGCCGATGATGAAGACCGGGAAGACATGCACCGCGCCGCGCTGAAGTGGGCACTGGAACACGGCTCACGCAGCGGCCGGGTAGCCTGGCAATTTGCCCGGGACCGGGCCGGAAAAAAACGACTGGCACAGCTTTGAAGCCACCGACCCTGCGGCGCTTTATTCCGTGTCCTTAGTCCTTGTCCAGCCCCTGCTGCCTGACATCCGAGCAATACAAATCTGCCTTTGATACCACGGCATCCGATTTACACATTTCCCTGAAATCAGACTTGCATTGGCGATAACCCTGTTTCCAGCCTGAATTGTACTGTTCATCTTCGATAATACGCCGGGTATCTCTGGCAAAACTGTGCACCAGTGAACCACCGGCAACATAGCCACTGTTACAGCCCTGTTTATACCCTTCCTGCCAGGCGATCGGCTGATCTTTCACACCTGCCATATCCGGTTTCAGCATGACAGTGGAACAGGCACCAAGCAGGGGTAAAACCACAAATACAGTCAATAATTTCAACATAAGTCACTTTCTATATTGTTCCTGGAATAAGGAAACTCTGACATGGACAGTACCTGTTTGACAAGCCATAAATATATCCTGTACTTCACTGTGTCCATGCTGTCGATGAACAGATCATGGAGACAGGGAGCGGATAAAGCTCAGCAGCTATTCGCTGAACAGCAGTTTTCTTATCAGGCGAAAAGGCATGGCGCCCTGAGTTAACAGTCGATCATGGAAATCCCGCAGTGTAAAACGGCTGCCTTTTCTTTGTCGGTATTCCTTTCGCAACTTTATAATCTGATTAAATCCGATCATATAGGAAATCACGTAGCTGGGATGAAAGACATATATATTGACTTCACCTGCGGTTGAGCCGGGCTCGAACCCCACCTTGTCTGCCAGAAATTGGCGGGCCTCATCATAGCTCATCTGTCCGCTGTGCAATTTCGTATCGAGTATAATCCTGGCAGCCCGCCACAGTCTCAGTCGAAGCTGCGTCAAACGGGTCAACTTTGGTTTTCTGAAAAAGCCTGTTTCGTACATCAGTTCTTCGCAATAAAGCCCCCAGCCTTCAGAGAAAACGGGTGAATCGTAAACTTTACGAAATGGACGGGGGTTCTGCTGGGCCTTGAGCGCCTGCAGATGATGTCCCGGGTAGGATTCGTGGGGAGAGATGACGGATATCCAGGTGTAATCATGCGCCTGGAGCATCTTCTCCTGCTCTGCACTTGACAGGGAACTGTCAATCGGATGAAGAATGAGCTTACCGACCTTGTTCCGGGAAAACGGTGGTGGTTGACGAAAATCCCCAAAAGGGGTGAAGGCACGCTGACTCGGTGGTGTGTAGAAGCAACGCACCTGTTCGCGGGCCGGCACACTCACCAGGCCCTGCCTGATGACATGCTGTTTCGCCCGTTGAATTTCACTACAGTAGGTATCCAGCAATGTGTCGCTGCCGGGATGATGTTTTCTCAGATCCGCGGTTATTTCCTGCCAGGTTTTCCCAGGGTCGATCTGCTCTGCCGCCTGGATCAATAATTGCTCGGTTTCCCTGAAATACTGCTCGCCTTTTTTCAGCAGTGAGTCGACATCATCATCCAGCATATGCCACTCTTTCAGATAGAAATCATAGTTCTCTCTGCCAATGGCGATTGAACCGCCTGAGCGCGGCAGCAGCTCCATCTTGAGAAAGCGGATATAGTCCAGCAATGCAGCCCGGGCTGCTTTTGCCGCTGTTTTAATCCGGGTTTCCAGTGCCGGAACCTGGCTTGCAAATTCCGGAATACTGATATCATAGAAAGGCAGCAGGCGCTCCGCAGTGTCAATAGCGGTTTCCGTAAAGAGTCGGGGCGGCTCACGTAAATTTTGCCTGCCCTCTTTTAATACGCGGGGTACCTGTTGCAGGCGCGCAAGCAGGGCCTGCATTCTTTGCTCCACAGCAGCGAATTCCCCGGTCATCAGATCATTCAGTCCATCAAAGGGGATGTACATTGTCGGGTCTCTTTCCCATTGACGCAGTTTCTCAATGTCTGCCTGACGAATGAGCATGTCTGAACGAAGCAGTTGGACATCCACCTGCTGTTCTATACTCAGATCGGCCCGTTTGAATTTTTCCAGTGCCTGCAGAAATTGTTGCAGAGTCGTACTTCGACTCAAAAAATCCTCTCGACTCATGGGAGCAAGTCGCGAGTCGACACTGTGAATGCCCCTGGCGGTCGCCTCTTCTGGATGTGTCTCCCAATGATATTGCAGATAACGTGATATATAGGCTTCGAATTCGTCACTGTCTTCTCCCGCCTGCGATACTGCGGTGCAGGAAAAAAACATAAGTACAAAAAGAGTGTTGACGATAAGTTTGTTTTTTCTGTTTATCGACATGCTGTTGCTACGGGGCAATTTGTTGTGTGAGTGTTGACCGGAAATGAATGGCGGACAGCTCTGAATGAATGGCATGTGACTGCTTTTTGCCTCAAAGAATACCGGCTCACCAACTCCCGGAGTATCGTCCTTGACAGCTTCCGGAAGTTTGGCCTGAGGGGGCTTCTCCCCGTGTTTTATGAATCGGCGTAAGCCGGCCGACTACTTGTCGAATTTATAGGTGATGCGCACACCGTAACTTCTGAACGAGGGTTCAGCAAAAAGACCACCGGCAAAGGCCTTCTGATAAGCGTTGGTGTAATAGGTGCTGTCAAAGAGGTTTTCAGCATAACCGGTGATGGTGAAGTCCTTGTGTTCTATACCGGCCCGCAGGTTGAAGAAATCATAACTGGGGACTTCCCAGGGAAAACCCGACTGTATCAACCCGGCGATAAGGGTTTTGGTCTTATCCCTGAAACTCCATTCCAGGCGTGCGAAACCATCGTAACCTGTGGTAATGGGGAAATTGTACTGGGCATCAGCAGACAGGGTCCATTTGGGCGACAGCGGTATGGTAGCGCCATCCAGTACACGGTTGGCACCGTCAATAAACGTTGTAAATTTGTCAAACTTCGCCCTGAGGTAACCTGCGTTGAAGTTAACCACCAGTCGCTCGCTGAGCAGGGCGGTGGCTGTCAACTCTACGCCTTTCGATGTTGCCGATTCCGCATTGTCGGTACCGGCAAATAAAATGAAGTTGCCATTGGCATCTACACCCGACTCCTGGAAATTAGTCTGCAAATCAGACCAGTCCATATAAAACAGGGCCAGATTAACGCGCAACCTGCTGTCCAGAAAATCTCCTTTCATACCCAGTTCATAGTTCCACATTTCTTCAGGCTTATAGGATTCGCCACTGGGGAAGGGACTGATCTGCACTCCACCTGATTTAAAGCCTTTGGAAACAGTGCCGTAGAAAGTAATGTCATCACTGAAATCAAAGTTGGCCCTAAAACGAGGGGAGAAATCGGTAAATTTATCTTTAGACGTCAGCACCTGTACAAAACCACCGGAAAAACCCTGAATGTTTGCATCAATGGTTTCTTCGCTGTAGCGACCGCCGGCTGAAACGTTGAACCTGTCTGTCAGTGCGTAGTCAAGCTCACCGAAAACAGCCCAGCTCCTGGCACCTGCCGTATCGTTCTGAGAATCAATCAGGAAACCATCGGGCAATCCAAAGCGATTATCCGGGCCGGTGCGGGTCCGATTCCAGATTGAGCCTGTATCGTCGGAATAGATGGCGCCGATATTCCATTGCCAGCGACTGTCATTGGTATTTTGAATACGGATCTCCTGGCTGAAACTGGTACGCTCAATATTTCGAAATTCATTGAATGCATTCAGACTGCTGCCGTCGATATCGCCGGCCAGGGTAAAATCAGAACTGATATTACCGGTAATACTGGTGAACAACAGGTTAGCCACTTCGTAGTCAACCCGGGCGACGATATTGCGGTAGGCTGTCCCCACCTGCTGAGGCGTATTGAAGTTTACCCGGGTTCTGTTGTCCGGAAAAAACCCGACACCATCGGCTGTCGGATCGGCATTGCCGTCGCCATTGGTATCCGGGAGGTTGGCAAACAGAAATCCGCCAAATGTTGAGAAAACTCCGGTGGGGACACCTTCCCGCATACCCACCTTCTCGTCCATAATACTGGCCGTCACATCAACAGTTAAGTTATCCATCGGCGTATAACGCATGGAGGCTTTCGCGTATTTATATTTGGAATCATTACCGCCGCCGATCGGATTGATATTTTTAATGTTACCGTCAGATTCCGTATATTTAATATTCGCACGCAGCGCCAACACATCTTTGATGACGGGAACGTTCAGCATCGCTTCAACGTCTTTGGTGTCAAAGTTGGAATAATCAAACATCACATCGCCGGCCAGTTTAGAGCTGTCCGGTTTTTTGGAAGTGATACTGATGCCGCCACCCAGCGCATTTTTACCAAAATAAGTGGCCTGGGGGCCACGCAATATTTCAATACGCTCGATATCAAAAATGGGCGGATTGGCGGTGCTGCCGGCCACGCTGAAATCATCCACGTAAAACCCGAAAGTGGAGGACTTCAGTGTATTGTTGATAGCCAGAAAATCTGTCACCCCGCGAATACTGAGTCGTCGGCGTGATTTTGAACCATCCGTGCTGTAACTCGCGTTCGGCGTGCGGATAAGATATTCACCGACATCATTGAACATAAACTGATCAATAGTCTCGGCGGTGAACGCGTTAATACTGATGGGGACATCCTGCAGGTTCTGCTCTCTTCGTTGTGCAGTAACAACCACTTCTTCGATGCTGAGAGATTGCTGGGCGGCGGCACTGGCAGGGATACCGAGGGCGATAGCCAGGCCGTAAAAGGTGATCGATTTCGTCAGATTTTTCATAGATAGTGTACTGTGATGATTAACGTTCATTTAAAATGTTCCTCCCCTTGTAAATATCCCCACCACACAAGCCGTCCTCCCCGATCTTTCCTGGTGCGGACAGGCATGCAGGACCTGTTTTTCATCTTCCACTTAATGAGTCATGAGTTCAATCACACTCAATCGTAATTTTTGTTGCGTTCAAGACAACAAATAGATTGGCGAAATGCCCTCGCGTTTGGCTGCAAAATCAGGTGGGGAAAAGAGCAGGCGCGCTATGCTGCACGCATTATTTTAACAATTCTGAGATTCGAACGGGTTTGCTCGGGAAGCGGGAGGTGAACGGCCCCACCTTTTCGGCGCTTATCCCTTTTTCGTCGGCGATCAATTGTGTGACGTAATAATGGCAGTATCGCCCCTGACATAAACCCATGCCGGTACGCGCGACAAGCTTGGCGGCATTGGCACTGGAGGCATACCGGTTCTCCCTGAGGCAGCGTTTGAACTCACCGACAGTGATTTCTTCACACTTACACAGCGTAGACTCATCATCTGACATTTGTCTAAGCAGGTTCTGTCCGGGGTAAGACAGCTCTTTGAGCAGATCGGCAAAGGGCTGCAGGCCCTTCAGTTTACGACGTGCGGACAAGGCGGCATGCTCTGCATGCTCACTATCCAAAACGCCTAAGCTGCCGGCAATACCGAACCCGGCCAGCCTCCCTTCCTCCATCGCAACTTCCGCACCGGCCACACCGGTAATTTCACCGGCCACATAGATCCCCGGCACATTGCTTTGCATCCATTCGTCATGATGAATCAGCCAGCCACCGGCGGTCGATGACCAGTAGCTGTTCGCTCCACACTGACGGGCCAGTTCAGATGAGGCCAGGAAGCTGAAACACAAGCCCAGTCGGTCGCATTCCACCTCTGTGCTGCTGTCTTTCAGGATCTTGCCGTCAGCATGCAGCGTGGTAATGCGGACACTTTCCAGTGCATCCGTACCTTTTGCGGCACTGACCGTTTTGCCGAAAGTAACCGGTACCCCTGCCCGATAAAGACGCCACAATGTGAGTGCAATGTAAAGGAACTTGTTAAAGTGCCGGATCAATACCAGCGGTTTTTTCAACAGCGTAAACACGCGCGAAAAAGTTTGTGCGAATATGACCCCGGCCACGTCACCACCCGCCTGTACGATTTGATCCGCGACAACAAGCTGCAGCGGGTGCGTGCCGGCAAACAGAAAACGTTTGCCTGGAAGGAGTTGCTGGCTCTTGACAAAGGCCTGAATACCGCCGGCGGCCATCACTCCGGGGGTATTCCAGCCCGGGAAAATAACGGGCATATCGTGACAGCCCGGCGCAATCAATATGCACTTCGCCTCAAGTTGACAGCTGCCGCCCAGACTGCTCAAGGCAGCCCTGTACCGGTACGGGGAATCCGCATCAGCAGATTGAAATATACCCAGCACCGTGGTTTGCATCCGCCAGTGTATTTTATCGTTCACTGCGATTTTACGCAGTAATGCCTTGCCCTCTCGATGGAGTCGACCCGACAACCAGTGACTGACGGTAAATTTCTCCGGTGGCTGACGATAGATCTGTCCCCCGGCCCGGGCCTGTTCGTCGACAACAGTGATATCAATATCATAGTCGGCAACAATGTCAGCGGCCGCCATACCTGCCGGTCCTGCGCCGATGATGAGCAGATCCGTTTTCATTGCGCGTCGGCAGTCGTGACGACCATATCGTCTTCTACCGGGACCATACAGGCCCGAACCCAGCCCGATGAACTGCCGTTGGCGTCAAGTAATTTCACCTGGCACTCGAAGCAGGTACCCATGTTGCAAAAAGGGCCACGAAGCTGATGCTTGGCGGTTTTATAAAATGCCGTCATGCCTTCTGCAAAAAGTACCGTGGCAATAGTTTCACCGGCATAAGCGGTCACTGTCCTGCCATTGACCGTCATCGTGAGCGACTCGCTACGTTCCACATTTTTTGTTATACGGGACGCCATCACTTATACGCCGGGTCCAAAACGGTTCGGAGAATAGGCCTCTAGCGGAAATGAGCTGCTGCCGGTCAAGATGAGTTCACTCATAAGACGGGCATATACCGGACCATAGGTAAAACCTGAACCCCCGGCTGCCACATAATAATCTGCTGTCTGCCCTGCCCTGCCCAGCACCGGAAACGGGTCCGGGGCCAGTGCCGTTGTCCCGGTCCAGGTCCTGAGCAAATGCAGATCTTTGACCTGCGGTACGATGTCAACGGCCGTACGAAGATTGTCGATAACAGTGTCAATATTCACCAGAGGCGAACTGTTGGACAACCAAAGCCCCTGCTTTTTCGCCAGGGGGGCAGACCAGCCGCCACCGATCAGGATATTGCCGTCATGCACCTGTTTTATCGATAACTTACGACCGGCATGTTGAATAAGATGATGGATAAGCGGAGAGCGCTTCTCCGTCACATTCATTATCAGACCTACCGGGAACAGGGGCAGTCGCAGATGGCTCATCGTAGCGACTTCACCGGCCCAGGCGCCAGCGGCATTCAGCACGACATCAGCGACAAGTGTTTCTCTCTGCTGGCTTCCCTCGCTGTTCAGCAAATCTATTCGCCATTTCCCCTCATCTCTGTGAACAGCGGTCACTCGGCTGTTGGTGAAAATATCCGCGCCCCTGTCTGTCGCTTTACCGGCATAGACCGGGGTCAGCAGGCGTGGATTGCAATGGCCTTCACAGGGACAAAACAAGGCCGCTTTTACCCGCTCGCTCAAGCAGGGCGCCAGCTTCAGGGTTTCATCTTTATCAAGCAGTTCAACACGTAAACCCTGACTTTTTTCCAGGTCGGATTTCCTTTGCAATAAATCTATCTCGGCATCCGTCTCCGCCACCATCAGACCTCCATCCATAACCAGTTCCACGTCACAGTCGAGTTCCTGTTCCATGCCTTGCCAATAAGCGATAGCCAGCTGTGTCAACGCGACATAATGTTCGAGCTCTTTTGTCAGTTCTTTATTATTCTGGAGCAGGCGATGTTCTATCTGGAAATGCAGGGAACCGGCATTTTGCCCGGACGCGCCCTGATTGATCTGCCCGCGTTCTATCACGGCCACACTGGCGGACGAGGAGAGATAATAGGCTGCTGCACATCCCACCAGGCCACCACCGATAATGGCTATGTCATACGCGTTATTCCTGTATTTTGCCAAGTTCTGTCAATGTTGCACGAACGTTGTGAATACCTTCTTCGTCGAGGGGTAAAATGGGGCGTCTCGGGTAACCACCCGGGAGTCCCTGCTGATTCAATGCTTCTTTGAAGATGGCCTGGGCCGAGCCGAATTTACCTGTATAGTCCGGTTTAAACCAGGCCCGCATCAGGGTTTCGTTACGTTCCCCGATGATCCTGGCTCTGTCAATATCACCTTTCCAGATGGCATTGAAAAAATCCGGATGCTCTCTTCCCAGTACGGCGCCTGCACCCATGGTACCATCAGCCTGATGCTCTTGCACCAGAGTGATCCCCAGCTCGTTCATGGGCACCCCGAATATCCTTACCCTGTCTTTCAATGCATGAAAAACTTGAAGAAAATATGCCGGATCGGATGTCGAGTTCTTTATGGCCACAACTTTTTCAAGCGCGGCAAGCTTCGACAACAGTGGCAAAGACATATCAATATTGGTACCGGGTGGCCAGTTGTAAATACAGACAGGTAACGTACTGGCCTCACTGACTTCCGTATAAAATGCCAGTATTTCCGCTTCAGTGGGAACGATGTAGGGCGGAGGTGTCAACAGCACCCCGTCAAAACCGCTGGCGGCGGCGGATGCAATATTGTCGATGGCCTCCCTCGCTGTAAAAGAATTACAACCGGCGATCAGCGTGAGTTTGCCGCTGAGTTGTTCACCCGCCAGTGCCAGCAGCCTTTCTTTTTCCTGCTTTGTCAGCGTAAACCATTCGCCCTGTGTTCCGAGAATGATGATGCCGTGCATGCCTTGTTCATACACCCAGCGATGCAGGCGTGCCGTCGCCTCTTCATCGAATACGCCATCTTTGGTAAATGGTGTAGTGATGGCAGGAATATACCCTCGCCAGTCAATAGAATTTCTATCCATTTAAATGTCCCCAATAAGTGACTTTATTCTGTTCCGACGTTTTCACAGGTCTCAGCTCGACATAAAACGGTAACTTAAAAACAATTATTGTCTGTTGCAATAACAATATATAATGATTTTTGTTGCCTTTAATGCAATATACATAAAGTACCTGAATATAAACAGATCATATGCCCAGCGATATTCGTTTACGTTATCTCTATGAATCAGCCCGTCTGGGGACGATGCGTGCCGCCAGTGAAAAACTGGATGTGGCCACGTCTTCTGTCAGTCGCCAGATAGGCGAGCTGGAAACCGAACTGGGTCTGGCCCTGATTGAGAAGGGCCGGCGCCGAATAAAATTAACCGAAGCGGGTGAAGCCGCCTGTGTGTATTATCGGGAGAAGTCCTCTCAGGAAGAGGCCTTTCTGTCAAAAATCCAGGAGTTGAAGAGTATACGTACCGGTAAAATCGTGCTGGCCGTCGGTGAAGCCTTTGTCACCCAACGATTCAGTGATGTATTGCAGGAGTTTATGCAAAGCTACCAGGGCATGTCCGTGCAGGTCATGGTCAGCAATACGAATAATGTTGTTGATTTGGTTCGGGACGATGAAGCCCATCTGGGATTGATTTTTGACATCCCCAGAGATCCTAAGATCCGGGTTCGCCTGACCATGCCACAACCGCTGAAGGTGATCATTAACAAGGATCATCCGTTCAGCCGCAAGAAAACCATCAAGCTGTCAGAGCTGGTCGGGGAAAGTATTGGTCTGCCCGAAGAAGGCTATCGTATTCGTCAGCTCATCCGTGCCGCCGAGCAGGAAGACGGGGTGTTCCTGGAATCATCGATGATGACAAATTCACTCGCCCTGATTACAGACTTTGTCAAATCAGGACGCGGGATTACGATTATGCCTGAACTCGTTGTGCAGGAAGAACTGATGAACGGCGAGTTGAAAAGACTGTCGACCAACAACAAAACATTAAACTCCACCAGGACCAGTTTAATTACCCGTATCGGCCGACAATTGCCTATCGGTGCCTACCGACTGCTGCTCAGTATTGAAGCCTATCTGAAAGACGCGATAAAAAGCCTGGGCTGAAGCGCGGTGCCGGATTCCCGTACGTCGGCGGGTACATTCGCATGAACGGAGTAAGCGGGTCGTTTGCGGCTTGAAGCGCGCAGTGCGGCCGGAATGAGATCGCAGTTCGTGTTGAGACTTCATCAGAGCTCCCTCAGGCATCTGTGGCGATATTGCCGGCATCCCGAATCACAGCTTGTTGCCTGAAACGCAATAACATTAATCAAACACAGTCATTGCAACAATCAGTCAAATCTAGTCGAATTCCCCCTGGGTCTGGAAAAGTGATGGCGCAGTTCTCAGTAGTGGGATCGTTGACGGTCTGGAAATCACTTCAATTGGAAAACAGTGTGGAGAAGAGGTAAGAACAGATATGAAAATGCTATTTCGAACCGGGGTCATGCTGATCGCCTGCACCTTTGCCGCTACTTCGACGGCGAAAGATAATTCAGATAACGTACTGGTGCAGATGTTTGCCTGGTGGAATACGGTGATCAATACCGATGAGGCATTTACCGAAGCCGGTTTTGCCCGCTATTTCACCAAAGACGCCGCCATTATTATCAACGGCAAAGTAAGTGTGCAGGGCACTGGCGCAATGGTGAAACACTTCAATCGTATCCAGGCCAACACCGATTTCGTCGAAATCGTTCTTCCCTTTGAAGAAGGCTTCGAATCCGGCAACCGGATTTTCACCTACCACCTTATTCATGCACGTGAGAACGGGGTCGACAGCACCTCGCATTTGATGGGCTACGCGGTAATCGAAGACGGGAAAATCGCGCTGGTGAATTTTATCTCCTACGATGAAAACCCGGATACCAGAGAGAGCTCTTGAGTTTAGTGGTGACAAGGGATTTTATACCTCTTCATTTTCGCGACCGGCTGAGATCTGAATTCCGCCTGACAAAAAGAGCAACACTACACCGTCTGCTCATCATTCTGTTACTTTTTTTCTCCGTGCTCGCGCCTGCTGCGGTCGATTCTGAATCGGAGCGTCTCGACAGGTTTCTTGAATCAGTTTATCAACGTACCTTGTCAAGAAGCCCGATGCTGGCGACCACACTCGGCATCAAAAACAACAATGACCAATGGGACGATCTTTCATTAGAACATAAAAACGAAAATGTCCGCCTGCACTGGCAGGATCTGCATACGCTGCATACGCAGTTTGATTATGCCAAACTGGACCGAAACGGACAGTTGAATTATCGGGTTTTCGAAGCCGCGCTGAAATTGCGTATAGAACGCTTCAGTTGGCGTTATCATCTCAATCCTGTCAATCAGATCGTCGGCCTGCACCTGGCAATACCGGGCCTGTTAACGACCTACCACAGCATCGACAACCTGAACGATGCCCGTGCCTATATTGCACGGCTGCAATCGGTCGGCACACCGCTCAGTCAATTTGCAGATTTTTTCAGGGCGCGTGAAGACAGCGGTTTCCTGTTGCCAAAGCATGTCGTTCCGCGCCTGATACAGGCAGCGCAGTCCGTTATTTCCGGTACATTGGACGATGGTGACGAGGGCAATATTCTGTTCAATGATTTCAGCAGGAAGCTTGGAAAACTGCGGCTCGATGACAATGTACGGCAGAGTTTAATGGCGGACATGACGCAGGCAATGAAGACGGCGTTTATCCCGGCGTATCAGCGTCTTATCACTGTCTTTCAGCAGCACCAGGCTCTGGGTCTCGACGACAATGGCGTCTGGGCTTTGCCTGAGGGGGCCCGCTATTATCAATTCCTGCTCGCACAGTTCACCACCACCGATATCAGCGCTGATGAAGTGCATGCACTGGGGCTGAAAGAAGTCGCCCGCATACATCAGCAGATGGAAAAAATAAAACAGGAGGTCAAGTTCGAAGGCGATTTAAGTGATTTTTTCGGCTACCTGAAAACCGACCGCCAATTTTATTATCCCAACAC
>JAJRTU010000029.1 GCA_024278135.1 Gammaproteobacteria bacterium
CATCCCTCAGACGGTACTGAGCTGACAGATTCAACAGTACATACCCGGGTGTTTTTGCATTGCTGCCCACAGCGCTGTTTGTCGTGATGGTTTCGGAGATGTGGGTTTGTTTTGCATAGGCAAGACCTTCCAGAGAGACAGACCATGTTTCGCGTTCATAACGGAGTGACAGACGTGTATTCGTCGGCGCAATCCGGTACAAATCATCATCAATATCCCGTCGCTTTCCACGGCTGTAACTGAACACTCCATCCATACGCAGGGCATTATCAAAGCGGACGCCAAACATGATATCCGCACCATAGATCTCGGCGTCAACATTACTGAACTGCAGCGGTTTCGGATCGCCGCTGGCATTGGCACTGACCGCCCGAACAAAAAAGTCAGTCGCGGGCATCATGGCATTGGCGACGGGTGTCCCCTGGATATAATCATCGATACGCCGGTAATAGACTCGCGGGGCGAAATAGGCGGCATCCGTATGCCAGTAAAATGCAGCCTCCAACTGGTGTGATATTTCCGGACTGAGATCAACATCGCCCACATAGTTATTTCCATCCCCCAGGCCGGCGTTAACTTCCAGCGGGATCCACAGGTATCGTTCGAGATAGCCCGGTGAACGGGATTTACGAGCGATACCCAGTTCGAATGACAGTGTCTCACTGCTGGCGTAATCCAGTTTCGCCACCCAGTCGACATTGTTATCGTCGGTGCTGCGATCTGAAGCATTAAAGCGATCTCGCAACATGCGCAGTGCAAAAGGCGGGGTTCCCGGCATCATGGCCATCGCCAGATTAGCCGCTTGTGCATCCACTTCGTCGGTTCGCATGTCAACCCTGTCGTAGCGCAGTCCGAGTTCCAGGCCGAGTTGTTCGTTAAGCTCACCGCGCCATTCCGCGAAAAAACCGTAATTATCGGTTTTGGCCTGATTGAAGTTGGTAATAAAGAAAGGAGTGAAATCCGGATCATTGACAACGGCACTGTGCTCCGCCGCATGTCCGTCAACGCCGAAAACAGCCTCGCCGTCCCATAAAGCACGGGAAAGAACCAGTCTGTAACCCAGGCCTTTACTGTCTGCACTGACGGTTCGTCTGTCGGTCCCGACAAAGGGCGGCAGTGGCAGGCTGGAAAAATCCGGTGCCGGACGCAGTATGGAATTCGCCATGCCATGATCGATGGATGAATAGCTCAGACTTCCCCTGACCGAATAGGCACCCCACACGCCGGAATAGTTGCCGACGAACATGTGTGTCCTGAAAAAGGCGATGTCCAGTGGTAATACCGGGTTGCCTGAATCTCCAGTATCGTCATAGCGATAATCAATGCTGAATTCATGTTCATCCACGCGAAGACCATAGCCTATACCGGCGAAATTGCGCTCGTACCTGGTGGCCGCTATATCTCCGTCGCCATATTGGCGAGTGTTGCCCTTGTCACGACTGGCGATAAGGTGAAAACGATGGGTTTTACTGGAAAGTGCCAGCAGTCCTCCTATGTTATAGCCATCGTCAACACTATGACCGGTGACACTCAGGTTGCCGTGAGAGGTGAAATTATCATCGTCGGTAAAATAGCTGGTTTTATAATTGGCCAGGATATGCCCACCGATACCCGCACCGGTGCTGACGGGCGCGATCCCCCGTGTGACTTCAATCGTGTCCAACAGGGGGGCGGGCAGGTAGTGCAGGGGGGGATCCATCCAGTTGGGCCCACCTGAATTAATATGCATTCCATCGAGGCGCACGTTCAGGCGCGGGCCAAATAAACCTCTATACTGGATTTGCCCGCTGAGCGGGCCGTTATCATTGATGTCCCCACCGGGGAAACGCTTTAACAACAAGGCGCTGTCGGCGGATGGAAAACCCTGCTCATCAGGGTCGATGGTGATGTGAGTAAAATCCTCCAGCGTATGACCGGGAACAATAATTTCCGGAATAGCCTTGTTCGTTTCGGCGAGCCCTGTTTGCACTGTAAATATATACAAAAAAATCCCTGTTGCAGCATTTCTTTTTATCAAACTGAAGGTCATTATATTTCCTGCTTCTCTTTTACCTTGATGGAATAGATGATGAAGTACAGCTGGGCGTACACTAGCAAACGATCAAGGGATAGAGAATGTGACAAATTGTCGCAGTGTTGTGATGAAAAAACTTTGAAGCTGTTTTCATGATGTTTTGTCACTATGCTCCGTTTCCAAAACCTTATATGCTGTTTGCATTATCAGTGATCCCGAATATTAGAAAACCATGAACACCAACCTGCGCTATCTCCTGTTCATCCGTATGATTGCAATCGGCGGGCAAATCCTGGCGTTGGCCATGATGCAATGGTTGTTTGCCATCCAGTTCCCCCCGGTTCCTGTCATCACTGTTATCGCGATACTCGGAATAGTCACCTTCATCACCTGGCGGCAACTGGAGCGGGGTAAAGAAGTTTCTGAGCGGATATTCGTGATGCAATTGCTGACAGATGTGATGGCACTGACTGTTTTGATTTACTTCACTGGAGGTTCGGCAAACCCGTTTATTTCATTATTCATATTGCCGATCATTTTCGCGGCGGCAAGTATTCATCCTGTCTGTACTTCTTTTATCGCGCTGTCTGCGATTGCCTGTTATACCTTTCTGATGTTTTTTAATGTTCCTGTGCTCCACTCGCATATACAGAACAGCGGCATACAACTTCATATCTGGGGAATGTGGTTTGGCTTCATATTGAGTGCGGGCCTGGTGGCGTATTTTGTCTCGCGCATGGCACAGGCCCTTCGTAACCGAGAGCATGCCCTGGCTGTTGCCCGGGAAGACGCCCTGCGGGCCGATAAAGCCGTGGCGCTGGGCACGCTGGCGGCAGGGACGGCCCATGAACTTGGCACACCCCTTTCAACGATTGCCTTGCTGAGTAAAGAACTCGAACTGGAATATGCTCAGGACAGCAGGCTTGTTCACGATCTGAGCATGCTGCGGGAACAGGCCGCTGAATG
>JAJRTU010000337.1 GCA_024278135.1 Gammaproteobacteria bacterium
ATACTGAGGTAAAGGATATCTTGGCAAAGAAAATATGTAAGGACCTAGGTGTAAAGCCGTTCAAATAGCAGCTAACGAATAAGGTTAGATTGTGTGAGGAACGAACCACAATCTGAACCGTTTGTTGGACGAGCCCGTTAGTTTCGAAGGGGATGGCACGCTATAGGAAAATATCTTCTTCGGTCTTACTGGGCCTGAGGGCTCGTGGCGCCCTACCCATCCTCACAGCGCATCAAACCCTTGCCCTTGCGGCAAGGTGGCGTCTGCAACAGGCGATAATCTGTTCATTACAGCCTTATTTTATTCGAGTGTATGGCTCAACCCCACTGGCTGCCTTAATTTTTTCCTGCGATGGCTGTTTGCGTTTACATCATCAATGTCGATCGCCTTCCAGTCACGTTTTCCCGGGCGTGGAAAAGATGAAAAGCGGCTGGAGCCGGGTTTCAATAATCGTCATCTTTGCGCCGCAGCAAGGGCAGGCCAGCAGCGGTCGTTTTTTAATCAACGCTAACGTTCGGCCTGGATCAAGGCCGACCAGTAGCTGAAGCAGGCGAATCAGCCGCTTGCGGTTGGGGTGCAGAAAGCCAAAATTCCGTGCCCGTCGAAACCCCTTTGGCAGCACATGCTGGAGAATCAGCCACAAGAAATTTGCGCCTGAGACGGTCCGAAATTCCCATTGCTTTGTCTTGCTGTTTCGATAACGGAAGGTCACTTTTCCATCCTTGCAGGTGACAATGTCTTTCTCCTGAATCACGCCGCGATAAAGATAACGCCCCAGGTAGACTAAAGCCTTCTCACCTGCGCCGACCGATTTGCAATCGACGACCCATGTTTCTGGATACCTTGCGGGTAAAGACAGTCCTTCATCGGTGATGGCATCCAGCAGTTTGGCGCGAAAGACCGCTGCCAGTGCCTTATGGCTGAACAGATAAGGTTTCTTGTTTTTGTTCTTGCGGGTTTTTCCTCCTTTGGTGCGCCACAGCCGCTTGACAGCATCCATGGCCGCTGCCGGCATCACCAGATGCACATGTGGGTGATAATCCAGGCGGCGTGAATGGGTATGCAAGACCGCAATTGCGCCTGGGATGCCCTGAAGTTGCTTGTCATTCTGTGAGAAGGTTCGTACCGTCTCCCAGACACACTGAATCATCAGCGCATAGAGCAGGCGTTGATGGCGCCAGGCCAGCACCCGGAGTTCGGCGGGTAGCGTGAAGGTCAGTAAAAAATACTCGGCGGGTACCCGCTTTTGAAGTTGGCGTTCCAGCCATTGTTGACTTTCGAAGTGCTGACAGTGAGGACAGTTGCGATGACCGCACGAGTGCGGCACCGTCATGGTGTGCTCGCACTGGGAACAGCCTGCCCGCAGTCTTGGGCTTTTAGGCGTACGGCAGACCTTCATGGCCGCCAGCGCCCTACGATGGGAGGGGAGGATCTGCCCTGGGTATTGATCCAGGAATTTGGATTCAAAGGTTTTGATGATCGAAGAGAGCAGGATCATTTGACATTCCCCCATCCAATGGAGAAGCCAGCCATCAAATCGTTGATGAGCTGTTTTGCGTTATGGTCGGTGTTGGATGTCAGGTGCGTGTACTTGGCGGTGGTCAGGATGGAGCGATGGCCGAGAATTTTCTGTACTTCGAGCAGATCGACGCCCGCTTCGATCAGGTGAGTTGCGTAGCTGTGTCTCAAGCTGTGCAGGGTGATCTTTTTTTTATCCCACAGACAGCAACGACCTTGCGGATCGTTGTTTGAACGCCACCGCGATCGAGAGGTGTGGCGGCGAAGCCCGCCGTTTTCAGGCCGCCATGGCGATTGGGGAACAGCAGCACGGGGTGACGATGCACCGACCAGAAACGGCGCAGCAGATCCAGCGTCGTATCCGGCAGGGGTACAAAACGGTCTTTGTTGCCCTTGGCATCGCGGATATGGACGCGCTGGCGTTTTGCATCGAGATCGCCCACCTTCAGACGTAATCCTTCCCCGAGCCGCAGGCCGAGACTATAGACGGTGAAATAGAAGACCCGGTAGCTCAGTTTGTTCGTTGCCTGGAATAGCCGGGCTGCTTCCTCAATCGTAACGATATCGGGCAGCCGTATAACGCGTGGCGGCTTGATCAGGTCAACTGTCACCCAGGGCTTTTTCAGCACGTGCTGGTAGAAGAATTTGAGGCCATACAAGTCGAGTTTGACGGCGCTCCACGAGTGGGTGCTGAGCAGATCGGAGAAGTATGTGAGCAACTGCGCCTCGGACAGGTCATGGAGCTGACGGTCAAAATAGTCACCGAGTCGGCGGATGGCGCGTGCGTAGGCCTCAATCGTCTTGGGCTGGAGGCCTTTTAGCTTGAGGTGTTGTAGGTGGGCCTGGTAATCGCGCTTGAATGTTGAATCGATTGATGATGTCATGGTCAATGTAACCTCTTGTTTGTGGAAGAGCGCCCCTCCGAGTGAGAGGTGAGGTTACATTTTAGAGGTTCCTCAGGGTGATGCTTGTTTCTCCGCGTAGCGGCTCCGTCCAACAAAACGCTCAAGTCGGATTCCGTAACACGGCACTTTTTTTGCAAAGAACGAAAAAAAACCGCCATGTTACTACACAGCTTAACTTGGCGTTATGGCTACAAAAACAAGAGAGTATAAATGTCAGATACATACTTAAAAATTATACCAATCGATCTAATGTTTATCCCAGAACAATCAACTCATAAAGAGGCAGTTGAATTACTTGAAAAATATACGCCTGATGGTGAAGGGGCTGAAATCGAAGTATATGAAACAGTTCAGTTCATTGATCAAGGGGAGAATATCGAAGAAATCATTTGCCCGTCTTGTCA
>JAJRTU010000338.1 GCA_024278135.1 Gammaproteobacteria bacterium
ATGGTTTACGTACGACGTATATCAACAATCTGCAGATAAATCCGTCCAATATATGCGTACGCACCTGTTCATTTTGTGATTATGCGGCTTTACCGGGCAGAACCGGCAGCTACAGTCTTGACGAAGATGAAATCTTTGCGAACATAACAAGGTCTGAACCCAATGAGGTCCACATTGTCGGCGGCTTGAACCGGGAATGGCACTATGAACGTTCACTGGGGCTGGTACGGGAAATTCGCCGGCGTTTTCCCTGCATTCATATCAAGGCCTACACGGCAGTTGAGATTCACTGGTTCGCTACAGTCGAAAAACGACCGATCAACGAGATTCTGATCGAATTACGAGCGGCAGGAATGGATGCCTTGCCGGGAGGCGGCGCCGAGATATTCTCGGAGAAGGTGAGGGAAAAACATTTCAAAAGCAAGATCGGGGCAAATGACTGGCTGGCCGTGCATGATTCGGCACATGAACTCGGAATTCCTTCCAACTCGACCATGCTGTACGGGCTTGGAGAGAGCTGGGAAGAAAGGGTGTCTCATCTGATCCGGCTGCGTGACCAGCAGGATCGCAGCGAAGGATTTGTTTCATTTATTCCTCTGGCGCTGCAGTTTGGAAAAGGCAGTACTCAATCACTGTCACCACTGGAAAATCTCATCGTTATTGCGATGTCCCGTCTGTTGTTGGACAACATTCCGCATATCAAAGCCTATTGGCCCATGATCGGAACCGAAACAGCGGCTGTGGCGCTTGGCTGTGGCGCAGATGATCTTGACGGTACACTTGGACTGGAAAGAATCGCCCATGCTTCGGGCGCGAAGACACCGGTGGATCTGGCGAGAGAAGAGATGGAAAATCTGATCCTGACAGCCGGCTATGAACCCGTGGAAAGAGACGGGCAATATCAGCGACTGAATAATCAAACACCGTCATCGCTGGCCCTGCAAGCATGAACTACCGTATCGCATTGATGCCTTATCTAAACAACAGGGCGTTTTTTCATCACCGGATTCTGGAGGGTTGCGAGCTTGTTAAGTTGACACCCCGGGAGGCCGTCAACGCCCTGAAACGAGGGCATGTGCAGGCGGGGGTGGTACCTGTGGCCGGACTGAAACAGTTGGGTGAACGATTTGAACTCATCGGCAGTTTCGGAATAGCCAGTGATGGCGGGCCTGTAAAAAGTGTTCTGTTTTTCTCACAACAACCATTCGAATTATTTACATCCGATAACAGTATTAAACTGAGCAGTGATTCCCTGACATCGATTAATTTGTTAAAGCTATTGTTCGGGTATCAACAGGGGTTCAGTAATCTTCCAGTATTGGCAAACAGGAGAGGGAGTTACGAAGGGGAGTTGTTAATCGGTGACCGTGCCCTTTTACGCCATCAACACGGCAGTGAGGCGTATGTTACCGATCTGGCTGCTCAATGGAGCCACCATCATCAATTACCTTTCGTTTTCGCGCGTTGGGTTGTTGACAAATATGCACCTGTGGAGTTTCGCTTGGCCCTGGAAGAGTGGCTGACGACCTTTGTTGAAAATGAAACACGGTTGCAACGAATTACAGCAGAGCAGGAAGCTTATCGATATAAAATGAGAAATCAGCAAGTCATAAACTATCTGTCGGGGATCAAAACATGGATTGGTGATCGGGAATGTGCCGGGCAGGCACTGTATCTTTCCGAGTTAAAAAAATATCAGACTACTCAGCAACGACAGGAATTACAGCAGAGGCAAGAGTATGCCTGAGGTCAGGCCTGTAGATAAAATCAAGGCCGGTATTCGTCTGCAGGCCGGGGATGGATTGTATCTTTTACAAAAAATGCCGCTGGGAGAACTGATGCGATATGCACACCAGTGTCGGCTGGGGCACCATCCGGACGACAAGGTCACGTTTGTATTTGATACCAATCCGAATTACACAAATGTCTGTGAAACCACCTGTACATTTTGTGCTTTCTGGCGTTCGGAAAAATCCAGGGAGGCCTACACCTTGAGTCCGGATGAGGTGGCGGAACGCGTCGACAAAGCCTGGCAGGCGGGTGCCACCACCGTATTGCTTCAGGGCGGACACAATCCCAATATCAGACTGGAGGATTTTATTCGTTACATTCGTGCCATTCAGAAAAGTACGCCGGAGATTCACATTCATCCGTTTTCACCTTCCGAGATCATCTACATGGCGGAAACCGAAAACATCCTGACGACAGAACTATTGCAAAGCCTGTGGAGGGAAGGTATCAGAACTATCCCGGGTGGCGGTGCGGAGATCCTCTCTGAACGTGTGCGAAAATTGATTTCCCCGAAAAAAAACTCTTCTGATCGATGGTTGTCAGTTATGGAGGAGGCGCAGCAGATGGGATTTAAAACCACCGCAACGATGATGTATGGTCATGAAGAAAGCGATAAAGAAATCGTTGAGCATCTTCTCAGACTCAGAACTTTACAGGATCGCACTTCAGGGTTTTCATCATTTATACCCTGGTCTTTCAAGCCAGGTAACTCCTTATTGGGAAAAAAAATAAGACAATCTGCACCATCAATAAAATATTTGCGTATTATCAGTACCGCACGTCTGTTGCTGGATAATTTCACGCATATACAGTCTTCATGGTTCAGTGAAGATAAAAAAACAGGACAACTGGGTCTGATTGCCGGCGCCGATGATTTTGGTGGTCTGTTATTCGAAGAGAATGTCCTGAAAAATGCAAACCATGCACCCAAAACCAGTTTTGATTCAACATTGGAAACGATTCGGCAATCGGGATTTGTGCCGGTGCAAAGAAACACTCATTATAAAATAATTCAGGAATATTGAATCGTTTGACCTGGAGGGATGAAATTAAATGCATAGAGTATTAACCCTGTTTTTATTGTTGGGACTGTCGGCAACAGCCTCAGCAGTGGAACCTCCCCTGGATTTATATCAGAAACTGTTAAAGGAAAATGTCAAAACAGAACATCATCATGGCACCAGCCTGAGCTGGGTCAATTATACAAAACTCAGGAAAAATCCGGATTTTGCCAGGCTCCTGCAACAGCTTGGTGATTTCTCGCCGGGTCAACTGGAAGGCGATAAGGAGAGACTGGCTTTTTATATCAACACCTACAATATCCTCGCGATTAAGACCGTAGTCGATAACTGGCCTGTAGAGAGTATCAAAGATGCCGGGTCGTTCTTAAAATCGGTCTGGAAAAAAAAGGCCGGAATAATTGGCGGAAGAGAAATCAGCCTGCACGAAATAGAACATGAGATTCTCAGGCCGATGGGCGATCCTCGCATTCACATGGCGATTGTTTGCGCTTCGATCAGTTGTCCAGATCTCAGAACAGAACCCTATACCGCGGATAAATTGAATGAACAACTGGATGATCAGGTGGAAAAATTTTTATCCAACCCGCAAAAAGGACTCATGGTTGAAGGCAATAAAGCCAGAACATCAAAAATATTTGACTGGTTTGAAAAAGATTTCAAAAGCACTTATGGAAGTGTGAAGGCATTTATCTCCCGATATTCCAATTTATCAGCAGATGCTGAATTAAGACCGAATCTACCTTATAACTGGTCGGTTAACGGTCAGTAAAAGCAGAAGAACATGAACAGGACACCATCGAAAATACGTATAGCTTACACACCTGACAGTGACGATGTATTCAACTATTACGGTTGGGAGTCAAAACATCTGGAACTTGAAGATAAAAACATAGAAGTGATTTTTGAACGAGATCATATTATTGCCTTGAATCTTGCCGCGCAAAAACGGATCTATGATGTCGTCGGTGTGTCTTCCGTCGCTTATCCCTTGCTGGAAAAAGACTACTGGATTATGGCGGTTGGCAACAGTGTTGGGCGTGGATACGGTCCGGTGCTGGTATCAAAAAAGTATCATTCCCCGGAAGAGCTAAAAGGAAAACGTATCGCCATCGCGGGAATGCCGACTACCGGGGGCGTGCTGGCCTTGATGTACTGTGAAGGCGCGAAACTGGTTGAGGAGCAGTACGATCTGATCAGCGACAAGGTTATCGAAGGTGAATATGACGCCGGGGTGTTGATCCATGAAGAGCTCCTGTTTTTCAGGGGGAAAGGATTGAAAATGGTGTGCGACCTTGGTCAGGCCTGGTGTGAGGATACAGGACTGCCATTACCTGTCGGTTTGAATCTTGTAAAGAAAACGCTGGGTTTCCCTCTGGCCCGGCAGATCACAACACTTTGTCAACAATCTTTGCAGTGGAGCCATGCTCACTACGATGAAGCTTTCGAAGCGGCATCCCGAGTAGGTCGCGGATGTGCTGAAGATCATATCCGTATGTTCAGCAACGATGACACAATCTGCCTGAAAGATGATGTGCGTGAAGCAATCAATATCATGTTTGATCGTATGGCAGATATGAACCTGGCTCCCAGACCGGCCACTTACGATATTATTGAGCCGCAATGATTTTTGTGACGGGTGGATACAGTGTTTCCGGAAAATCTGTCGTATCAGAATGCCATGTATCGCTGTAGATATCATACCTTCGTTATTTCACACGGCAGGGAATATACTGGTGCCGTATAGTTCACTGTCTCAGCGGGATACGACAGGTGTGCATGGCAAAATACGCAATCGCCTGCGGTTTGTTTCAGGCGTGAATATTTATTTGCATGACAGAAGCAGTTGTCAACAATTGTCGGTTGACGGCTATATTCACCGCAAGCTGAATAAACGTGTTTCCGCCAATGCACAAATCATATTCCCTTATATTTTATCCCTGAATTGCAATGACCGCGTATTTGCGGCAGCAGGAATACGTTTGGCTGAGTCGGGCCCGATCCACCTTGAAAAAAGGCTGCGCCTTCCCATTGAGCAGGAAATAGGAATGCATTTCAAGACGGCGATACCAAGAGAAAGCATTGTTGAAATCGGTAATATCGTTTCAACATGGAGAGGAGGCGGTCGATTGTTATTTATTTTACTTTTTGATTTTTTATCCCGCATCGACCGTAAGTGGGCGATTTCCGTTACAAACCCGGAAGTCGAGTACTTGCTGAAGAAGATAAATTACACTCTGCTCCATTCCGGTGATGTTGCTGTTGATATGACAGGGAAAGATAAAGATCAACCGGGAAATCATTTTGATGACAAACCGGAAACTTTGTTTTGTTACATTCCGGCCGCCCTGTCCGTATTAAGAAAAAACGTGTTAATGAATTCATCATTGTCTCTGTTCAAGGAGAAATCACAGGGGCTTGCAGATCAATGGCGGATCAGGGGTGGCTAGCAAAATCATAAGCCGAATAATTCAGGTTGTTGAACAACACCCGGATAAAGCAGCCGTCTTCTCGGATGATGAAAATATCACCTACAAGGATCTGCTCTCGGCGGCATTTGATTTTGCGGACTGGCTTGAACAGTCGAAAATAAAATGTGTCAGTGTACATGTTGGAAACACGATTGAATGGATAGTGATAGATCTGGCCAGTTTAATCAGCGGTGTCACGCATGTTGCCTTGCCGGCCTGTTTTACCAATCAGCAACTGTTTCACATTCTTGATTCGGCCTGCGTGGATATCATCATTACGGATGACAGCGAACGATTCAGTCAACAGGAAATGAAATATTCCAGTTGCTCGAATTTGCTGGGCCTGGATATTCTCAGGATATCTTCTCCAGACAACAATACCGATGCAATACAATATTGCACCAAGATTACATTTCCTTCAGATGCAGGTCATAAACCGGAAGGAGTG
>JAJRTU010000339.1 GCA_024278135.1 Gammaproteobacteria bacterium
ATCGCCCACTCTGAATTTCCCCGAGGATTTCTTTCATGACTTTTTTCGTCTCGTCAGTAATGATGCGTGGACCCCGGGTAAAATCGCCATACTCGGCAGTATTGGAAATCGAGTAACGCATATTGGCAATACCACCTTCATAGATCAAATCCACAATCAATTTGGTTTCATGCAGACATTCGAAATAGGCCATCTCCGGTGCGTAACCCGCCTCCACCAGGGTTTCAAAGCCGGCCTGTATCAGGGCGGTAATTCCACCGCACAGCACCGTTTGTTCTCCGAACAGATCGGTTTCCGTCTCTTCACGAAAATTGGTTTCAATCACCCCGGCACGACCACCGCCATTGGCGCTGGCATAGGAAAGCGCGAGGTCTTTGGCCTGGCCTGAGGCATCCTGATGTACGGCAATCAGAGAAGGTACGCCACCGCCCTGGGTATAAGTGGAACGGACCAGATGGCCCGGCCCCTTTGGCGCAATCATAATGACATCCAGATCCTCGCGCGGCACGATTTGCTGGAAGTGAATATTGAAACCGTGGGCAAAAGCCAGGGCCGCACCCTGTTTGATATTCGGTGCTATCTGATCACAATAAATGGCTGCCTGATGTTCATCCGGGGCAAGAACCATGACCACATCCGCCCAGGCGACGGCACCTTCAATAGTCTTGACGCTGATCCCTGCGGCTTCCGCCTTCGCGCCAGAGCCTGATCCCGCCCGCAGACCCACGCAGACCTCCACGCCCGAGTCTTTCAAATTATTGGCATGAGCATGGCCCTGTGAACCATAGCCAATGATCGCTACCTGTTTGCCCTGTATCAGGGATAAATCAGCATCTTTGTCGTAATAGATATTCATTGTTCCAGTCTCAAAATTTTAAACAAATTATTAACGGCGCAAGAGTTTAAATGGTAATTACCCTGTCACCCCGTGCTATCCCGGACACCCCTGTTCTGACCACTTCTTTAATCAGTTTGCCGTTGGCAGCTTCTATAAAAGCATCCAGCTTGTCACCGGACCCGGTCATTTCGATAGTGTAGGTTTTTTTCGTCACATCAATTATCCGCCCTCGGAATATTTCCACCAGGCGTTTTACTTCCTCACGGTCACCACCTTCCGCCATGACTTTGATCAACATCAGTTCCCGTTCGATATGATTGTTCTCATTCAGATCCACGACCTTGATCACATCCACCAGCTTGTTCAGTTGCTTGGTGATTTGCTCAATAATCTCATCGGAACCTGTCGTCACAATGGTCATTCTCGACACCGAAGGATCATCGGTCGCCGCCACCGTGAGTGACTCGATGTTGAAAGCCCGTGCAGAGAATAAACCGGAGACACGGGACAGGGCACCGGCTTCATTTTCCAGCAACAAGGAGAGAATGTGTCTCATGCCAGTTCCCTTTCTGTAGACAGGTGCATTTCATTCTGGCCCTTGCCGGCAGCTATCATCGGGTAGACATTCTCTGTCTGGTCGGTGATGAAGTCCATTAATACCAGTTTATCCTTCATCGCCAGGGCCTCCTTCAGGGCGCCCTCCACATCGGCGCTCTGCTCGACACGCATACCAACATGACCAAAACTTTCCGCCAGTTTGACAAAATCAGGCAGAGCCTCGAAATAAGAATGCGAATAACGCTTGTCGTAGAAAAACTCCTGCCATTGCCGCACCATGCCCATATAACCGTTATTCAGGTTGATGATCTTGACTGGCGTGCCGTATTGCAGACAGGTGGACAGCTCCTGTATGCACATAACCAGGCTGGCCTCCCCGGTAATACAACAGACCGTCTCTTCAGGCAAAGCCAGTTGCACGCCAAAAGCGGCGGGCAAACCAAAACCCATCGTGCCCAGACCGCCGGAGTTGATCCAGCGCCGGGGCTGATCAAACTTGTAAAACTGTGCCGCCCACATCTGGTGCTGACCGACATCCGAGGTGACAAAAGCCTTGCCTTCGGTCAACTCATAAAGCTTTTCAACAACATATTGTGGTTTAATCACCTTGGTATTGCGATCAAAACGCAGGCAATCCATAGCCTGCCAGCCTTTAATCTGCTGCCACCATTGTGCCAGTGCCTCCTCGTCCGGACCCGCCTTGCCTGAGGACTGCAAGATCGCATTCATATCCGTCAAGACGTGTTTCACATCGCCGACAATCGGAATATCGACCGGCACGTTTTTGGCAATGGACGCGGGATCGACATCGATCTGTATGATCTTCGCATGCGGGCAAAACTTTTCCAGATCACCGGTGACCCGATCATCGAATCGCGCACCAATCGTGATCAGCACATCACAATGGTGCATGGCCATGTTTGCTTCATACGTGCCGTGCATGCCCAGCATGCCGACAAACTGTCCGTCGGTGGCCGGGTAGGCCCCCAGCCCCATCAGCGTATTGGTGATGGGATAGCCCAGGATCTGTGTGAAGCGGGTCAGCTCAGCGCTGGCCTCGCCGAGCACCACGCCGCCGCCGCTGTAAACCATCGGCTTTTTCGCCGACAGGATCAGCTCAAT
>JAJRTU010000340.1 GCA_024278135.1 Gammaproteobacteria bacterium
AGAAGAGCAGATGGAAGTGACAGTCACGCCGGTGGCGAAAGTTGAGTCCTTGCCGGTGCTGGATGACAGCGATTCCGCCATGCAGGAGGCCTTTGGCCGTTTTTACGCCCCGGCGAAACTGGCGGACATTTTCATCTTCAGAGAGTTTGTACGGCACGCAGTGGTCAGCATTGATAATTTGACAACAAAAAAACTGCCCCGGCGTTTTGTCTTCACGCAAAAACCGGATGGCGGTTTTATGGTGATAAAAACCGCTGTTGACGGTGAGTTTATACTGGACGAAGGCAACTTTGAGCGTTACCAGCGCTTTATACATTTTGCTGACGCGGTGGACATCCAGTCACTGGTGTCTGTCTATGTCAGATACTACCCGCTGTTCCAGCAGGCCTATGAAGAACTGGGTTATCCAGGGCGTTATTTCAACGACCGCCTGATTGACGTCATCGATCATCTGCTGCAGGTCCCGGATATCGAGGGGCCGATAAAATTGCTTCAACCCAAGGTCTTTTATCAATTCGCCGATCCGGCACTTGAAAACCTGTCAGCCGGACAAAAGATCCTGCTGCGTATCGGGCCTGACAATGCCCGGCTGGTAAAAACCAGACTGAAGGCCTTACGGCGCATATTGACGACGCTGCAACCCGGGCAGTAAGCAGGACGGCCTGTTCCCATTCGCCAATACCTGACTCATTCAACGCGTACATGACCGGCCCGAACATGTTATGTACCGGATAAGCTTGCGTAGACTGATCAGTCCGGTTGTTTTGTTGCTCGCCGCCACTGTGTTGCGACAGGAGGTGACGACGTTGTCGACGGCCTATCAGCAATTGATGTCGTACCTGCCCTATGTCCTGCTGGCTGTCGTCTTGGCATTATGTCTTTATTACCATCGCTCCCGTTTATTCACGGCGACTTTATCTCTTCTTGTCATTTACTACCTGATCCAGACCCGACTGCAAACGGCATTGAGCCGGCAGGACGCACTGTTGATTTATTCTCTCATCAGCGTCCTGCACCCTTCCAGCCTGTTAGTGCTGCTGTTTTTACCGGAACGCGGTTTGCTGAATCGATACGGTTTAACGTTGACAGCACTGTTCGTGTTCATGTTGATTGTGGCAGCGGCGCTGATGGTCTACTTTCCGGAACCGCTGGTGTCAATGATCACGCTCTGGTGGCCTGTGAAACCGGTGACGGGTCTGATATTGTCCTGGTCGGCCAGTTTCCTGTATATGCTCGTCGTCCTTGTCGGTCTCCATCACCTGATTAAACGCAATGATGATTTTGCGGCGATGATTATCACGATCGCCCTGTTTGGTTTTGTGACACTGGCGAAGTTGAATCTGGCCGGCATATCGACAGTGATGTTTTGTGCCATGTCCGCTGCTTTGATCATCGCGATGATGGGAAGCTCCTACGATATGGCCTATCGTGATGAACTGAGTGGCCTGTTGGGACGGCGGGCGTTGAATGATCGTCTGCGGGGGTTGGCACGACAGTATGTGATTGCGATGATGGATGTTGATCATTTTAAAAAATTCAACGACACCCATGGCCATGATATCGGTGACGAGGTGTTGAAAATGGTTGCCCGGAAAATCGGCGCCGTGCAGGGAGGCGGGACGGCCTACCGTTACGGTGGTGAAGAGTTTTGTGTTGTTTTTGCCGGCAGGGACATGGACTATTGCCGGCCCTTGCTGGAAGACGTCCGCCGCGATGTGCAGAACCATCAAATGCGGATACGCGATGACTCACATCGCCCGAAATCAAAACAGGCGGTAAAGCAGCGACGTGGACGTCGGGTAAAAAGCAGAAACGGGACGAGTGTTTCAGTCACTGTCAGTATTGGCATGGCAGAACCTGGTAGCAAACACGATAATCCGGAAGCTGTACTTAAAGCGGCCGATACGGCATTGTATAAAGCCAAGAAAAAGGGGCGTAATTGTCTTTCCGACTAGAATTTTCGAATAAATGAGAGATGTCAACCTTAAATCATGAGCACTGAATATCAACTTGTTGAAACCGAAGTATCCCTGATCGAGATTTGTAATCAGTTCAAGGGTTCTTCCTGGCTGGCAGTGGATACCGAGTTTGAACGGGAAAAGACCTATTATCCGGAACTTTGCCTTGTGCAGGTAGCCACTCCGGATCGGGTGGCGGTCATTGATCCGCTGGCACTTGATAATCTGCAGGCGCTGTTTGATTTGCTTTATGACAGCTCTATCACCAAAGTGTTTCATGCCGCCAGGCAGGATCTTGAAATATTTTATCACCTGCAAAAAGCCATTCCACAACCGCTGTTTGATACGCAGATTGCCGCCCCCCTGCTCGGTTATAATGAACAGACGGGTTACGCAAATCTGGTGAACCTGATGTTGGGTGTCGCTCTCAGTAAGGCGCATACGCGAACCGACTGGAAGCGGCGTCCACTACAGCAGGCGCAATTGCAGTACGCTGCCGATGATGTGATTTATCTTGGCCAGGTTTACAGTTCATTACTGCGACAACTGCAACAACATGGTCGACTGGGCTGGCTGGCAGAGGATTTTGCCGCCCTGAGCGATGCGAATCTCTATGAGCCCGATCCGGAAACGGTCTGGAAAAAAAATCGGGGGGCGAAAAAACTCAAGGGTAAACAGCTATCCGTCATGCAGCAACTCGCAGCCTGGCGTGAACGCAGGGCACGTACGGAAAATCTCCCCAGGAACTGGCTGATACGGGATGAAGTCATTGTTGACCTCGCCCAGCTGCAACCGCAGAGCAAGTCAGACCTGAGTCGACTCAAAGGTCTGAGTGAACGGCTGATACATCGACACGGAGAGGAGATATTAAAAATAGTGAAAACAGCAGCACAGCAGGATCCTGTGCCCCTGACAAAATCGCAGTCCCATAAGTCATTGAATACTATGGAAGAAGCGAAAGTGGATGCGCTGACAGCCCTGGTGCGTTTGATAGCAAATGACAACCATTTGCATCCGAATATACTCGCTTCCAGAAAAGAACTGGGAAAATTTGTCCGGGATGAATCCGACTCGTCCCTGCTGAAGGGCTGGCGTGAGCATCTGGTCGGCAAAGAACTGAAGGCCTTTCTGGATGGAAAACGCACTTTTCAAATTATCGATAATCAGATGATTTGTAAACGGATATGAATGTTGCAAAGCAAGGTAAGCTGTTCATTTTTCATGGTTAATTGTAAAAAAAATGTAGATTCTTGTCTGGAGATGGTATACGGTCACCTCATTAGCAATATCTGAAGTGGTTTCGGGAGTTAGTTGCAGTGTGTACAGCAGATTCTACCGTAATAATTCAGCAACAGTTTTCTTGCTAATACATTGTTCAATTAATTTCAAATGAGGTAAGCAGCATGGCTACAGGTACAGTAAAGTGGTTTAACGACAGTAAGGGTTTTGGGTTCATTACTCCTTCCGATGGCAGCAATGATGTATTTGTACATCATAGTTCCATCAAGTCTGAAGGGTTTAGAAGTCTGGCCGAAGGTCAGCAGGTCACCTATGAAGTTGAGCAAGGTCCTAAAGGACCCAGTGCGATCAACGTTGTTGGTCAGTAAAGCAAGACGTTAACACCCGTTAACAATAAAACCCCGCTCCGGCGGGGTTTTTTTATGTACAGGATGTACGGTATGCCGCGGGCGCATGGATGCGCAGGAGCGGCGTTTTACAGGATGTACGGTCAGGAATATTGCTCCTGCAATTCCTAAGTACCTGCATCCCTGCAGGCACCGGGTTTATGCTCCTGCAAACCCTGAGTACCTGCATCCCTGCAGGCAATGTTGCGTGAGGACAGGAGTAGCAAGCGGCGTTGAATAGAAAGTGCGGTCGGAGTATTCCATGCCATAGATCAAACAGGATAAAATAGAGTAGGATGTATATGGTCTCCTCCCTTATTGCAAGGCTTGGTAATAAAATAACAGGGACAGAATTGCGAACGTATATTCGGTCTCTCTTTGAAGTAATACAGTACTTCGGACCTTGATGAAATTCGCACGTATCGTCCTTA
>JAJRTU010000341.1 GCA_024278135.1 Gammaproteobacteria bacterium
ACCCGGTGCCTGCAGGGATGCAGGTACTGAGGGTTTGCAGGAGCCTTAACCCGGTGCCTGCAGGGATGCAGGTACTGAGTTTGCAGGAGCAAAACCCTGACCGTACATCCTCTAAAACGCCTCTCCTGCGCATCCATGCGCCCGCGGCGTACCGTACATCCTGTAAAACGCCGCTCCTGCGCATCCATGCGCCCGCAGCGTACCGTACATCCTGTACATAAAAAAAGCCCCTTGATGGACTCAAGGGGCTTTGCATTTTAACTCTTGTGGGTCTTCAGCCTTATTTTTGCATAGCCTTTTCAAACATGCGATCCAGTCGACTGGTATTCTCACTGCAACATGCCTGGGCTGCCTCAGCGGTAGACTGGGCACTTCGAGCCGCATCAAGTGCACTGTTGGCAACAGACAGGGCATTGTCAGCACGCTGCGTTGCACTGTTGGCGCTTGACAGTGCTCTTTCTGCGGTTGATCTGATTTGTGCAATTTCATCGGTTGTTGCACAACCGCCCAAGGTCCCAAGCGCCAGGGCAATGATTGAAGCCTTTACTATTGTTGTTTTCATATTTGATTCTCCTGTTAATCTTACAATCTGGATTCCCCAGTTTTTGGTAAACGAATAATGACGGAATTCGTTATAATTATCAATTATTTTGGCCCTTTCACTACAATTGCGGGCTGTAAAAAGTATGGGTTACAAACGCATAATTGGCAATACGTACGCGGGATAAATGTGTGCTATTAATAACAATTACTTAAAAACGATAATTATATCATCTTCCCGCAACAGGCCGACGCTTGTAGCGCTTCGGATAATGTTCTGCAATGAATTCTATCAGGGCCAGCTCAAAACCCTGAGATTGTTTGCTGGTACAGAAATCATCCAGCCAGGAGAGGATTGCCGGCATATCATTGCCACCTGAAATTCGGTACGTTTCCGGCGTTTGCGTATTGTATGCGGTCAAATAACCCATGAGAAAATAGCGATAGTAATCGTCCTCTCCGCTGCTGCGAGCGGCGTTATACCTGAAACAGGACTTCTGGCCTGCTCCCCAAATGGCATATTTACCGGAATTATCCGCGGCCTGCGCGGTATGGACGAACAACAACAACAGGCTACCTAATAGATACTTCATGAATAGACCCTCAAATTATAGTTATATACGGTTAAATGCAGTAAATCCTGAACTAGTCCGGCAGTACAGACCTCAAGGCTGTTCTTTAGTGCTTATTGAACAACATAGTGCGCCCGGAAAATTGTGACTTGAGAAAACCCATTTGATCACCGAGGATTTTTCTGTTTGACAAGGCCAGATATTCCGCCCAGTTTGGTACATAGGGGACGGCCAGTAACGGCATATTGGCCTGTTCCGGAATACGATTACCTTTGCGGGTGTTGCAGCTTCTGCAAGCGGTGACGACATTGGACCAGCGATCCCTGCCGCCGCGGGAAATGGGAATAACATGGTCGCGGGTTAAATAAGACTCATGATGCTCCTTACCACAATACATGCATAAATGTGCATCGCGCAAAAACAGTTCTCGATTGGTCAGCGGAGGTATAGTTCGACAAATATGCTTGCGGGTAGTGGATCGCTTGATGGCAATAATTGAATTGACATCAACAATGGATTGTTCACCACTGTAACGGTTGATACCACCGTGAAAACTGAAACTATGTTCACCGGCTGTCCAGGCAATCATATTGCGGCTGTACAGACAGACAGCCGTTTGCCAGGGAATCCAGGTCACGGGTTTACCTGCAATATCCAGTCGCAATATCAATGGTGGCATGATTTAATCTCACTTCTGCTTGGTCACTTATCAATTCAAAACAAGCCAAACATACGCTTTCATTTAGTACGCAGTTCCGGCACACCTGTTTTATTCGAAAGATGGCTAAAAATCAAGTTATTAGACAATATTATTGATGAGAATCCAGAATGAAGCCAATTGACAAGTTGTTATCCATAATGAAGACATTGCGCGATCCAGAGAAGGGTTGCCCCTGGGATATAAAACAAACACCAGGTTCTATCGCCCCTCATACGTTGGAAGAGGTTTATGAGTTACTGGATGCCATAGAAAACAAGGATATGAATAACCTCTGCGATGAACTGGGTGATTTGCTGTTTCATGTCGTTTTTTATTCTGAGATGGCTGATGAAGCCGGGTATTTTAATTTTGACAAGGTCGCAAAACAGGTCGCGACAAAATTACAGCGTCGACATCCCCATGTGTTTGCAGATAATCAGCTTGATAAATCCGACGGTCGGGCACTGGACTGGGAGGACATCAAACAACAGGAAAGGGATGACAGGGCCAAAGCGACGGGAGTGCAAAACAGCTTGCTGGACAATATCGCTTCAGCGATGCCGGCTGTTATGCGAGCTGAAAAGTTACAAAAACGGGCAGCCACTGTGGGATTTGACTGGCCGGATCTGGAACCGGTGCTGGCCAAAATTGATGAGGAACTGGCGGAGTTAAGAGTGGAGATTCAGACAGGGGCAGGTATGGAAAAACTACGCGATGAACTGGGCGATTTGCTGTTCTCCTGCGTCAATCTGGCCCGACATATCAGAGTCGAGCCTGAACGGGCACTTGATCAGACTAATCGTAAGTTTGAATCCCGCTTTCGCTTTGTCGAGAAACGCTTGAGGGAACAGGGGGTTTCTCTTAAAGAAGCGTCACTGGAGCAAATGGATGCCCTCTGGCGCGAAGCCAAAATGCTTGAATAACGGACTTTACACCCCGTTGTTCGCAGCAAAAAATTCCTGACCGTACATCCTGTAACAAGCCGCTCCTGCGCATCCCTGCGCCCGCGGCATACCATACATCCTGTAACAAGCCGCTCCTGCGCATCCCTGCGCCCGCGGCGTACCGTACATCCTGTACATAAAAAAAAGGGTGTCCTGGGGACACCCTGCAAGTTAAATGGAGGGAGGGGGTTCATTAAGCTTGCCCTGATAAAGAAAGCATTATTAATGCCAAAACAGTTAAGGCATTAAATAACAATTAGTTACGTTATTTATTTAAATTAAAATCTAGATTCAGTTGAAAATAGAAGGCAGAAATTTGACGACAGGTGCCATTTCTGTCCACCTGCCGTCAAAGTATCGGGCGATAGCGTGAGTACCAGGAGTTTGTCATGCCCGGACTACGCTACAGGCATTTAGCCAGCGCTCTCCTTGTCGTGTGACAACATCGCATAGGCAGAATGATTATGGATGGATTCAAAATTTTCAGATTCCACTACATAGCTTGAAATACGCTCATCCCGGTTAAATTCGATGGCTACATCACGGACGATGTCCTCAACGAATTTAGGATTATCGTAGGCGTATTCAGTCACGTATTTTTCGTCCGGCCTTTTTAACAATCCATATAGTTCGCAAGAGGCCACCCTCTCTACAGCATCAATAATCTCTTCTATCCAGACAAAATCGATAGTTTTCACTTTCACTGTGATGTGCGAACGTTGATTGTGAGCGCCGCGATCAGAAATCTTTTTAGAACAAGGGCATAGGCTTGTTACCGGAACTACTATCTTAACTAGAACGGAAGGCTGGCCCGCAGAAATCTCGCCGATAAAGGATACCTCATAATCCATCAGGCTTTTCACGCCGGAAACCGGCGCCGCCTTGTTGATGAAGTATGGGAAACTCATTTCCACATGACCTGACTCGGCATCGAGCAAGTGAGTCATCTCTGTAATCATACGTTTAAATGATTCGACAGTAATCTCGTATTCATGATTATTCAGAATCTCCACGAAACGGGACATATGCGTGCCCTTGAAGTTATGGGGGAGACTGACGTACATATTAAAATTGGCCACGGTATGTTGCTCGCCACCACTGCGATCGCGAACCACGACAGGATGACGAATGTCTTTTATCCCAACCTTGTCAATCGGGATATGTCGCGTATCCTGACTGTTTTGAACATCGGGGATTTCTTTATCAATGACGGATGTGGGTTGATTCATAAAATTATATTAACCTATAAAGGTGACGCCTTGAGTGTTAACTCATCAATCTGGTAATCAGTAATGGAATGACGGTAATGCACAAATAATAATATCCTAGTATTTTACTTGGTTTTTATAATTCAAGCATCCACTTTCCCGGCAGTCTATTTGTTTCGTTGTACAATGTAATCGGTAATCATACGCAGTGTGTCGGCCTTTTCATCAAATTCCTGTAAGCAGTCAATGGCCTCGGCATGGAGTTTCCTGGCAGTTTCCCTTGCCCCATCCAGCCCCAGTAAATTGGGGTAGGTGGGTTTATTGCGCGCAATATCCGACCCTTGTGGTTTTCCCAGTGTCTCTGTATCGCTTTCAATATCGAGAATGTCATCCTGCACCTGAAAGGCCAGCCCGATACAATTGGCATACTTTGATACCTTGGCGAAACGTTGTTGATCCACGTCCTGTAGACAAAGTGCGCCGAGCTCGACGCTGGCCCGTATCAACGCGCCGGTTTTATGCATATGCATATTTTCCAGTTCGGCCAGATTGAGGGATTTGCCCACTGATGCCAGATCGATGGCCTGACCGCCCGCCATGCCGACGGAGCCGCTGGCCAGTGCCAGTGTATCTATCATCTGTATACGCTGTCCTGCATCGACGACTATAGCCGGATCATTGGCGAGAACATGGAAGGCGAGGGCCTGCAAGGCATCGCCGGCCAGAATAGCCGTTGCCTCATCAAATTGTTTATGCAGTGTGGGGCGACCTCGACGCAGGTCATCATCGTCCATCGCCGGCAGGTCATCATGCACCAATGAGTAAGCGTGGATCATTTCAACCGCTGAAGCGCAGGCATCAAGCGCATTGTGTTCTACACCGAAAGCTTCGCCACAGGCGTAAACCAGCACAGGCCGAATCCTCTTACCCTCGCCCAGAACAGCATAACGCATGGCTTCATGGAGGTGGGTGGGCTCAATATCTGCGCTGGGCAGCCAATGCTCCAGGGCGATTTTCACCTGGGCCTGGTATTTAACGAGTTGTGTAGACAGCGACATATTTCTTATTCGTTATTATTATTATTATCGGTGTTGAACGTCGTCAGCGCGCCTTTATCGGCATCGTTCAGGAGTATCTGGACTTTTTGTTCGGCATCTGTGAGCGCTTTTTGACAGGAACGCGTTAATGCCACGCCCCGTTCGAACTGCTTCAGCGATTCTTCCAGACTCATATCACCTTCTTCCATCTTTTCGACCAGTTTTTCCAGCTCCTGCAGGGCTTTTTCAAAGTTGAATTTGTCATCTTTCCCAGGCACCGCCGTTCTCCTTTGGAGAAAAAGGGGAATCTTACCAATATGTTCCGCGTGATGTTAATTTTCTACCATAAAATGGTGAAAGCTGTTGGCGGCATAGGTTTTAACTATAGCTTGCATATAAAAATACAATCTTCAAAGGCGTTCACTTATATTGACAGCCCATAGTGCCGGGAGTAGAGTCACAGCATCGTTATTCAACAAAATAAATATTAATAATATTGATATTTATCATAACCTTAGGAGAGAAACCTATGTCATTAAAAGGTACCAAGACAGAAGAAAACCTGAAGGCTGCATTCGCAGGTGAGTCACAGGCCAACCGCCGTTATCTGTATTTTGCACAGAAAGCAGATGTAGAGGGTTATAACGATGTGTCTACCGTATTCCGTTCCACCGCCGAGGGCGAAACCGGTCATGCTCACGGTCATCTTGAATACCTGGAAGAAGTCGGAGATCCTGCTACCGGTGAGCCTATTGGCAGTACTTCTTTGAATTTGAAAGCAGCCATTGCCGGTGAGACGCATGAATACACGGATATGTATCCGGGAATGGCCAAATCGGCTCGCGAAGAAGGTTTCGACGAAATCGCCGACTGGTTTGAGACTTTGGCGAAGGCCGAACGCTCCCATGCGAATCGTTTCCAGAAGGCTCTGGATGGACTCGATGGCTAAGTAAGACACAATACCTCAGCCGGCAAACCGGGCAGCACCCGGTTTGCCGCTTTGGGGCATTGTTGGCCCAAAAGCGTTCACGACCTCAGGAAAGTAAAAATGGCCTCGTCAGAATATCGTGAGGGTAGCCTCGAAGCACCCACCCGCCACCCCATAAACTGGAAAGCACCGGAATTTTATAATGAAGCGCTGTTATTGACAGAGCTGGAACGGGTATTTGATATCTGTCACGGTTGCCGACGTTGTGTCAGTTTATGCAATGCCTTTCCTACGCTGTTTGATCTTGTCGATGAATCAGAGACGATGGAAGTGGATGGCGTGGACAAGAAAGATTACGGCAAAGTTGTGGATCATTGCTACCTCTGTGATCTCTGTTATCTGACCAAGTGTCCCTATGTCCCGCCACATGAATGGAATGTGGATTTTCCACATTTGATGCTGCAGGCCAAGGCGATAAAATATAAAAACGGTGAAAGCAAACTGCGTGACCGTATCCTGACTTCTACAGATATTGTCGGCTCCCTGGCCGGCATACCCGTGGTGTCAGGGGTCGTCAATGCGATCAACAGAAATAAAGCAGCCCGCAGCCTGCTGGATAAAACCCTCGGTGTGCACCCGGATGCCATTGTTCCGGAATATCACAGTGACACACTCCGTAAGCGCACAGGAAAATACAAGCCTGCAACAATTGTCCCGGAAGCCTGTGAACGCACCCGTGGCAAGGTTGCCTTGTTTGCGACCTGTTACTGCAATCGTAATGCACCGGATATCGGCGAGGATTTAGTCCACTTGCTGGAACACAATGGAATTGAAGTCAGGCTGGTGGAAAAAGAACGCTGCTGCGGTATGCCAAAAATGGAATTGGGCGATCTGGATGCCGTTGAACACGCCAAAGAATTCAATATACCCCCGTTGGCCGGTATGGTCGATGAGGGCTGGGACCTCATTGCTCCGATTCCCTCCTGTGTTTTGATGTTCAAACAGGAACTGCCATTGATGTTCCCGGAAGACGAGCAGGTGAAAAAAGTCCAGCAAGCCTTTTTTGATCCTTTTGAATATCTGATGCTGAGACATAAAGCCGGCAAATTACGTACCGATTTCAAAAACAGTCTGGGTACTGTGAGCTATCACGTCCCCTGTCACCAACGTGTACAGAAAATAGGCTTAAAAACCAGGGAGATGCTGGAATTGGTGCCTGACACCTATATTAATGTTATTGAACGCTGTTCGGGGCACGACGGTACTTATGCGGTGAAAAGTGAATATCACGATATTTCTGTGAAGATCTGTCGGCCGGTGGTGAATAAAGTCAAACAGGCACAAGTGGACCATTACATCAGTGACTGTCCCATGGCAGGAGACCAGATCGAAAGTGGTTTACAAGATGGCAGTCACGCTGAATCGCCGTTTACACTGCTCTGCCATGCCTACGGCCTGAAATAACAGGATAACCGCAATGAAAAAGCTCGACAGAAGCGATCTCTACTCCCTGGAACAGTATGCACAAAAACGTGAAGCCTTCCGTTCCCAGGTTATGAGGCATAAGAAAAACCGGCGCCTGGCCATCGGTCCCAATGCCACATTGTATTTTGAAGATCGTCTGACCATACAGTATCAGGTGCAGGAAATGCTCAGGGCCGAAAAAATCTTTGACCTTGCCGGCATAGAAGAAGAGCTGAAAGTCTATAATCCACTGATTCCGGATGGGAGTAACTGGAAAGCCACGTTCATGATCGAATATGGTGATGAGGAACAACGCAGGCAACAACTGGCGCTGATGCTGGGAATCGATAAAGCCGTATGGATGAAAATCGGCGAGCACGAAGCTGTTGCTCCCATCAGTAATGAGGACCTGGATCGCGAAACGGACAAGAAGACATCTGCCGTACATTTTCTCCGTTTCGAACTGACAGCAGCGATGATAGAAGACTTGAAACAGGGCACCGCTATCTCTGCCGGTATTGATCATGATGCCTATAGACATAGTCTGTCGCCCATTCCCCCTAATATCCGGAGCGCCTTGATCAGGGATCTGGATTGATTCCACTCAGACTGGACTGCAGCGCCGCCGCGGCATGACGAGTCCGGGCTGAACTGTTCAGGCTGTTTACATTTCATTATTGCATTTTACATCCTGCCGTATACTGGTATCTTTACCGGATAGTGTCATTTCCTGAACGCAGCACAATATTACCAAAGCGGGTGATTTCCATGGTGGCGAGTTCTGTACGTCCTTTAATTATTTCAGAGGATTTATTATTTGAGTAAAAGTTACGATGCAGCAGATACTGAAGTCCTGACAGGGCTGGAGCCCGTGCGTAAGCGCCCGGGCATGTATACTGATACCAGTCGGCCCAATCATATGATTCAGGAAGTGGTTGACAACAGTGTCGACGAGGCAATATCAGGATATGCTTCAAGGATATGCGTGCAACTGCATCAGGATGGTTCAATATCGGTCAGTGATGATGGCAGAGGTTTGCCGGTGGACAAGCATCCCGGTGAAAAAATCTCCGGTGTGGAAGTGATCCTCACGCGACTGCATTCCGGCGGCAAGTTTTCCAACAAAAATTACAAATTTTCCGGTGGCTTGCATGGTGTCGGTGTATCCGTTGTCAATGCACTGTCAAAACACCTGGAGGTCTGGGTAAAACGTAATGGCAAGGAATACAATATGTCCTTTGCCAACGGCGAAAAAATATCAAGCCTTGAAGTCGTGGGTGAGGTCGGAAAACGAAATACCGGGACCACTATCCGCTTCTCGCCGAACGGTAAATATTTTGACAGCAATAAAATCTCGATCAGCAAACTGAAACATGTACTGCGTGCCAAAGCCGTCTTATGCCCGGGTTTACGAGTTCGTCTTCATGATGAAATCGGCGGGGACAAGGAAGAATGGTACTACGTCGATGGTATCAGCAGCTATCTTTCCGATGCCCTTGCCGACTACGAGTTATTACCGGTGGAAGCGTTCACGGGGACCATGCAGGGTAATCACGAAGCTGTGGACTGGGCCATACACTGGTTGCCGGAAGAAGGAGAACTGGTCACTGAAAGCTATGTCAATCTGGTGCCAACGCTGCAGGGTGGCACCCATGTTAATGGTCTGCGTCTGGGCTTGCTGGAAGCGATCCGGGAGTTCTGCGAGTCACGTAATTTATTACCCCGAGGGATCAAGCTCACTGCCGAGGATATATGGGAGCGCTGTGCCTATTTGTTATCGGTAAAAATGGATGAGCCGCAATTTGCAGGTCAGACCAAGGAACGTCTGTCGTCCCGTGAATGCAGTATCTTTGTTTCCGGCGTGGTGCATGATGCTTTCAGCCAATGGCTGCATCAGCATGTTTCACTCGCTACCCGTATCGCTGAACTTGCTGTCAATCATGCCCAACGACGTCTGAAAGCCGGCAAAAATGTCGTGCGCAAAAAGATCACTGGCGGACCGGCCTTGCCAGGCAAACTGGCGGATTGCTCGCTACAGGATCCGAATGTCAGTGAATTATTTCTGGTAGAAGGGGATTCTGCCGGAGGATCCGCCAAACAGGCGCGGGACAGGGGATTCCAGGCGGTAATGCCT
>JAJRTU010000342.1 GCA_024278135.1 Gammaproteobacteria bacterium
AGCGGTGTCTGCCAGGCTATCGACCTTATTCAGGCCTGTGAGCTGTGGCAGCAGGAAAGAAGCTATTATGGCTGGAAAGTGATTCAATCCCAAACAGATGCTTTTCCGGCCCCCGGCGCCAGCACTGCCACGCATTGAGGGCCTATTTGTCGTCGTTTGATTTTTTGTCTTCAGAACCTGCTTTGCGGCTGAGTTGTTCCAGTTTCCGGGTAAACAGTTCGTACTTGAATTCAGGTATGGCATAAGCCCAGCCCGACAAGGTCTTGTTCAGCGTGTTTGCTTCTTCCACAGGATCAGGTTTACCGCTGCTCGCTGTTGCCTCTTCTTCGGTGTTTTCATCTGCAGGGGGAGGCAGCGCTTTTTCATCAACAGAAAAACCAAAACCTGAATAATTGACGCCGTCTATCTCAGCACTGACGATGCTGACAATAAGACCGTCAAAAGTACGAACGGTGGTGACAGTTTGCTCGATCCCTGTCAATTTATCCGCATTTATCACATTGTCGACGAAGATGTTTTCCAGCATGGTTCCCATGCGGCTGATAACGACATTGGACTGCATTTCCATGCCTGCCGGTAAATTATCGACGGTAAAATCGTCAACACTGTTTTCGCGACCGAGATCGACACTACTGCCATCCGCGTGGGCGATGTGAATATGTTTTATTCTGTCGGCGTGGATGCTGAACAAATTACGTTCGAACCAGTCCATCGCGGTGGCACTGACATCCAGCCGGCCTTCCACCAGTAATGCCGTTTGCGTATCGGGCAGGCGGACATAAAGACCCGGTTTATCCCCTGCAGATTTACTGTGTCTTGGCTTGCCAACAATAAGGCTGGCCAGTGCATCACCGCCGGTATCAAACAACGACAATAACAGGGAGCTTGCCCCTTCTGTTGCCGGATCCTCTACTCCCAGCCGTTTATAGCGTTTGGGGTTGCCGGTTTTTTCCGCCAGAATTCTCAGCTCGGCAACGGCAATCACAGTTTCCCGGATTTTGCCGAAATTGGCGGGGTAATTGTCCGACTGTTGAATCAGCCACTGTTTATCTTCCCGAACCAGCGTCAGCGTTTTTCCCTGTTTGCTCAGACTGACAGAGGCGATGTCGTTTACTTTTTCCAGCAAGTCCGGAAACAGGGGCTGTTTTTGCAGGGATGTGGAGGGTGCGCGGTGACGGCTCATCATGGTGGCGGCAAGGACAACCACGATGGTGACAAGGCTGAGGATAATGAGTTTGTTGCTTTTCATTGACAGTACTCAGTGACTGCGTTGACGGGTTCGATAAAGCCCGGTGGCAATAGCGGCGAACATGATCAGTAAGGGCATCAGCGCGATGTTGATAAATTTCAATTTGGTGCCGAGACTTTCAATATTCTTTTGCAATTCATGCTGGACTGCACGCAGCTCCTTGCGGGTCTTCAGTTGCTCAGCCTGGAATTTTTCTATCTCGGTATTTTGCTCCTTACTGAGGATTAAATTACTTTCACCGCTTTCGCTTTGCAGTGCGAGGATACGTTGTTCGGTTTCACTCAGTTTTGTCTGCAGTTCGCGTTCACGATCGCGGAACTTGTCTTCTGCATCACGCCGAATGGCCTCGACGATTTCAAAGGGACGGGAAAATTCGCCCCGACTGCGCAAGCTGATGAGATCAGTGTTGCCGGACAGATTTTCCAGCGTATTCACAACAAAATCACCGTTGTTGGCGATGGGCTGTGGAATATCAACGCCGAAAAAACTCTGGGTGCGAACCCAGAAAATATCACTCAATATATCCGTATCCGCCACCAGAATGACGTTGATATCACCTTCTTTAAGGGAGTCGGTATCGGTTTCGCCCTCTTTTGTCGAGCCCGGGTCGCCCTCCGGATAGGCACTGCTGACATGACCACTTATCCGCACGGCCAGGTTGAGTTGCTTGCCTTCGGAGACAAAGTTGTCAAGGATGATATTCGGGTCCTGTTGAAACAGAATTAAATCACGTTCGAGTTTCATCGCGTCTTTCGAGGTATACAGCAGAGGGGACATCTCCACGGCGGATCCTTCCTTTTGTTCGATAATACCGGCTGTCCCCATGTGTATGACTTTCAATTCGTTGGTAATAAAGTCGTCATGGTTGAAACTGGATTCGCCCAGACGCAGCCAGGGCAGATAAAGTGTTTCCTGCGGGCCCCGTGGGCTGCGGGTCTGTACACGCATGGCTGAGGTAATATCCGCCGCCAGTTTGTCCTCCGCGACTTCTAAGCCCCAGTTATCGAGAAAAACGTTCAGATCCGAGTCCATATCCGGCATGGTCATGGGATTCAGCGGGTCAGGTTGGGTGTGATCCGCTTCTGCCAGAGGATCAATAAAAAAGAAGGCATTGCCACCGGCGAGCATGAACTGGTCGATGGCATACAGTGATTCATCCTTCAGTTTTTTCGGGTGTATTACCATCAATACATCGATATCTTCGTCAAGTTTGACCGGCGATGCACCGAGGTCCTTCACTTCAAAAAATTCGCGCATGACGCCAATGATGGCCCATGGTTTGCTGACCTGGCCCTGAGACGTCGCCCCGAAAACCGGCAGGGAAGAGATCACGCCCACCACCCGCTTCTTCGGGTTTGCCAAGTTATAGACAAGTTTGGTGATGTCATATTCCAGTGCGGATTCGCGACTGTCCTGAAAGAAAGGAATGTTTGCTTCATCATCGGTCGAGTTGGTGCCGACCAGACCAAAGTAGGCGCGATCGCCTGCCGTGCTGATGGACACGCCTTGCAGACCGCTGGCAACCGCCTGGTCTTCTTCCTCTGAAAAAGGCTCAGGTTCAATCACGGTGAGCAGAATCTTGCCGTTGGACTTGGCCGCATATTCTTCCAGCAGGTCCCGCACCCGGGTACCGTAATTCAGCAGTCCGGGGTAGCCCAGCAGGGTCTTGCGGGAAAAGTAGAAATCAAGGCGGACAGGTTCATCCAGTGACTGGATGATGTTGGTGGTGCCCTCAGACAGGGTAAACAGTTTGTTTTCCGTCAAATCCATACGCAGGCTGGTGAGACCGGCATTGGCAAGCACAATGATGGCTGTGGACAGTGCGGCGGCGAGCAACAAACCACTGCCGGAATAGAGTGTTTTATTTCTCATCTCAGCTGGCCTTCCTTGAATCAATCACAACAACATTGGCATATAACCAGAACGCGATTAGCGTGGTGAAGTAGATAACATCACGAAGATCAATCACACCTTTCTTGATGGAGTCAAAATGGGTCAGGAAACTGAAGGAGGCAATGGCATCCACCAGCACATGCGGCGCCCAGCCCTGAAAGAAATCCAGTACCAGAGGAAAGCCGCTGAGGACAAACAGAAAACAAATCACTACGCTGATAACAAAGGCAATAACCTGACTTCGGGTCACGGCGGAGATACATGAGCCTATTGCAAGAAAACCACCTGCCATAAGAAAGCTGCCCAGATAACTGGCCATAATCACCGTGTTATCCGGACTGCCCAGATAATTGACGGTGATCCAGATGGGGAAGGTCAGCCCCAGCGCGATACCGGTGAAACACCAGGCCGCCAGAAATTTTCCAGTCACGGCCTCGCCGATGGAAATCGGCAGGGTCATCAGCAATTCGATGGTGCCGCTTTTACGTTCTTCCGACCACAGGCGCATGGCGATGGCCGGGATCAGGAAGAGATACAGCCAGGGATGAAAACGAAAGAAGGGATCCAGATCGGCCTGCCCCCTTTCATAGAAGGACCCGAGATAGAAGGTGAAAACGCCGGTGAGAAAGAGGAAGACAACAATGAACACGTAGGCTACCGGCGTCGTGAAGTAACCGTATAACTCGCGTTTCATGATGGCCGTAATATTTTTCATGAGCGCGTCACCTCACCCTGTTGTTCGTAGTGCTGTGTAGTGATAATGCGAAAAGCATCATCGATATCATGCTTGTCTGATTGCGCCCGTAACTCCCCCGGTGTTCCGTCGAACAATAAGTCACCGGCGGCGATGATAATGGCGCGAGTACAAATAGCATCGACCTCTTCAAGAATATGGGTGGAAATGACAATTGCCTTTTTTTCCGCCATCTCTTTAATCAGGGAGCGAACCTCGTGTTTCTGATTGGGGTCCAGTCCGTCCGTGGGTTCATCCATTATCAGGACATCCGGATCGTGGATAATGGTTTGCGCAATACCGACACGTCGCTTGAAGCCCTTTGACAGCGTTTCAATGCTCTGATGCAGCACAGATTCCAGATTGACCTTCCTCACCACTTCATCAATGCGGTGTTGCATCTCGCTGCCTTCAAAGCCGCGGATTTCGGCGATGAAACGCAGGAAGCTCAGTACGGTCATTTCGCCGTAGGAGGGTGCCCCCTCCGGCAGATAACCAATGGCGGATTTGACTTCAATGGGATGGGTAATGACATCATTGCCATTGACGATGACCGTACCGGCAGTGGGCTCCAGAAAACCGGTGATCATTTTCATCGTGGTGGATTTGCCTGCGCCATTGGGACCGAGAAAGCCCAGCACTTCTCCATGACTGACGGAAAAGGAGACATTGCGGACGGCGTGAATCGACCCGAATTGTTTATCCAGTGCTCTGACTTCGATAGCGACGCTTTGATTTTCTGTTGTCATCGTATGTTATTCGTTGTTGTCCCATTGCCTGATTTTCCGGGGGGTACCCCGGTCCGGGCACAAATATTTTGCATAAAATCAGCACTTCGTCAATATGACGTCGCGCAGGCGCGACGCGCATAATAGCAGTATTACCGGCGAAGTAGTAAAACAAGACAGCTCTCCAGTTGTGGTAGAGTGTTTGCCTTGACAATAGGAGTAGATGTAGAGGTGGAATTAAAGTTCACGCAGGTTGAAATTCGGATCCTGGGTTGTTTAATTGAAAAAGAGAGTACAACACCGGAAAGCTACCCCTTGACGCTAAACAGCCTGACCCGGGCCTGTAATCAAAAGTCCAACCGGGAACCGGTGATGGCGCTCAGCGAAATGGCGGTACAGGAAGCGTTGGACAGTCTGACGAAGCAGATGCTCGTTTCCGACCGCAGCGGTTCCGACAGTCGGGTACTCAAATATTCCCATCGTTTGCGCGACAGACGAACGCCGGAGTTTGATTTTGAGCAGGCGGAGCTGGCTGTCATATCAGTATTGTTGGTCCGTGGTTCGCAGACACTCGGTGAGATACGCACACGCTCAGCACGTATATATCAGTTTGAAAATATGCAGGCTTTGAGTGGAAGTCTGAGAAAACTGGCCGAGCGCAGCGATGGCCCTTATGTAAAACAACTGTCACGTCATCCGGGACAAAAAGAAGTCCGCTACACACACTTGTTCGCCGGTGATGTTGAAGATTCCCCGGTATCCGATTATCCACGCCGGGCGACCGGTACTCCGGGTAAAAGTGATGAGCGTATAGCAGCGCTTGAACAGCAGCTTGTGCAGTTGCGCGAAGCGCTATCGTCACTGGAGCAAAAGTTTCAGGCCTTCGTAAAACAGTTTGAGTAGGGTATCGCACAGCGGGGGCGAAAACCGTCTGTGCATTGAGGGCGCTGCGACCCTTGCACCTGGATTATCGAATAACTTTTATTGCTGCGGATGATGTCAGTTCCTTCCATTTAGCGATTATGACAGCTGGATCCTGTTTATTATTTGTCCGTCCCGGCAGACCAGCAGCTCGTTCTCATTAAACGGGCACCAGGGTTCTCCGGACAGGGGAACGCTGGCTATCAAGGTGATGTC
>JAJRTU010000343.1 GCA_024278135.1 Gammaproteobacteria bacterium
CGATGATTCCAAAAAAAGCCGGGGTAAAGCTGATATTTCAATCCGAACCCCTGTAATATTGCGCCTGAAATTTACCTCGCATCAGGAAACAGACAGTATCATGAATGAGAATTATATTGACAATCACATTGACGAAATCCGAGCGGAATTTAAATTACTGGATCACTGGGTGTATCTCAACGCCGCCGATCAAATGATCCCGGGCAAGTACTGGCTGGATGCGGTACGTGATTTTTATAACTTTGTCGAATTCGGTCGTATGGAAGATATTCCCAATGCCGATATTGCCACCCACCCCTTTTTACTGGCGGCCTGGGACGAAAGTATCCGACGCGGCGCCCGATTCATCAATGCCGACAAAGATGAAGTCACCAATACTTACCGCCCTGCCATCACGGCAAACCTGATTCTCTACAATATGTTCGAATGGGAGAAAGGCGACAATGTCGTCATCACTGATCTCTCCTACCCTTCCATACCTTACATCCTGCAGGATCTGAGACGTCGTTATGGTCTTGAAATCAGAGTGGCGCGTAATGTCAATGGCGAAATCCTCATGGAGGATCTGGAAAAGCTGGTGGATGACAATACCCGCATGGTCATTGTCGATCGGACGACGGCATTTTGTGGTTTCACCTTTGACATGAAAGAAGTCTCACGCATAGCCCACGCCCACGGTGCGCTGGTACTGGATGATGCGATGCAGACTCTGGGCGCGATGAATATTGACGTCAAGGACGATGACGTCGACATGTTGATATCAGGTGCCTACAAATGGCAATGTGGTCCCGAGGGTGCCGGTATTTTTTATATCAAACGCGCTGTGATGGAGCAGATCGATGCCCGTTTTCGTAACTATATCTGGGCAGACATCCCCGGCACCATCCCTTTTGGTGATGAAGACCACGATACACTGAAAAGCTGGACCTACCCGCCGGTCAACAACGCCAATCAGTTTTCTCAGGATGTCACCATTGGACCCTCCCTGTTTGGCTGGGTCGCCACGCTCAAATTCTATGAAAAAATCGGTATTCACAATGTCGAAGAACGCGTCAAACGCCTTGGTGGCTATACCATCGAACGCCTGCAGGAGATCGGCTGTAAAGTGACCAGTCCCACTGACCCGGCAAAACGACATGGCCTGATTACCTATACAAGCGGCGATTACGATAAAGACTCGGCCTTTTTTCAGCGTTGCGCTTCACCCGGCCGCTGCATGCGCCCCATCAAGATCTCCATGCGCGCACTGGGCGGGATCGGCAATCTGCGCATATCGGCCCACTTTTTCAACACAGAAGAAGACATCGACTACCTCATCGACCTGCAAAAACAGATGATGTAGCAAGTATGTCTTCGCTGCCGAATCCGGGCTGATCCGGACGTATTCACAGCCTGTTCGCATTTCGTTCCTGCGCCCCTGCAAAAAGCCGGTATTTTTATTTCACTGCACCGCCGGCTCCGGCCTATAATGGACGCTGATCCCGTTTCAGGAAGGAGGCAAGCAAATGTTATTTTTCTTTAAGGCCCGTATCGATCCGAAAGACATGAGTTTTGACGAAATGTGGGTTGAGTGGGAGAAAGAAGTCAATGCGGCGCTGGAAGCTATGGAAGCAGGAAAAATTACAGCACTGTACAAGGTGGCGGGACAGCGCCGTGTCATTGGCATATTTGACGCGGCATCACACGATGAACTTGACCGGGTGTTTATGGCGGGTCTGCCTCTGGCGCACTATCTGGAATTTGAAGAAATATGCCCTGTTCGAGAATATAAAAGTTTCGGCAAAGATGTAAAAGATCGCTGGAAATAATTCGGCAATGACGGCGCAGGCTGGACGCGGTTTATCCGTCGGCGCTGCGACGGAAAGTATCTATGATACTGGCGGCGGCTTTGAGTCCCGTTTGCAGGCAGGTTTCGATAGATGTCCTGTAAAAACTGTCACTGGCAACATGGATATTTTCAAGTTGCTCAGAAAACATTTTTTTCATCGCCTGTTTTTTTTGCAGGGCCCCGGGCGGAAATTGCAACACTGCATGCTCCCACCGGTACATCCTGCTGAACGTGACCCGTCGGCCGAACGATGGCAATACTTTTTCCATTTCAGCCAGGACTTCACTCTGTATCCGGGCCTCTGAGGCTTCATACAAATCACGGCTGGCAGCTTCTTTCAGGACGACGGTCACCAGGCCTTTTCCTGCGGGAACGCGGCGCGCGCTTTTCAGGTGATCAAAAACCACTGTACTGATCAGCTTTGTCTCGTTTCTCAAATAGTTATTGATCATGGAACGCCCTGCATCCCGGCGCTCAAGACCCCAGGCGGTCACAATAGCGGGTGTATACGTGATGTCCTTCATGCTAGCTTTCAGTTCCATTGAGGCGTCCACCAAAATATCCGCCAATCCCGGCAAGGGCGCGGCAAGTATGACCGCATCGCATCGAGAAACCGTTTTGTTTTCACCCCCGCTCTCGATTTCGTAGCCCTTATCACACACTCTTTCTATTCGACTCACCGGCGTGTTCAGTCTGACATCAAGTGTTCCTGCCAGATATTCGGGCAGGCTTCCCATACCATTTTCAAACGCGTCAATGTTGAACACCGCGGGATTTCCCAACATGGACAGAAGCGCCAGTTCTGAATTGAATTCCGGATTACCCAAAAAAAGCTCGCTGAAGAGCGGATAGGCAAACAGTTCCAGTAAATCCCTGTTATATCGCTGCAGCAGATATTCGGAGGCTGACTGTTTTTCCAGTTGAAAACTTTGTGCTGTGGGGCTGGATAGATCCAGTGCTTTTCCCATAATCTGAGCATGGTGCATGATTTTCACCACATCCATTTTATTTTTTACTGAAAGCAGACGGTATTTCAGAAGACCGGTAGGGGAACCGAGCGTAAAACTGTATTCCCTCCCGTATCGAAAGGTGGATGATGTGGACGGAGTCTCGACCAAATCCCGTTTTCGTCCGATTCCAGCAAGGAAGGTGTTTAACTCCGTGTAGAAACTGGGGATCGTATAGGCCCCCCGATCAATGACGTATCCGTCTACGGCATCCGAACTCATTCTGCCGCCCGGGAATGACGCCCTCTCAAAAACAGTGGCCTTAATACCTGCATTTTTGAGTGTATAGGCGGCAACAAGACCGGATATCCCACCACCCACAACGGCGACTTCGTAATTCATAAGGGTTCCTTCAGGTCATACACGACCAAAATGTTACACGGAATCAACTTTGAAGTGTATTCAGGAACAAACTCGCTGTTAATGACAGGCAATTAGCGGGATGTTATTGCCTGTCATTTCGGAATATACAGATCGGTAATCGTGCCTTCAAACATTTCAGCGGCAAATGCCACTGTCTCTGACAGGGTCGGATGTGGATGAATAGTGAGGCTAAGATCCGCCGCATCACAGTCCATTTCAATGGCGAGCGCCACTTCTGCAATAAGATCGCCAGCGTTGGATCCGCAGATACCCGCCCCGATGACACGGTCGGTTTTCCTGTCGAATAATAATTTTGTCATGCCTTCATTGCGACCCAGGCTCAATGAGCGGCCGCTGGCTGCCCAGGGAAAGACACCTTTACCATAGTTAATGCCCTGCTCTTTGGCTTCACTTTCCGTCATACCCACCCAGGCCACTTCCGGATCCGTGTAGGCGACGGCGGGAATCACCCGGGCATCGAAGGCGCTTTTCATACCGGCAATCACTTCTGCTGCCACCTTGCCCTCGTGCACCGCTTTGTGCGCCAGCATCGGTTGGCCAACGATATCGCCGATGGCAAAGATATGCGGAACATTGCTGCGCTGTTGTTTATCCACCGGAATAAAGCCCTGCTCAGTGACGTGAATCCCGGCACTGTCGGCGCCGATATTATTGCCGTTCGGCCGTCTGCCTACTGCCACCAGAACAGCATCAAAGCTTTCCTGTTGCGGCGCCTTTGGCCCCTCAAAAGATACTTTCAGGACTTTTTTCAAGGCCCTGATTTCCGTCACGCGGGTCGCCAGATAAATATTCTCGTATTGTTTCTGCAGACGTCTCAACAATGGCTTGACGACATCGGCATCGGCCCCGGCGATAATATTGTCGAGCATTTCCACAACGGTGATCTGCGTCCCCAACTGATGATAGACGGTGGCCATTTCCAGACCAATAATGCCACCGCCTATGATCAGCATGCGTTTGGGGATCGCTTTCAATTCCAGCGCAGCGGTGGAGTCAATGATGCGTGGATCGTCCGGAAAAGCCGGGATACTGGTGGCCTGGGAGCCGGCGGCGATGACAGCCTGTTCAAAATGTATGATCTTTTCACCCGCTTCCGTGTCGACGCGAAGTTGATTGGCCGAAATAAATTGGCCCTTGCCCTTCAGTACCTGGATCTTACGTTGTTTCGCCAGACCCTGTAGACCATTGGTCAGTTGCCCGAGTACTTTTTCCTTCCAGCCACGCAATTTATCAATATCGATGATGGGCTCGCTGAATTCAATACCAAATGCCTTTGCCTGCCTGGCCTCGCTGATCACGCCGGCCGCATGCAACAGGGCCTTGGAGGGGATACAACCGACATTCAGGCAGACACCGCCCAATGAGGCATAGCGCTCCACCAGGATCACCTTTTTGCCCAAATCGGCCGCGCGAAAGGCGGCTGTGTAACCGCCGGGCCCTGAGCCAAGCACGACAACTTCAGTGGAAACAGCATCACCC
>JAJRTU010000344.1 GCA_024278135.1 Gammaproteobacteria bacterium
CAGATAAACGAGTTATTTAATATAAATTGTGCGACGCACCATTTATATTGCAGTGCACAATAATGCAAATGACATGCACTGTCAACCACTCTATGGCAATCGTCTTATAAAGAAATAATAACTATAGATAACAAATAGATAGGCAGTCTAGAAATTTGGTTTTTCAGGCAAATCATCGTATCGCCGGATGGAATCCAGGATCTCCTGTTGCGCTTCATCCTTGCCCTCCCAACCATCAATCGTGACCCATTTATTCGGCTCCAGATCCTTGTAATGTTCAAAAAAATGCGTGATCAGGGCCAGCAGGGCCGGTTGTACATCATGATGTGAGTCGATATTCTCATGAAACTTCGAGACGCTTTCGATGGGTACGGCCAGCACCTTGCTGTCATCACCCGCCTCATCCGTCATTTTCAACACGGCGATGGGGCGACAGCGGATGACGGAGCCGTGGATCAATGGCATCGGCGTTGCAACCATCACATCCACGGGATCACCATCCAGTGACAATGTTTTGGGAACATAGCCGTAATTGCAGGGATAGCGCATGGCCGTATTCAGAAAACGATCAACAAACATCGCCCCCGTTTCCTTGTCCAGTTCATATTTGACCGGCTCGCCGTTCAGGGGAATTTCAATAATGACATTCACTTCTTCCGGCGGGTTTCTCCCCCGCCCTACTCTGTCCAGATTCATGGCTTTTAATTGTCAGGTTAAAATGTATGCTTACTTGTTGACACGATTGTTGATCAGATCATCGACTACCGATGGATCGGCCAGCGTGCTGGTGTCGCCAAGATTTTCAATTTCATTGGCCGCCACTTTACGCAAAATACGACGCATGATCTTGCCGGAGCGGGTTTTCGGCAGGCCCGGCGCCCACTGGATCACATCCGGACTGGCGATGGGACCAATCTCCTTGCGCACATGCTGTACCAGTTCCTTTTTCAACTCGTCAGACGAATCGACGCCGCCCATCAAAGTCACGTAGGCGTAGATTCCCTGGCCTTTTATGTCGTGGGGATAACCGACGACGGCGGCCTCCGCCACCTTGTCATGCAGTACCAGCGCGCTCTCCACTTCCGCCGTTCCCATGCGATGGCCGGAGACATTGATGACATCGTCTATGCGTCCGGTGATCCAGTAGTACCCGTCCTCGTCCCGACGCGCGCCATCACCGGTAAAATACATACCGGGAAACATCTTGAAATAGGTATCCACAAAACGCTGATGATCACCGTAAATGGTGCGCATCTGACCGGGCCAGGCCCGCTTGATACAAAGCGCGCCCTCAATCGCACCGTCCAGCTCCTTGCCCTTGTCATCCACCAGACAGGGCTCCACACCAAAAAAAGGTCGAGTCGCAGAACCCGGTTTCAGCGCCGTGGCACCCGGCAGGGGCGTGATCAGGATTCCGCCGGTTTCGGTCTGCCACCAGGTATCGACAATGGGGCAACGTTCGTCGCCGACAACGTGATGGTACCACTCCCAGGCTTCGGGATTGATGGGTTCTCCAACGGAACCCAGTATCCGCAAACTGCTGCGACTGGAACGCTCGACAAACTCATTACCCTGGCCCATCAGGGCGCGAATCGCCGTCGGCGCTGTATAAAAGCTGTTGACCTGATGCTTGTCGACCACCTGCCAGAATCGTCCGGCATCAGGATAGGTGGGCACGCCTTCAAACATCAGCGTGATCGCACCGTTGCAAAGCGGCCCGTAGACAATATAGGAGTGACCGGTGACCCAGCCCACATCCGCCGTGCACCAGTACACGTCGCCGTCATGATAGTCGAATACATACTTGTGGGTGATTGCCGCGTGCAAGAGATAGCCGCCGGTAGTATGCAATACACCTTTGGGTTTGCCGGTGGAACCGGAGGTATAGAGTATGAACAGCGGATCTTCCGCATCCATGTCTTCCGCCACGCACTCATCACTGGCCGTCTCCATCGCCTCGTGATACCAAACATCCCGGGCAGGCTGCCAGGCAATATCAGCAGCGGTTCGTTTTACCACGACCACGGTATGCACATTGGGACAGTCCGTCACCGCCTTGTCCGCATTCGCCTTCAAGGGCGTATTACGTCCACCGCGAACACTTTCATCAGCCGTGATGACCACCTGGCAATCGGAATCCAGAATGCGATCTTTCAGTGCTTCGGCTGAAAAACCGCCGAAGACAATGGAGTGGACGGCGCCGATACGGGCACAGGCCAGCATCGCAACGGCCGCTTCCGGGATCATCGGCATGTAGATGGAGACGCAGTCTCCCTTTTTCACGCCGCGCGTTTTCAGCACATTGGCGAATTTGCACACCTGCTCGTGCAACTGGCGATAGCTGATCTTTTTATCGACTTCGGGATCATCCCCCTCCCAGATAATGGCCGTTTGATCGCCCCGCGTATCAAGGTGCCGATCCAGACAGTTGTAGGCCACATTCAGTTTGGCGCCTTCAAACCATTTGATCCTGACCGAGTCAAAATCGCAATTCTGTACCTTGTCCCACTTTCTGGACCAAGTGATGAAAGCATCGGCCTGCTCTGCCCAGAAATTATCAGCATCGTTCAGGGAACGCTGATACATTTCCAGATACTTTTTATTATCGCAATGGGCATGACTGCTGACAGCATCAGGTACCGGGTAAGTTTTCACCTCAGACATAAATACGCCTCCAATATAAATTTTCTTTTTTTGTAAAATACCGGTCTGGAACGAATAGTACCGACTTAAACGTTTAGCGCAAAAACTCTCTGTTGTTTTCCTTTTCGCAAGAACCCGTCTCGATCCGGGACAATTATTAGATTATTGATCCGATCCGGTACTGCCAAACACTTTTTTCAACAGCTCGCTGGTACGTGCAAGAGGGTTTTCCCGAATCTTCTTCTCTTCCTCCGCGACCATGATAAACAGGCCGTCCATCGCCTTGTCAGTGACATACTCATCCAGATCCAGGCTGCGGGTATCCACCATGTTCGACAAAAAACCCAGCTTGTCCGTCAATTTCTTGTAGCTGGAAGTGACACCCGCCCGGCTGGTGGCCTGTTTCACCACAGGCAGGAATTTTTCTCTCAATTGTTCACTGCTGTTCTGGCGAAAATATCGGGTGGCGGCGTCATCGTCCCCCTGTAATATTTCCTTCGCATCGGCAATACTCATGTTCTTCACCGCGTCGGAAAAGATGGCGGCGGCTTGCGGTACGGCGTTTTCGGCGGCACGATTCATGGTCTCGACAAAGTTATCCGCCACCTTGTCCTGGCCCATTTTACGCAAACCCTTGTCAATCTTTCGCAGGGATTCCGGCATCGGAATCTTCACCTTTGTATTTGCCAGGAAGCCATCTTTCTTGCCCAGCATGGCGACGGCTGCCCGCGTCCCTTTCGTCAGCGCCTCTTTGAGGCCATCGACAATATCGGTCTGTGAAAGCCCGGTCATCACCTCTTTCGTCAACTCTGTGGATTTCTCGTCCTCACTGAAAACATTGAGAAAATCACGCCAGGCGGCATGGGCATTCATGCTGAAAAGCAGCATGCATGCTGCCAAAAATACCTTAATTGATCGACAATATCTGCCTGACATATCCATTGTGAGCTCCCGGGATTTTTATTTTATTGTAAACGCATTGCAGCATAACCAGTACCATAATATCACACTGATGCATTGTCACGGCTCCCTGAGCACACAACAGCAGCGCCGGGATGTCTATAGCAGAGAAAATCAGTTACGATTTATACCCTTGTATTGACACAGATATCCAAACATTCCCGGGGAAAAGCCAAGGTGACTATAAAACTGGACAAAAAACCAGGTCCGCTGTATCAACGTATAAAGACAGCCATTACAGATCGCGTTGAAAGCGGCGATTGGCCACCTGGACATCCGTTGCCCTCAGAACACGAACTGGTTCATGCTCTGGGAGTATCGCGTATGACCGTTAATCGGGCCTTACGTGAACTGGCAAGCGATGGTTACCTGACGCGCGTACCCGGTGTCGGCACGTTCGTGGCGGAAATACAAAGTCGCAGTCATTTTCTCGAAATCCATAATATTGCCGACGAGGTTCGGGAACGAAAACACAACTACAGCGCCAGAATTGTTCTTTTTAAAAAAGAAAAAACAAAACCGGACATTGCCGAGCGCCTGCAACTCCCGCCGGGCAAAGCGGTTTTTCATTCCATTATCGTACACATGGAAAACCATATCCCGATACAAATGGAAGACCGTTATGTGAACCCCGATGTGGTTCCCGGCTACGGTAAAGTTGATTTCAGCAGAACAACACCTGCCGAATACCTGCTCAAGGTCGCACCGCTGCAGGAAGTCGAACACACTGTTCAGGCACGTATGCCCACGGCCCGTATCAGGAAATTATTACATCTGGAAAAGAGTGAACCCTGTCTGATATTACTGCGGCGAACATGGACGAAAGGTAAAGTGGCCTCCGTGGCGACACTCTATCATCCCGGCAATCGTTACGAACTGAGCGATCATTTCAGGCCGTCTTAGGCAAGCGGGCGCATTATGCCGTCTTTGACAATACCCTTGCAGGGATTGGCCCCGGGCATATAGGCAAGCTCTGCAGGATGCTCAATATCCCACAAGGCGAAGTCCGCACGTTTACCGACCTCAAGCGTGCCCCTGTCCCCGGCCAGCCCCAGAGCACATGCGGCATTTCGCGTCACCCCCGCAAGCGCCTCTTCCGGCGTCAATGAAAAAAGCGTACAGGCCATATTCAGTATCAGCAATAAAGACAGGACAGGAGAAGAACCCGGATTCGCATCTGTGGCCAGAGCCATCACTACGCCGTAATCACGAAACAGCCGGACGGGCGGGCATTGAGTTTCCCGCAAGGTATAGAACGCCCCCGGCAGCAACACCGCCACCGTACCACTGTCCGCCATCTTGCTGATCCCCTGCTCTGATGCATATTCGAGGTGATCCGCTGACAGGGCGGCGTACTCCGCCGCCAGAGCGGCCCCGCCCAGACTGGACAATTGATCGGCATGCAATTTGACCGGCAGATCCAGCTTTCGGGCCTGAGTGAACACCCGCGCTATTTCGGACGGCGAAAACCCGATGCCTTCGCAAAAACCATCCACCGCATCGGCCAGACCTTGTTCCGCTACCGCGGGCAACATACCTTCCACAATCAGACGGATATAGCCCTGACGATTATTCTGATATTCCGGTGGCAAAGCGTGCGCACCAAGAAAACTGGTTTTGATATCCAGATGGGCATCTTCCTCACCCAGGCGGCGGGCCACCTGTAACATTTTCACTTCCGTATTCACATCCAGACCGTAACCGGATTTGATTTCCAGTGTGGTGATGCCTTCCCGTTTCAGTCTTGCAATGCGTTTCCGCGCAAAAACAAACAAATCTTCCGCCGACGCGGAGCGCGTCGCCTGTACTGTTGACAGTATGCCACCACCTGCTTTTTGCAGTTGCTCATACCCGGCGCCCTGCAGGCGCATCTCGAATTCCCTGATACGACTGCCGGCCCAGACCAGGTGGGTATGGCAATCAATCAGCCCTGGACTCAGCCATTGACCGGCGCAATCGTGTACAACGGCGGCACATTCTTCCGGGACATCGGCCAGTTCGACCAGTTCGCCGATCCAGCTTATCCGCCCCTCGCTCACGGCGATAGCTGAATTTTCCAGGGCACCATATTCAGCCTGACCCTGGCACATTGTCGCGATATCGGCATTGATCCAGATGGCGTCCCATTGATTTTTCATCGGCTCTTCCCATCGTCAACAAGATGAATTCAATTGCCTTATATCTTTCTTTTTCCTATCATATATATACTTGTATATACATTATAAACACTATGGAGTATTTTGCCAAACTTATCCTGCTGTCTGAGGGCTGGAAACAGGACGTTCGCCTGACGGTCTCCCCGCAGGGAGAGCTGACGGATATACGCTGTCATACCCACAGCCGGGGGGCCGAAATTGTTGACGGCATTGTCATCCCGGGTCTGCCGAATCTCCACAGTCATGCCTTTCAGCGGGCCATGGCCGGACTGTGCGAGTGTGCCGGTACCGGCCGCAATGACTTCTGGTCCTGGCGCCGGACCATGTACTCGATTGCCGCTCAGATCACGCCGGCACAGCTGCAGTCGATTGCAACACAGTTGTACATGGAAATGTTAAAGGCCGGTTTCACCTCCGTGAGCGAGTTTCATTACCTGCATCATGATATTGACGGCAGTGCTTATGCGAAGCCTGAGGAAATGTCAGACAGGATTATTGCCGCTGCAACACACAGCGGTATCGGCTTGACCCTGTTACCTGTACTGTACATGAGATCCAACTTTGACAGCGGTATCACCGGTTCGCAACGCCGTTTTACGCATACGCTGGACAGCTATACACGATTGCTGGACGGACTGTTGGCCGGACAATCAGGGCAAATGAAGCTGGGAATGGCGTTCCACAGTCTGCGTGCTGTCCCGCAACAGGCCCTGCAGGCAATGCTGCATTTCCTTGACAGTCTTGATCAGGATGTCCCCGTCCATATACATATCGCCGAGCAGAGTAAAGAAGTCAAGGATTGCGTGGAAGCCTGTGGATGTACGCCGGTACAGTGGTTACTTGATCATTGCCCGGTGAACAGGAACTGGTGTCTCGTCCATGCCACCCACATCAGCCCGAACGAAATCATGGCTATGGCAAACAGTGGGTGTGTTGTCGGGCTTTGTCCCGTCACCGAGGCCAATCTCGGTGACGGGATCTTTCCCCTGAAGTCCTGGCTTGATGCGGGCGGCCGTTTCGGCCTGGGTTCAGACAGTCATATCTCCGTAAGTCCGACTGAAGAATTGCGCTGGCTGGAATACGGCCAACGTCTCATTATGAAAGAACGCAATACAGTGGCATCAAAATCGATCCCGCATACAGGCACACTGCTCTGGCAAACGGCACTTGCCGGTGGTGCCCGGGCCTCTGGCAGAAAGATAGCGGGTTTGTGTACCGGTCAACGTGCCGACTTTCTGGTATTACAAAAAGATCATCCTCTGCTTGTCGCCAGATCAGCGGAATATATTCTTGATTCGCTGGTGTTCTCCGGTAATACAACGCTGATAAAAGATGTCATGGTCGGTGGTCAATGGCTGGTCACTGACGGGGTACACCGTAACGAACAGGACATTACTCAACACTATAAACAGGCAATGAACGCATTATTCCCCGATACAGACTGCCGGAAACCGGCGTGGCATCAACCAGGG
>JAJRTU010000345.1 GCA_024278135.1 Gammaproteobacteria bacterium
GGCGGACTCGTCAGGGCGCAGCCTGCAACAATACCGGCAGACGATTTCCAAACTGGAATCCGAGAAAGGTGCCTACCATCCTGCGCTGCAACAGGCATTTCTGGACCTGGGCAAGGGGTATCGTCGTCAGGGTGATTATCTCAATGCCGTCAGGGCTTTTGAAAAGGCGCTGCACATCAGCAAGGTCAATACGGGCCTGCATAACCTGTCTCAGGTAGAGATGATTGAATTGCTGATTAACAGTTATGCCGCTCTACAGGACTGGCAGGCTCTGGATAAGTATCTGTATCATTTGCTCTGGCTTTATCGGCGCAATTACGGGGACGATGATGATCGACTGGTCCCTGTCATTGAACGTGTCGGTCGTTGGTATATGCAGGCCTATCAATCGCATTCCGGCGGGGAGGCGGTATCTTATCTTGTGAAGGCGGATGATTTATATGATGAAGCCGCACGAATTATCGTCAGGCAGTACGGGGAGCAGGCCAGACAGCTGATCGGTATCCTGAATTCTTCAGCGATCATCAATTACCATATTGCCAACAATATCAGGGATGTTTTTCTTATGTCAGACAGTGATATACGCCAGGCCATGATCCCCAACCGGCGTGCTTCACCCTATTTGAATGAAGTTGCAGTACGGGACTATTATTTCGATCAAAGTTTTTACAAGGGCAAGCGTTCACTGCAGCGGATTATCGATATCTACGCCGGCAAGCTGCCGACGGCGGCAGTGGATTACGCCCGGGCGCTGGTATATCAGGGTGATCTGTATTTGTCTTTGAATCGAAAATGGAACGCGATGAAGAATTATAAAAAAGCCTATGCAACACTGCTGGAATACGGGGCGGCGGCTGATGAAATAGACGCCATCTTTGGATCGCCCCGGCAGGTCGAACCCTTTAATATACCCGGAAGGGAACTGATTCCGGACGATGACAGTCCTTATGTGGATGCGGTTTTTGATGTCCCCGGCAATGGCTGGCCGAGCGATATCCGGATTGTCGGCAGCAGGCCGGAGGATGATCCCGCTTTGATTATACGTGGCAGGCATGCCGTCGCCGCTACCCGTTATCGGCCACGTTTTGAACAGGGCAAGCCGGTGAGCACCGAAGCCGTCTCCTTACATTATGTTTTTACCAGGTGAAATGAAAATTGAAAAACCATGTCTGGGGCAATGATAAACAAACCTTATTCCACTGCCTGTGACAATAATCGTCAGCCTATATTGTCCATAATTGAAGACCTGTTTACCCATTGTAAGGCAATACTCGAGATCGGCAGTGGTACCGGTCAGCACGCCGTCTATTTCGCGGAGAAATTACCACATTTGCTGTGGTATACCAGCGACCGGCAGCACTGTCATGCCGGCATGGAAATGTGGTTGAATGAGGCCGGATTGCCCAATACACCCCCACCTCTGGTTTTGGATGTCAGCCAGTCACAATGGCCGCGCCTGGATGTGGACGCGGTATTCTCCGCCAATGCCGTACACATTATGGGCTGGGAAGCGGTGAAAGCGATGATGGCCGGAGTGGGGGAACTGTTGCCCGAGCAGGGCTTGCTGGTACTGTATGGCCCATTCAACTACAACAATGCCTACACCAGCGACAGTAATGCCGGCTTTGACAACTGGCTGAAAGAACGGGATCCTGAAAGCGGTATCAGGAACTTTGAAGATATTGAACAATTGGCGAATGCCGCCAATATGATTTTGCAGCAGGATTATGACATGCCGGCAAATAACCGTATTCTTTGCTGGATTAAAAAAAGCGATAACCAACAAGAGATAAAAAGATGAGCAAATTTAATGAAAACTCCGAGATGCAGAAGTTCTGGAATGAAGAAGGCGGTGAGAAGTGGGTAGAAAATATTGATGCCGTTGAAGCGATGATTTTACCTATGAGCAACAGCTTGCTGGAACAAACCGCAGCCCAAAGTGGCGAGTATGTGCTGGATGTCGGTTGTGGTGGCGGTATTACCAGTATCAAATTGGCGGCACAGGTGGGTGATACCGGCAAAGTGCTGGGCGTTGATGTATCTGAACCTATTATTTCCATCGCCACAGATAGAGGAGAGGGTATAGCCAACCTTGAATTTCAGTTGGGGGATGTGACTTCCGCGGATCTGGGTGAGGATCGTTTTGATCTGATTACTTCGCGTTTCGGTGTCATGTTTTTTGATGATCCGGTGGCCGCTTTCAGCAATATGCGCAGGGCCCTGAAGCCGACCGGTCGTCTGGTCTTTATCTGCTGGCAGGCACTGGAAAGGAATCCCTGGATGGGGGAACCTGCAGCGGCGACCTTTGAAATATTGCCGCCGCCGGCCGATGCCGCTCCGCGGGATCCGACCGCACCCGGTCCCTTCTCTTTAGGTGATGCCGAGCATTTGCAAAAGATATTGCAGGCCGCCGGGTATAGTCAAATTGATCCGCTGTCGGTGGACATTCCGATCTCCCTGGGCAGTCTGGATAATGCGCTCAAGTTAATGACGAAACTGGGGCCGACAGCGGAAGCGCTGCAGACAGCCACCGAAGAAGAGAAAGCGACCGTCATTGTCGCCGTGCGCAAGGTGCTGGAAAAATATGACAGCGGTAATGGCGTGAGCGCGCCGGCGGCCACCTGGATAGTGAAAGCATCGAAATAAACCACGCCACAGCAAGTCGGCGTCTGGCCGCCGCAGGACGGGCAAAGCGCAGCGTGCCCATCATTGGATGCTGAAAGGCAAACCCCCTGACGCAGACAGCATTTCCATTTGCGTTCATGGCATCACATCGGGATGAAACAGCACCTGGTCATTAATGCGAAAATCACGGATTATCCGCTGGCCCTGTTCACTGCGTATGAAAGCTGAGTATTGGCGAGCCAGATCAATCTTCGTATGCGGATGCTTCAGCGGATTGACCAGGATGATGTGATAGGGGTTATTCAGGGCAGGGTCATTCTCGAACGCTATTTGCAGATCAATTTTGTTGGTGTAGGCCAGATAGGTGCCGCGATCTGCCAGGGTATAGGCCAACTTGTCATTGGCGATGAGTAAAACAGCCCCCATACCCTGGCCTACGGATAGATACCAGGAGCCCCCGGGTGAAATATTCGCCATTTTCCAGAGTGTCATTTCTTTTTTGTGGGTACCCGAATCATCACCACGAGAGACAAAGGTCGAGGCGCTGCGCTGGATACCTTGCATCGCCTGTTTCAGGTTGACGGCCTTTTTGAGCTGTGCCGGGTCGGCAGCGGCGCCGAGGATAACGAAGTCATTATGCATAACGGCTTCCCGCTCAATACCGTAGCCGGCATTGACGAATTTCAATTCTGCCCCAGGTGCATGCACAAACACCAGATCGACATCGCCGTTTTCCGCCAGGCGCAGGGCTTTGCCTGTGCCCACTGCGATCACATCGAGTTTCACCTGATATTTTTTCTCGAAGACCGGGTTCAGTAAATTCAGCAGGCCCGAATTATCAGTGCTGGTCGTGGTGGCCATACGCAATCTTTCGGTGGCGTTGACGCACTGAGCAAACAGGCTCAGCAGGAGGAATGAGCTTATCAGTATTTTCATTCTCTAAAACTCCACCTGGGCCCGAACCTGGAAGGCATCCGGTTCGTCACCCGCCGCCGGGCCACCGTTGATATTGAGTACATTGACATAGTTTGCGCTCAGGCGAATATTGGGCGTGGTGTACCAGTTCAGCCCGATAGTCAGGTTTTGCTCCTCACCGCCATTGATATCAGCGTCAGTTAAATCCAGGCTGCTGAAACGCAGGGCAAGTTGCCAGGCACCCATGCCGCCTTTACCGACAATACTATTCAGGTGAGGCTTGCCAAAAGTACCCTTTTCAGCATTGTAGGGTATGGATTCGCCGGTGATAAACCAGCTTCCCTGCACATAGTATCCGGAGAAGCCCAGATCAGGCATCGCGTTATTGACCCGGTTCAGATCGAGATAATTGTATTCACTCTCCAGTGAGAAAGGACCGGATATCAATGCCGCCTCCAGGCCGAAACGAGTGAAGTCATCGGCATTGATGGAGCCGGTATCCACCAGACGTTGATTGGTGACGTGGGATTCCGGACGTTCTCTGAAGCGTACCTTATCAATGGAGCCGGTGTTGCGATAGGATATCGCTGCACCCAGATGCAGGCGGGTTGTCTCGGCCAGCTTTGGAGAGAAAGTCCCTCTGGCGGATACGCCCATGCCCTCATCATTATCGGCAACAGCACCATCACGGCCCTGACCGAACAGGCCGGCCTTGAGACTCCAGTTCTTTCCATGTGAGCCGAGCTGTACGCCAATATTCCTGCCGGGGGAAAAGGCGCTGATCAGGGCACGTTCGGTAAAAGCCACATACTTCGAACTGGTGATGTTTTGCAGGCCGAAGGGTTCCTTGAAGTGACCGACGCGGATAGAGACGGGTTTGAAACCGCTGTAGTCGATATACGCATCCTGCAGCCCGTTGATACCGGAACCGGTGAAGTCATATTGCAGCTTGTAGTTCCAGTCGTGCCACAGTGTGCCCTGGGCGAACAGGCGTACACGTCTCAGCTCAGTGCCGTCATTCTGTCTCAGACCGTCTTCAGCATAGCTTGCAGCATCCGTCTGGATGCGCCCTCCGAGGCGAAATTTGAAATCACCATCATCCGTTTTCACGGTGAACTTCCCTTTGGTGTTGACAGTGACATTACTGTTGCCTTTGCCGTTTTTCACGACCTTCTCTGCAACAGTTTTTTCCACTTGCGCATTGATTTGTGTCGTTGTGGCGGAGATGGCAGCATTGCTTTCCTGTTCAGCAACGCGCTTTACCAACTGGTAAGTGTTGGCGTCAATGGTGCCGTTTTCCTGCAGGGCTTTTAATAACTCCATCAGCGCCTGATTCCCGGCCGATGCCGGAGCGGACAGCAGTATCGAAAAAATAAACAGGGCGCTTGCAAGTGTTCGTGATAATTGTGGCATGGGATATTTCCTGAGCTGTTTTAATTTTATTTATATATGTAGCAAAAAGCATGTATATGTAAAAGTTGCGAGATAGTAACGATAAAGAAGTTATTTTTAAATATGTTATATTATGCATATATGGTGAAATTTGATTTTGCAGTCCGCTGGAAAACAAGAGGGTCTGAAAGCGAGGAACTCGATCCCCGTTTGTTGGTCCTGTTGAAAGAGATCAGGGACAGGGGATCGTTAAAACACGCCGCAGATATCAGTGGTATGTCTTATCGTTTTGCCTGGGAGTTGTTTCGGAAATGGAATCGGCGCTTCGGCAAGTCGCTGGTTTTGTTTGAGCGTGGTCGTGGGGCGAAGCTGACCGAGCTTGGGGAGAAACTGTTGCGGGCAGAGCAATCCATTTCATCCCATCTTCAGCCTGAACTCAGTTCGCTGGCTGACGAGTTGAATCAGGAGCTGGCGGCGATTTTACAGGCAGGGACAGCCGGAAAAAAAATACGAATACATGCCAGCCACGATCTAGCCATCGCACATCTGGAGGATCTCTGCCACCAGTCCCGACTGATCGATATTGATTTTCAGTTTCGTGGCAGCCTGGAATGCCTGCGGCAGTTCGCAGCGGGTGACTGTGATATTGCCGGGTTTCATTTCCCCAAAGGTGAGCTGTCTACAGCGCTTGCCTCGCGATATCGTTATTGGCTTGACAGCGGGAAAGCACAATTCCTGCATCTGGCGACGCGACAACAGGGATTAATGGTGCCGGCCGGCAATCCACGTCACCTGACGGGACTGAAGGATCTCACCCGGCGTTCGCTACGCTTTATCAACCGTCAAAAGGACTCAGGGACACGTATAATATTTGATCAATTACTCCAGCATGGCGGGATCGATAAACA
>JAJRTU010000346.1 GCA_024278135.1 Gammaproteobacteria bacterium
GGATCATGACCGCCGCGATTCAGACGCCAGATGTCCTCATCCGACATATTGGCCACCATGGCTTTCAGCTCCGGGTATTTACCAAAGAAGTGCTCGCGTACGTAGGCACCATCTTTGGCCTTGTAGGCCTGGTATTCACCATCAACCGCTTCTTCCATGCGTTTATACAGGAGACCGTGGGTATCGCGGGCAATCAATGGGTCCCAGTATGAGCCCCATATTACCTTGATCACATTCCAGCCTGCGCCGCGGAAATCGGCTTCCAGTTCCTGAATGATCTTGCCGTTGCCTCTTACCGGCCCGTCCAGACGTTGCAGGTTACAGTTCACGACAAAAATCAGATTATCCAGTTTTTCTCTGGCGGCCATGCCGATGGCACCCATGGATTCCGGTTCATCCATTTCGCCGTCTCCCATGAAAGCCCAGACCTTTCTGTCGCTGGCATTGATCATCTCCCGATGCTGCAAATAACGCATGAAGCGCGCCTGGTAAATCGCCATCAGCGGCCCGAGACCCATCGAAACCGTGGGGAATTGCCAGAAATCCGGCATCAGCCAGGGATGGGGGTAGGAAGACAGTCCCTTCCCGTCCACTTCCTGGCGAAAATTACAGAGTTGCTCTTCTGATAACAGACCGTACATATAGGCCCGGGCATAAATGCCGGGAGCGGAATGACCCTGTATGAAGACCAGATCGCCACCGTGATCTTCCGTCGCCGCACGGAAGAAATGGTTGAAACCGACATCATAAAGCGTGGCGGAGGAGGCAAAGCTGGAAATATGACCGCCCAGTTCGCTGCTCTTTCGATTGGCCTTGACCACCATCGCCATGGCATTCCAGCGGACCAGTGAACGTATCCGCCACTCCATACCGGCATCACCCGGCGAGCGCTTTTCTTTGGACGGTGGAATGGTATTCAGATAGGCGGTATTGGCGGAGTAGGGTAAATAGGCGCCGGCTCCTCTGGCACGGGCGATTAATTTCTCCAGCAGAAAGTGGGCCCGCTCAATCCCTTCCTGTTCCATAACTGAATCCAGGGCTTCCAGCCACTCGCGGGTTTCCTGTGCATCAATATCATTCGTTTGGCTTGTCATCTGTTCCACCGTCGATGAGATTACAAAATAGCAGCGATAAGGTTAAGATACTCCATGGAAATATCTATAAAACAGTACCCTGTTGATTTATACCCGTACTTTATATCATATCGAGGAATCTGCCGGACTCAGGCCTCTGTCCCGGACCCCGGTCCGGTGACGAGACAATGATTCGATTAGATCCAGGTACGACAACGCAGTATTCGCCCGAATGACAGTAACTCAGTTAGTATAGAAATTGCTGAATAACTGTTCAGCATACTGATTCTAGCAGATATTAATTACCATTAAATAAAACAAGCACCTGAAAGTTCATGATAAATACCGACATCAAATTGTTACAGCACGAGGCATTGCCGAAGATAAAGCAGGTTGATGCTTTGCAGCACTGGATCATGTTGTTTCCTTTCGCGCACGAAATGAAAAATATTCCCTATGCGGACAGCCTGTTGAAGCGACGTAAGCAACTGGGCAGAAAGAAAGCGGATGCTGAACCCATCGAGATTGATCTTGCCAATGCGCATGGCAGTCATGTTGTTTACGCCTGTATAGATCAGTCGATATCGTCTTTTGAACTGTTGACGCTGGCGCGAAAAATGCTCGCTGCACAACAACAACAAAAGGCCGGGCGAGTGGGTATTCTCGTCAGTGGGTTTGAGTCTGAACAGACAGAACGCGTCGCCGAGGCAATCATCGCTGCCGCCTGTGCCGTCGCCGCCACCATGCCTGACTACAAGAGTGATAAACAGACGAAAGCGGTTTTGCATCGACTGGATTTGTACGGCTTGAAAGTCCGGCATGGATTCAAACGTACACTGGTGGAAGCGCAGGGCAATGCGCTGGCCCGATATCTAAGTATGTTGCCACCCAATGAATTGACGCCGGCGAATTATCTGAAGCGGATCAGGTCCCTGGCCAGGGAGAATAAATGGAAGCTGGAGTTTTATGACAGCGGGGTCCTGCAGAAAAAGAAAGCAGGAGCCTTTCTGGCAGTGGCGCAGGGAAGCCCCGATAAAGATGCAGGTATTGTTCGTTTGCGCTACAGCCCCGGGACTGCACGCCCCAAAGGAAAAATCGTGCTGGTGGGGAAGGGTATCTGTTATGACACGGGCGGTACCAATCTGAAACCGGCCAAGTATATGTTTGGTATGCACGAAGATATGCAGGGTAGTGCGGTCGCGCTGGGAACCTTTCTGGCACTGACACGATTGCGGGTCAAATTTCCCATCGAGTGCTGGCTGGCCCTGGCGATGAATCATATCGGCCCGAAGGCCTATAAACCCAATGATGTTATTACCGCAGCAGATGGTACGAGCATTGAAATTGTTCACACTGACGCCGAAGGACGTATGATTCTGGCGGATACGCTGGTCCTGGCCTCGCGACAAAAACCCAAACTCATTATAGACTATGCGACATTAACCGGGGCCTGCGTGTATTCTCTCGGCTCATCTTACAGTGCTGTTTTTACCAATCGTGACAAGTTTCATCCGTCGTTGATACAGGCCGGCAAAGACAGTGGTGAACGTGTCTGGCCTTTCCCTCTGGATGCAGATTATGACAAGGGACTGGAGAGTGATATGGCTGATGTTAAACAATGTGCGCTGGAAGGCGATGCTGATCATATTCTTGCCGCACGGTTTTTGCAGCGCTTTGTCAAAAACGACACACCCTGGGTGCACGTTGACCTGGCCGGCGGCCATCACAAAGGGGGCCTGGCGCATATTCCCACAGATACCACGGGCTTTGGTGTGCGTTACAGCCTGAACTTGTTACTGGACAAGAAATTACTGTAAAACAGAATATATGTGAACTATGGTGCTGGAAGCGAGGAAAAAAAATGCCGTCGCGAGGGGGAGGTAAAGCGACGGCGAAGTAGGGGATGGTCAATATTTTCCGAGTGTTGTTCAGCACCTAATATATCGTTTCAATACTCTTGCTGTTTGTTGTCGTGTTGTTATCAAGATTCAGTGGTACAGCAAATTCGATGCTGTCACGACCACTGGCGATTTTTGTCGTAGTCGATGTCTCGACATCAGCTGCGTATATTCGGTTGCTCTGATATAAGCTCTCAACATTTGATTTCAGCTCCAGAAAAATCTGGGTTCGGATGGAGTCGTCGAGCGTAAAGCCTGATTCTCCCGCCTGGGCCGATGCACTGGTGCTGATAACAACAGATGTGAGCAATGCGAGAACGATTTTTATATGTAAATTAACAAGTTTCATTTTCTTTTTCCTCTGATTTTGTAAGTTTGCTAACTAAGTTAGTGAGTAAATTTTTTTAATTTCTGTTGCGACAGATGAGTGGCTTCGCAGATACTCGAGTCTGCGGCGCGCTAATTCTCCGATTCATAAGACTTGTGCTGTTATATTTCATAATGTCAGTTACCTAACTAAAGTTAAATAATATTTTTTAAATCCTCTCAGGCAAGCGCCTGATCACTGCTGCTAATATCTTCAAGTGCTTCAATCCACTCACACATTGCTTTAAGCTGGATCTTTACCTGCTTCTCATCGTGCAGGGTGTTGCCGACCATGATTATTCCCTGCATCCGCGAGATAAATTCAAAACCTAAATCCTCTGCGTTTCTGTAGCCTAAAGTCCTGAATTGATCACTCGACCACTCCAGTAATACCTTCATGCATGCATCAGCCGAATGTGTCAGATCTGAAATTTCGTTACTCAGTTCCGTACACAACCTTCCATGAGGACAACCTGCTTCCGCAATTTTGTCACTGGCATCCATCATTGATCGAAGCAGCCTGAGCAGTGCCTTCCGGGGGCACTTCCCCTGGCAACAACCATCCAGCGTACTGGTCAGTTTCTGTTTTCGCTCCTCAATGACGGCATCACAAATTTCTTCCTTGGTTTTAAAGTAATAATAAACATTACCCAGCGGGACATCGGACTCTTTGGCTATATCAGCCAGTGTTGTCTTATGGAAGCCCTGTCTGTGTATCAGCATATCGGCAGCATCAATCAGGCGTTCCCGTTTATCACTCGTTCTAGGCATAATGCATGTCTATAGTTAGTTGGATAACTAAGTATTATAGGGACTGTTTTTCGAATAGCAAGCCGTGATTGTAATTTTTTTAAAAATAGTGATAAAAACTGAATGAGAAGATAAATAATAGTTGATAATCAATGTATTAAAGTATTTTTCATTTACTGGTCGGATGGGCCTTTTGTGCCGATATGAGCGTGTAAAGTGCGACAACACTCTGCCAAAGCAGTCAATACACCCGACGAAGCCTGCTTGATGAACATGCCACCAGGGCTGGAACGGGCCGAAGCACTGAAAGGGTTTTCTTCAGGGTTAATGTCAATGATGGTGCTCTGATATTGCCGGGCCAGAGAAACGACATGGTTGGGCAGGGCCGTGGCACCGGAGGTACCGACAATAATCAGCAAATCGGTTTGGGCGGCGATTTTTATCGAACTCTCAAAACGGAAGTGGGTTTCGTCATAACACTCATCAAACCAGAGGACATGGGGTCGCAACCAGGCATCGCAGTAAGGACAACGCAGCAAACGCAGATCGTTTTCCGTCAGCTGCTTCTGTTTGCGTTTCAGTGTTAATTTTCTGTCCAGTCTCTGTAATGCTGCAGAGCAGGCATGGCTACAGCGTGTGAAATGAATATTGCCATGTATCTGGAAAGTTCTTTGCAGCGAATTACCGGCGCGAATGTGCAGATTGTCTATATTCTGGGTGATGAGGGTAAAGCGATCAGCGAGTAATTTTTCCATTTCGGCAAGAGCGTGATGACCTGCGTTGGGCCGGGCGTGTAAACAAACGCCTAAACGATACAGATACCATTCCCAGACTTCCCGGGGGTGTTGTTTGAACATGGCGAGAGTGGCGACGTCCTCCGGCATGTATACGTTCGAACCTATTGTCCAGTAGCCTTCCGGTCCGCGAAAAGTCGGAATACCGCTTTCGGCTGATATGCCCGCACCCGTCAATACCGTGACGCGGGTGGCGGGGTCTTTCAATATGCTGGTGATGGTGGGGCTAAAGATAAGACTGCTCCTGGCCGCGCTTCCAACAGAAGAGAAATTGACCTTCCTGACGGCAAAAAGCAACAGTCACGCCGCTCGTAAGTGTTATTTACACCAGCTCAGGCAGAACAGTCAGGAATCCGAGGAACCCGGGACGATTCTCCCACGCTGTTTACGGGATTCTCCTGATATCTACTTGACGTGCTTCTGGCCCACCACGACACTGGCATCAACATCGTGCATATCCGGCAGTTGATGGGCTATGCCTTTATGACAATCAATACAGGTCTGGCCTTCATCAATTCCTTTCAGATGTCTTTTATAGGCACGTCTCCCCTGTGTGGTGAAATCCATATATTCGTAATCATGGCAATTCCTGCATTCACGGGAATTATTATTTTTCATCCTTTTCCATTCAAGCTGGGCCAGTTCCAGACGCTTGGCTTCAAATTTTTCGCGTGTGTTTATGGTGCCCAGCGCTTTATGCAACAATTCATTGCTTGCTCTGATCTTGCGAACGATTTTATGTCCCCATTCTTTTGGTACGTGACAATCAGGGCAGGTGGCGCGGACACCGGTCCTGTTGGCGTAGTGAATGGTGTCCTGATATTCCAGATACACATTGTCCTCCATCTCATGACAGGAGATACAAAACTGTTCTGTATTTGTCAACTCCAGGGACCAGTTGAAACCACCCCAGAACAGAATACCAAAGACGATACCGCCAACAACAAGCGTGAGAGCTGAAAAGCCTGCAAGCCAGGCATTAATACTATTAATCTTGTCTTTCATACTCATGATGAAATCTGCCCCATGAAAAATTGTAAATTAACATTAGCCCTGATTGATCAATACTATTTAATCGTCGGCAGGGGTTGAAAAGTATTTTCTACCAAAGGTCTGGCATTGACCTGCGGGACATGGCATTGCGTGCAAAAATAGCGACGTGCAGCCACATTGGCCATAACGTTGTTTTCACGGTCCTCAAAGTGTGACTGGCTGATCTTGGTGGCCCCGGCCTCCTTGTATTTCGTCCAGCTGTGACAGGACATACATTTGTTGAATTTAAGATTGATTCTGTAGCCCTGGATTTTATGTGGAATCAGCGGTGGCTGTTTGACGTGGTCTCGTGGGATGGGGTCACGATCCAGCTGCCAGTTTTTCATTTCCGGCTCGGCGGAATTTTCATCGAGAGGGTGATCCCCCCGCAATGATCGGATCTCATCCTGAGCCAGTGATTGTGGAATAAATCCAGTTAATCCAAATAGTAAAGCCGACCCTGCCAGCAGTATTTTTTTCATGGCATTATCTCCTAAGGTTGGAACAGTTGATGCCCATAGTGTTTATTTAATCGAGTGGTGAAAGAGAATACGTTCCGGTTACAAACATCAATACAACGTGCGCAGTTTGAGCAGCGTCCAGACTGTATTATCGGGCTTTTGTCATCGCTCAGTTCTTTCAGAGCCGGTTTGATCACCTGTGGCTCGGGACATACTGAAAAGCAGTCCATACAATCGTTGCATTGCGCCCGGTTCTCTGCCGTTATTCGTAAAATACTTTTATTTCCCAGTAAACCGTAAAATATGCCGACCGGGCAGAGATGTTTGCACCAGCCCCGGCGACTGAGAAATAAATCAAACAGAAAGACAGCGAGGATGACCAACCAGGCATAACCCATGCCGTAAAGCAGGCCCCGATAAAGCATTGACACCGGATTGACCAGTTCCCAGGCGATGGTTCCTGTTGTCAATGCCAGTATCAGTGTCATGGCAAATACCCAATATCCCGCCTGCGCACTGAAGCGCAAGCCCTGCCCCCTGATGGAAAGTTTCCGGCGCAGCCAGCTGGCCATGTCGGTCACGATGTTGATCGGGCATACCCATGAGCAATATACACGACCTCCCACTGCCAGATAAAACATCAGGACAATCAGGGCACCGGTGATCGTGGTTGTTTGCAGGCTGTGCCCGGCAAGAAAAGATTGCAACAATACATAGGGATCGCTCAGCGGCAGGGTCTCCAGTGTCAGACTGGAGGCGAGATTACCTTTAACAATCCAGATACCGGCAAGCGGGCCCAGCAGAAACAGACCGAGAATGGACAATTGACTCAGTCTTCTCAGCAATAACCAGAGGTTGGCCTTCAGCCATCCGACATGGGCGAGTCGTTCTGTGCCAGGCATTGGGATCTGCTTCATTGCATATCCGCCTGGTGTTTTTTCAATGTATCAAGTGGATCACTGGCAAACGGCAGGGCGTCGGCCTTATTTTCGATTAAACCTCTTCCCCCATATTCATATTCAACTCCCTGGGGCAGATTATAGCGGTGCTCCAGATCCGGACTGACCAGGCTGCCCCCCGCCTTCTTTTTCTCTTTCCAGCCAAAGCGATAGTGTTCAGCAGATTTGCCCTTGGCCAGCTTTCTGGGCAATACTTTAATCGCGGCTTCGGGAAGTACACAGGCATGTTCGCATTTGCCACAACCTGTGCAGGCATCCGAATGTACAGTCGGAATAAACAGGGCATGACTGCCACTGCGTTGGTTGTGTTGCAGATCCAGTGTAATCGCTTCTTCAATCAAGGGGCAGACCCGATAACAAACATCACAACGCAAGCCCTGAAAATTGAGACAGCTTTCCTGGTCTATCAGTGCAGCCAGTCCCATACGTGCGTCATCAATGTCGTCAAGGCTCGGATCCAGGGCGCCGCTGGGACAGGCCTTGACACAGGGAATGTCTTCACACATCTCGCAGGGGACATCACGGGCGGTAAAGTAAGGCGTACCGGTTGTTACCTCTTCTCCCAGTCGGGCCAATTTCAGCGTGTCATAAGGGCAATCGCGCACACATAAGCCACAGCGGATACAGGCGCCGGAGAATTGCTCTTCAGCCAGGGCACCGGGAGGCCTGACGGCCAATGGTGGTATCGAATGCGTCTGTTTTGAATACAGGCCGAGACCCAGCCCAAACAGGCTGACGCCACAGGCTGTCTTTGCCGTATCCAATACAAACTGTCTGCGGTTCATCATGACCGGTGATCGTTGATGTTTCTGCCGCTCATCTCATCATCGGGCGATTTTTACGTTGCCCTGACGACCTTGCAGGCACACTTCTTGAAATCAGTTTCTTTCGAGATGGGGCATGTCGCATCCAATGTGAGTTTGTTGACCAGTCGACTGGCATCGAACCAGGGGACAAAGACCAGCCCCCGGGGAGGTCGATTGCGCCCACGCGTTTCCACACGCACGACAATTTGACCGCGACGGGTTTCAATTTTTGCCGCCATCCCGCGCCGTAATCCACGGGCTTTGGCGTCTTTGGGATGCATATACAGCAGGGCATCAGGGAAGGAACGATACAGTTCCGGCACCCGACGTGTCATCGAGCCGGAATGCCAGTGTTCAAGTACACGCCCGGTACTCAGCCAGAGATCATATTCATCATCCGGTGATTCCGCCGGTGGTTCATAGGGCAGGGCAAAGGCCCAGGCCTTGCCGTCCGGTTTACCGTAAAATCTGACTTCTTCACCCGCCTTCACGAAGGGATCGTAGCCTTCACGATAGCGCCAAAGCGTCTCCTTGCCGTTCACCACCGGCCAGCGCATGCCGCGTGTCTGGTGATAGCGGTCGAATTCACCCAGATCGTGGCCTTTTTTCGGCCCCTCCGTGCCAAAGCGGCGATACTCTTCAAACAGCCCTTTTTGAATATAGAACCCGAACGCATCCATTTCATGATTGGAGTAGACATTACTGTGCGAATCCGTGATTGGCTGAGCCGGGTACTTGTCCACCTGACCGTTGGCGTAGAGGATGTCATACAGGGTCCTGCCACGATATTCAGGTGCTTTGGCGAGAATTTCTTCCGGCCAGACATCTTCGGCTTTGAATCGTTTTGAAAATTCGACCAGTTGCCAGAGATCGGATTTCGCCTCTCCCGGTGCCTTGACCTGTTCGCGCCAGAATTGTGTACGCCTTTCCGCATTGCCATAGGCACCTTCCTTTTCGGTCCACATCGCCGTGGGCAGGATCAGGTCCGCTGCCATCGCGGTAACCGTGGGATAGGGATCGGAGACGACAATAAAATTATCAGGATTGCGATAACCGGGAAAGCCTTCCTCATTCATATTGGCCGCAGCCTGCATATTGTTATTACACATGACCCAGTAGGCGTTGAGTTTGCCGTCCTTCAGCATGCGGTTCTGCAGCACGGCGTGGTAACCCACCTTGCCATTCAGCGTGCCTTCCGGCAGTTTCCAGAGTTTTTCACTGAAATCTCGATGGGGTTTTTTGGCCACGACCAGATCCGCCGGCAGACGATGGGCAAAGGTGCCCACTTCGCGTGCCGTACCACAGGCTGAAGGTTGTCCGGTCAGCGAGAAGGGCCCGTTGCCGGGTAGCGATATTTTACCGGTCAGCAGATGCACGTTATAGACCATATTGTTTGCCCAGGTACCACGAGTGTGCTGATTGAAGCCCATGGTCCAGTAAGAGACGACCTTACGTTCCGGATCGGCATAGAGTTCGGCCAGTGCCTGGAGTTTTTCCTTCGGCACCTTACTCAGTTTGGCGGTGTAATCCAGATCGTAAGTGGACACAAACTCGGCAAACTCTTCAAAGGTGATCGGCTTTGAACCTATTTGGTCCTTACGCTTCTTGTTGTTTTTTGCCTTGATCTCCAGTGGGTGATCAGCGCGCAGGCCATAACCGATATCCGTATTGCCCAGGCGGAAATTGACATGCTTATTGACAAAATCCTTGTTGACATTGCCGGACTGAATAATGTAGTTGGCAATATAGTTAAGAATGGCCAGGTCCGTTTGCGGCTCGAAAACAAGATCCAGATCCGCCAGTTCGAAACAACGATGCCGAAACGTGGACAGCACGGCGACTTTGACATCATCACCGGTCAATCTTCTGTCAGTTAATCTTGACCAGAGGATCGGATGCATCTCCGACATGTTGGAACCCCACAGTACAAAGGCATCGGCATGTTCCAGGTCATCGTAGACACCCATCGGTTCATCAGAGCCGAAGGTGCGGACAAAACCGGCCACGGCAGAAGCCATGCAATGACGGGCATTCGGATCAATGTTGTTGCTGCGAAAACCCGCCTTGTAGAGTTTGGAAGCGGCATAGCCTTCCCAGACCGTCCATTGTCCGGATCCGAACATGCCGACCGAGGAGGTCAGTTTATCTGCCGGTTTGCCCGCATTCGTTTTCATGTCCTTTGCCAGGGCTTTCTTCCATTTCTCTTCCATAATATCGAAAGCCTGTTCCCAGGTGATGGGAGTGAATTCCCCTTCCTTGTCGTATTCGCCGCCGCTCATGCGCAGCAGCGGTGTCTTGAGACGGTCTTTACCATACATAATCTTGGACAGGAAATAGCCCTTGATGCAATTCAACCCCTTGTTTACCGGGGAATCCGGATCACCCTGGGTGGCGACTATCTTGCCTCCCTTCGTACCGATCAGGACGCTGCAACCGGTACCGCAGAAGCGGCAGGGAGCCTTGTCCCAGCGTATCTTGTCATCTGACTTTGCAAATGCGCTGTTAATTCCTGGAATAGTGACTCCGGCCGCCGCCGCTGTAGCCGCTATTGCATTTGTCTTTACAAAATCGCGTCGTGAAAATTTCATAATGCCATCTCCCACTCTTTTTCTGATACCTGGTCAAAATATTGATAAACCATGGATGCTGTAATCACATGATCCATTGCCTGAATTCTGTTAAGTGTTTCTCCTGTTTGCTGCTGGTCCTCTTTTTCCACCGTCACGACCAGGTGGCCATCGTCTTTGGCCGCATGCACTTCAATGCCGTCTTCAGCTTCCAGTTGCGTCCGTACGGTTTCCATGTGTTCAGGGCGTGTAAACACCAGCACACCGCATACATTAATTGTGATCATAAGCGTATTCCTCACAAACTGTTTTTTCTGAAATCTTGATGGCATCAACAGGACAGGTGGCGGTGCAGGCCCCACAGCCTGTACAGAGACCTGTTTTTATTTCCGGTTGACTGATACCGCCGATCTGGTGCCGAAATGAAATGGCTTCTTCCTCACAACTGTCTGCACAGGAGCTGCAGGCTACACCGTGCAGAGAAATGCAGTCAGGGGTGATATTGGCTGTCAGATTCCAGGGAGCTTGCCCGGCATCAGTGATAGAAAGCGCAGCCTCATCACAGGCCGCCACACAGTCCTGACAGAAAGTACAGGCACCAAAGTCAAAATTGACAGTGGGGAAGCCCCCTTCACCTTTGACAATTATCCTTTCCGGACACTTGTCGATACATTCATTACAGCCCGTACAGGTATTGATAAAATCATTTTCCGGCAAAGCCCATGGCGGACGGGTTTCCTTGATGTGCCCACGCAACTGACCACGAAGAAAGTGTCGTCGGCTGATTGAGTGTTTCGCTTGCATTACATTTGTTTACATAATATTGCGTGTTCAGTAACAAATAATTGTAAAAAACGGCTTTTGCACCGAAAGCATGGCGGCTGCTTGCCGTTGACCGTTCTGTTTTACTCTTTTATCAGCAAGGTTTCGGCAGCGCGACAGTGAATCATACTCTGAAATGCCACTTCTTAAATACCCCTGGCCAAATCCGATACTCCCGGAAATACTAATGGAATACCACCGGATTAAAGTTGATATAGGTCAATTAATGAATGTGTAGCTATTGATGATATTCACTTCGCCCAATCTGTTCGGGTTTAATGGCTTCCTCCGTTTCGTCAGTGCTGCGTCCAGGCATCACGACACCACATGGCATGCTGCGGAAGGAAGTGTTTTCAGTTGATGGATATCGGTGAGCTCAAAGATCGGGCCGCTGCCGGTTACATTGCCAACAGGCAGTGAATTGTGCTTCGATTTCCTCTCCACACTGACAGCGCCAGGCTCGGGCATCCGTCGCCACCGGCGACAGCGCCGCTTCAACTATTTTCATGGCCTGTGAATATTGTCTGTCATCGGTGATCCACAGCTCGGGCCAGCATTCCAGGGCCGGGATTTCACCCATGGCACCGGCCAGAGTCTGGTTTTTCATCAAACAGGCAATGCCCTCCTGCTCAAGGA
>JAJRTU010000347.1 GCA_024278135.1 Gammaproteobacteria bacterium
CACCGAAATGGACTTATAACGGCATGGTACGTTATGAACAACCCATCGTGGACGGCTGGAACGGCATCCTGATGACCGACTACCGCTGGGTCGACGAGCGTTTCCTTGAGGCTACCAACCAGTTGTTTGACAAGGCAGACGCTTACTGGGTGGTGAATATGCGTGCCGCCATTGCTTCCCAGGACGGCAAGTGGGAAGTCGCGGTCTGGGGCAAAAACCTGTTTGATGCGCATTACCTGACCTATATCAACAACATTGCTTTTTTCAAGCTGGATATATTCGGCGAACAGCGAACGCTGGGAGCATCGATCCGTTATCAGTTTAAATAAAAATATCCTTCCCAATAAAAAACCACTGGCAGGTAGGTTCGCCGTTACCTGCCCTGTTTTTTATCTATTCAGAAGAGTGTTATGAAATTACGTGAATATATCGCCTGCGACGGACTCGGCCTGGCCCGCCTGATACATAATAAAGAGATCAAACAGGAAGAAGCCCTGGCCTGTGCATTGCAGGCGGCGGAGTTGCTCAACCCGAAGATCAATACACTGCTTGAAATATTCCCGGAACCGCTGGCCGGCAGTGAATCCGGCACCGCGCCATTTTACGGCGTTCCCTTTATTATCAAGGATCTGGCGCTGCATGCCGAAGGGATATTGAATGAAATGGGCAGCCGACTGACGCAGGGACTGAGGACACCGCACGACACCGATTTAATGCAACGGTTTCGCCATGCCGGATTGCGGACCATTGCTCGCGCGGCGACACCGGAACTCGGCTATTGTCCCACCACCGAAGCGCTCGTCAATGGCCCGTCATGTAATCCCTGGGACCTGACACGCATACCGGGAGGCTCCAGCGGCGCAACGGCGGCATCAGTCGCGGCCGGTATCGTACCACTGGCCCATGCCAATGACGGCGGGGGTTCCATTCGGATCCCGGCTTCATGCTGTGGCCTGCTCGGTCTGAAGCCCAGCCGTGGCAGAGTGCCGTGTGGCCCCGATATGGCGGAACCGTTGAGCGGTCTCGCCATTGAATTTGCCGTGACCCGAACAGTCAGAGATGCCGCCCGCCTGCTCGATGCCGTACAGGGCCCGGGCGTGGGTGACCCTTTCGAGATTGCGGCACCGGCACAAGCGTATGCCGACAGCAGTATCAACGAACCCGGGCAACTGAATATTGCCTTCATGGTGGAGCCCTGGTCCGGCACAGAGGTCGACGAACAGGTGAAACAGGCCTGCACCACCACCGCCAGGCAATGTGTACAACTGGGACATCGAGTAAGCGAAGCCAGACCGGAAATTGACTGGCAGCAGTTCTTTGATGCCACCCATATATTGTGGACGGCTAATATCGCTGCCATGGTGGATCATGCCGCGATGCTTTGCGACAGAACGGTGGATGACACAACGCTGGAAGCCACGACGCTGGCCTGTTATCACTACGGCAAGAACGTAAAGGCTGTAGAGTTTTTGCAGGCGCAGGCCGAGGCCAATCAGATATGCCGCACTGTCGGACAGTTTTTCCAGAATTACGATCTGTTATTGACACCTGCAACGACCCAGCCCCCCCTGCCCCTGGGTGTCATGAACGCCAACGATCCTGAGCTTGATGCCGTGGGCTGGTCGGAACAGGTATTCCGCTATTGTCCCTATACGCCCCTGTTTAATATGACAGGCCAGCCCGCCATCTCATTGCCCTTGCATCAGTCGACGGACAAGCTGCCCATCGGCCTGCAATTTGTCGGACGCTACGGCGAGGAAAGCACTTTGTTGCAGCTGGCCGCTCAGTTTGAGCAGGCACATCCCTGGCCACACATCGCGCCTTTGATTAACGAGTTTCTTGAACAGGAGTAAGTTATGGCGACCGGCTTTGTATTTCATGAACTCTATATGTGGCATAACACGGGCAACTTTGCCGGCGTCATCCCTTACGGGAATCCCGTCCAGCCCTACGAGCATGTGGAAAACCCGGATACGAAAAGACGTTTTCGCAATCTGCTGGAGGTCAGTGGTCTGCTCAAACAACTCAGCCCTATCGAGGCACGTGAAGCCACTGATGAGGAAATTCTACGCTTCCACAGCGAACAATACCTGGAAAAAATACGCGCGCTGAATGATGAATACGCCGCGGAAACCGGTGTCTACACGCCGATGGGCCGGGGCAGCTTCGAGATTGCGAAACTGTCCGCAGGCGGTGTTATTGAGGCGGTTGATGCGGTAATAGACGGGAAAGTCAACAATGCCTATGCGCTTGTCCGACCACCGGGGCATCATGCTTTGCCGGGTACGGGAATGGGCTTTTGTATTTTTGGCAACGCCGTCATTGCCGGGAAACATGCCCTGGAAGTACGCAATCTTGATCGCATCGCCACCGTTGACTGGGATGTTCATCACGGCAATGGCACACAAACCGGTTTTTGGGAAAACCCGCAGGCCCTGACAATTTCCATACACCAGGACAATTGTTTTCCCCCGGATTCCGGCCATATCAACGAAATCGGAGAAGGCAGCGGAGAAGGCTTTAATATTAATATCCCCTTGCCCCCGGGTTCAGGTGTCGGTGCCTATGAAGCCGCCTATGACCGTGTGGTTTTACCGGCCCTGCGTAGCTATAAACCGGATCTGATCATTGTACCTTCCGGATTTGATGCCGGTGCCTGGGATCCGCTTGGCAGACAAATGATGACAGGAAACGCTTATCGCAGTCTGACGAAAAAACTGATGTCCGTTGCGGACGAAGTCTGTGACGGTCGCATCGTAATGTGCCACGAAGGGGGCTATAACGGCGCGACGGTGCCATTTTTCGGTCTGGCAGTCATGGAAACCCTGTCCGGTATCAACACCGCCAGTGAAGATCCATTTGAAGCCCTGCTAAACGGACTCGGTGGTCAGTCACTGCAAAGTCATCAGGATGCCGTCATTAAACAGGCGGAAGCACTCATCACAAAGCTGGCTTAACTGTTTACACTCACGCTTTCCTGTACATGGTCACAACAACGGCGCCGCCAAGACCCAGGTTGTGCTGCAGGGCGATTTCGGCCTTTTCCACCTGCCGGGCGCCGGCCGTACCCCGCAGCTGGACAGTCAGCTCATAACACTGGGCCAGACCGGTAGCGCCGATGGGATGGCCCTTCGACATCAGGCCGCCGGAAGGGTTGACCACCATTTTACCGCCATAGGTATTGTCACCCTGTTTGACAAATTTCGTTGCTTCGCCTTCAGCACACAGGCCCAAAGCTTCGTATGTCACCACTTCATTGACCACGAAACAATCGTGCAATTCGACGACATCCACGGATTCAGGACCGAGACCTGCCTGCTCATAAACAGACAGTGATGCCCTGTGCGTCATGTCAGCGCCGACTAAATTTACCGGGTTGTCCCAGCTGGCCGGTGTATCGGTTGCCATCGCCTGGGCAATCAATTCAACGCCATCGCGAATCCCCAGCTTTTTCGCCAACTTGTCGCTGACCACAACGGCGGCTGCCGCACCACAGGTGGGAGGACAACACATTAATCGTGTCAGGTAATCCATATAAACCACGGGCGAGTTCAATACTTCCTCTTCGGTAATGGGTGTATTGAACAGTGCAAAGGGATTACGGGTCGCATGACGACGGGTTTTAACGGCGATGCCGGCAAACAAATCGACGGCAGCATCGTATTTGTTCATGTAGTAATGACCGGCAGCACCAAAACAACGTAGCGCCAGCGGTGCATCCGGGTAGCCTTTCTCGTCCAGCACCTTGATAAAGTTATCGAATGGCGACTCACGATCATCCCAGTGAGAACCCAGCGCACCCGCCTGCATTTCTTCAAAACCGAAGGCCAGGGCACAGTCAACGGCTTCACTCTGCACGGCCTGACGTGCCAGAAACAGCGCGCTGGAACCGGAGGAGCAGTTATTATTGACATTGACCAGCGGAATACCGGTCATGAAGGCATCGTACATGGCATGCTGGGCGCAGGTGGAATCACCGTAAATATACGCCCCATAGGCCTGTTGAACCTGCCCGGCATCCATACCGGCATCTTTCAACGCAGCACGAATGGCTTGCGATGCCGCTACCCGATAAGGTTGATGCTGACCGGGTTTGGCAAATTTCATCAGGGCCACACCGGCGATGATTGCTTTACTCATTCGTTTTTATCCTGACGGTTATGCGATAACAACATAGTGATCAAAAAACCCAGAATACCGGGATCAGGATCGCCCCCATTATAATAATCAGCACACTCAGCGGCAGGCCGAGCAGGAGGTAATCCCGGAAACGATAGCCACCGGCACCATAAACCATCAGGTTGGTCGGATAACTGATGGGCGTGGCGAGAGAAGTGGCAGAGGCAAACATGACGGCGATGATGAAGGGCATCTGTGATACACCCAGATCGCTCGCAATCGCAACCACAATGGGCAGCATCAATACCGCACCGGCCTTGGCCGTGATCAGGTTGCCAAGCAGCATGGTCACTATCAGAACGGCGGTCAACATAATCGCGGGATCGGAACCCACCAGATTCAACAACAGCTCACCAATGGCAATGGCCAGACCGCTGAGCTGCATGGCCTTGCCCAGACCGATGGCCGCCGCGATGACCAGTAAGGTCTGCATATCGATTGCACGCCGGGCCACCGAGGCACTGCAACAATCACTCAGAACCATGATCCCGGCTATCAGCAAGGCCGCCTGCAGCATACTCATCACACCAAAGCTGACCAAAGCGATTAAGGTCACCAGCAAGCCCAGTGCAAGACCGGCCTTCTCCTGATTCAGAGGACGACTGCCCTCCACCTGGGAAACCAGATAAAAATCCCGGTTATTACGTTGCTGTTCGACAAAACTATGCCGCGTCTCCAGCAACAGAGTATCACCGGGCTGCAGAACAATATCACCGATCTTTTTGTTAATGCGCTGACCATTTCGGGCCACCGCAATCACCGCGGCATTGTAGATGGTCCGAAAGTGCCCATCACGAATGGACTTTCCAATCAGGGGGCAGGTATTGCTGACAACGGCTTCTATCAGGATACGTTTGTTACGCGGATCGTTCATTTTGTACACCTGTTCGGTCGCCAGACGCAAGCCGCTGATGCGCTGAAGATCCACGACCGACTCCACAACACCGGCAAATACCAGTCGGTCTTCGGCCATCAGAGAAATATTCGACGACACGGCCGGCAGTACATCGCCACCACGATCTATCTCAATCAGATACAAACCCGGCAGGCCACGTAAACCGGCTTCCTGGATAGTCTTGCCGACAAGTCGGCCCTCTGCTTCCACCATCATCTCCACCGTGTACTGGCGCGCGTCGTCGCCTGGGCTGATGGCAGGCTTTCGGTCTTTCAGCAGCCAGCGCTGTGTAAACAAAATATACACAATGCCGACGATCGCTACCGGGATACCGATGATACTGATCTCAAACATGCCCAGTCCCGGATGATCCAGTTCTTCGATTATCCAGCCATTGACCACCAGGTTGGTACTGGTACCGATCAAGGTACAGGTGCCGCCGAGAATGGAGGCAAAGGACAGCGGCATCAGTAACTTTGACGCAGACAGGCGATGCTGTTTCGACCACTCATCGATCATGGGCAACAACATGGCCACCAACGGTGTGTTGTTCATAAAAGCACTGATCGTTGCCGTCGGCCACATGATACGATTCTGTGCTGACATCAGTGAAGAGGGTGTCCCCAGGAAATTATGGGATAACCAGCGCAACGCTCCGGTTTCCTTAAGACCTGCGGCAACAGCAAACATGGCGGCAATAGTGACCACGCCTTCATTGGCCAGACCAGACAGGGCATCGCCGGCCGAGAGGATGCCAAACTCCCATATGCCGTCTTTCCTGACCGGTGCCATCATCAACACCGCCAGTCCGCACCACAGGATCGCATCAGGCGCACGCTTTGAACGCATCAGGAAGTACAGCACAACCAACATCACCAGCAAGGTGATCCAGGCGTCGATGGACAGGGTGTTAATCATGAGTGAGCGGGGTGGATATTTTTATATCGTGAAACTAAATTTTCTTACCCTGCCATATACTGGCAGGTGGATGGGCAAAGTCAACGTCGTGCCCATTTTTTCATTACCATCCTGCCCTGCCGGATACGGGTATTCGTCAGTATGATGTCGAGTAAATGAATACGATGTATTCTTTTACTCGACATCATTTTGGCGCCATGCGAATGGCACCGTCGAGACGAATGGTTTCGCCATTCAAATAAGCATTTTCACAAATATGCTGGACCAGTG
>JAJRTU010000348.1 GCA_024278135.1 Gammaproteobacteria bacterium
CCCGGTGATACTTCATCACAGGTCGGACAGGCGTGTGTGCTACCAGACTTCGGCGTTACTTGTACGATGACTTCGTGCTCAGCAGCGTTCAGTTCTACTTCCGTTACCTGCCACGGGCTCTCTATCCCCAATATCCGGGCGTATAAATCTTTGTCTCTCATAACCGTTTACACTATCCTACCCACCTGATTTGGGGAAGAGCCATTATGTATAATCAATAGCTTACATAAAAAGGTGCCTGACACCTACGGGTCTTGTTATGCCTTTATTTACTGTTGATTCTATTTTCCTCCAACCATGCATAATACTCCTCAGGGATCTCCTCCGAGGTCGCGGGAAAGATCTTTTTGATGCGCTTTTTTGAACCATCGCTCAATTGCGCCGTCGCGAACCAGATATCTGTATCCGCTTCCCTCAATTCCGGCGGCACGATATCCATCGGCAAAGTGGCGATGAGCTCCGAGCCGGTGTTATTCACGGCGTCTGTACCTGTCATATCCGGGTTAAAAACGATAGTAATAAAACCGGAGGATATTTCTCCCACTACCTTTGCATAAGAAATGGCCATTTTTCAGGATGCCTTCGGTGCCTCTTGGTCAATCGTACTTTATATATTTAAAACGTGGGTCATCGGGAGTGCCTTTCAGTACATTACTTTCTATTGCGCCAGGTTGCCACATCACGACCTCTTCTATTTTTTTTGCCAGTTCGAAGTCTTTATCGGTGACGCCCCCGGCAGCATGATTCATCAACTTTACCACGACGAAGGCATAGGAAGCAGTGATATCGGGATGATGCCAGGCGGCCTCTGCCAGATGCCCGACTGTATTAATCACCATTAATGTCCCCTTCCAGCCACTGGTCCGGAATTTCCGTCTGATCCAGCCATCTTCATAATACCACTGGGGCAACTCATCCTTGAGCCGCCTGTCTATTTCTTCCTCTGCGTAAGTTTGATCTTTGGTATTTTTTACCACCCGGCAATATCCTCACTCACTAAAACGTTATTAAATTATAGCTACAGTTGGCAGAATCTGCATGGATGCGGCTGGAATGCGTCGGCGCACAGACTTTGTTATCTCCATATCCAGCACCATTTCTCTTCTCCCCTGCTGACATAATCCACCTCGAAAACCGAGATAATCCGGGTTGATATGAAGCAGGGAAGCAATATCTTTTTCGTTCAGCGAACCCGCCAGACCGCTTAACAATCCATGTCCCTTCGCATCATTAACGAAACCTTGCAGCACGCTGTCCGATAATTTTTCCCTGAGAGAACCACTGCCTTTGTCTTCAGTATCCAGCATCACACCGGTAATGCCGGCATTTGAAACTTTTTTAAAATTGCAGGCGGGATCATATTGCTCCGCAAACAGCACCAACACTATGCGAATCCCCTGCTGACATAATGTCGAGAGCATGTTCAGTTCTGCCTCTTTGTTGAGTGTGCCACTGACGCCGATTTTGATGATATCAACACCACTTCGCGCCATACGTTTGATAACGGGCTCTATTCGTTTTGCTTCAAAAGGCAAATTTCCTATCGTTGCGCTGACAGGCCTTGCACCATTGACGTAAGCTACCAGTTCTTCAATCACGGAGTAATCCAGCGCGCCCAGTGCGCCGTCACGCGGATTTTTTAAATCAATAATATCGACCCCTGCTTCTCGTGCCAGCATGGTTTCGCTCAGACTGCAAACACTGGCCAGCAATGCAGTCATGATTGTGCCCTCTGTTGCTGTGCCCGCATGTATTCATCCATACTTTCCATCAGCCAGCCCCAGGCAAGCCGTTCCCTCTCTCCCGCCGTTTTGTCGATAGCTGCCTGCAAATAGGCGATTTCCGAATTTATTTTTTCTGCGGACAGCATGTGCAGTCGACTGACAAGAATAGCCGCTTCCAGTACGGCGGCCTGGGCACGATTAAATCCCTGGAAAGGCGCGTGGGCTGTCGAATGGACTTCCCGGCAGAAAAAACGCGGGCGCAGCGCATCTTCCTCCACCGAAACCACCTCCACTTCAACATGCGCCAGAGCAGCGTGCAGGACATAACCGTCTACCTTACAAGCTGGCGCAAGCGGCCAGTCACGTCGACCTGTCAGACATCCGGCAATAATACTCACGTCATCGGTCATATTGATAACGGCCTGTCCACTCACACGGAGATTGTCGAGTGTGCGCGAGGGTTTGAACGGTGCAATGACGAACAGGTCGTTGTCATGACGAATACCCATCGGGGCGATATGACATTCGTTGCTCTCGTTGATGGTGGTGATGACGGTTTCGTGAATCATGTTTTTGTCTTTTTTCTTTTTTTACCGGCTTGCAATGTATTTCCCGCGCTTTTATGTAACCCATTGTCCCCCGACCCATCAACAGCATGCGCGGTCGTTTCCCGGACATCGCCGGTATCCGCCACCGCCGCACCCCAATCCAGTTCCGCATCCTGCACATAACGCTTGCCAAGGCGCAGGGCAATTTGAGCCCGGGCCAATTATACTCCTATATAGAAGGCATGGGCGGCATCATTGTGCAGAGAGCTCAGCCCTGAAAACAAGGTATAAGGATCATCTGCCGTTGTTATACCGTCTCGATTATAGATATGTATCCCTGCTTCGCTGACCTGTATGCGATAACTGGGATCCCTGATTTCTGCCGCCAGCTCGGCAATTTCATCGGCGGTATAGGGAAAAGGCCTGCGCGAGTGCGTTGTCAGCAGGGCGCTGTCTATGCCTTTTGGCAAGCTGTCCTGTTGTTTTGCCGCGTGGAACATCCGTCGTGCCCGATCCGCTTCACGGATGGCAGAACAGGCATGGGGGCTGACCTGCGTTGTCAGGACATGCCTGATATCCAGCTCCGATATTATACCGAACAATATCGCGTTGATACCGCTGGTATCCGCCTCTGTCAACTCGGTAAGATTGCCGACGCCCATCATAATGTCGCTGACCGGATACCTTTGTCTCAAATCGAAATAACGAATAATAGATTCCGTGAAACCGAAGTGTATCGGATCCAGAATACTGTCGGCAATAAAAGGCCTGCCCTGCTCGCTCAGCTTGTCTATTGCCCGGTACAGGGAATCGACCTGCGGATGCCTCTCGGGGATCAGCACCGGAATGGCTTCCACCTCTTCGGCAATCCACAAAGTGGATTCCTTCAGGCTCAGCAGATAATCCGCTCCGGCCCGACCACCCCGCAGCAGTTCATCATCGTCCTGTGAATCAATGCTGACACAAAGGCCTTCACTTTTCAGTGCAGCCACGGTGTCTTCAAGATGGGGGAAATCCGTATCCGGCAGACAACCAATATCGATAATATCGGCACCATCGTCCACATAACGCTTTGCACGCGCCACAATGCTGTCAATGCTGATCTCCGCCGCATCAACAATCTCGGCGAATATAAGCACACTGTGCTGGCTCAGATCCACGTTCTGAGCCTCCCGTCCAAAGAAAAGCGGCAGATCTTTCAGATCATCCGTGCCTTTTATGACGGGTACACCGAATTGTTCGCTCAAGACTGCCAGATTCCCACGACACAGACCCGGTAGAATAATCCGATCCGCCTTGTCGACCGACCCCAGTCGCCGTGCGATCATATCCGCCGTCATCAGAGCAGCAACGTTCAGCCCGATATTTTTTATTTCATACTGAAAGTCATCAATTTCCATGGATTCCAGCACCGCATGCAGGCGCTTTTCAGCCAGTTTACCCGTGAGAAATAGAATGTGTTCGGTCATTATCTGTCACTTACCGGACTGCTCGACTGCCTTTTCAGTCTCTTGATTTGTATGCCCCTGATTCTTGCGCTGGCTAATATGAACCAATTGTTGGGTTCAGCCAAACCATGTACAACCCGAATCATCGTGTTTATACGCGGGATGCTCTGCTTGCTTCAAGACATATGATAGCTTACTAACTGATTTAAAATAACTTTTCATTTTGTGACAGAGCATGGCACGCTTTTCGCTGCTGCAGTTCAGATAATCAGGCCAACAACAATGAATCTTACAGGAGAATCAGAAGCATATGGGATCAGAAGAACAGGCCCCCTGGAGCAGGGAGGAATTCGAGCAGCAACTGCGTGCAAAAGAAAAATACTATCATATTGTCCACCCCTTCCATATATTGATGAACAGCGGGAAACTGGAAAAGCCCGCCATACAGGGTTGGGTGGCCAATCGCTTTTATTACCAGACCAGCATTCCGGTAAAAGATGCCGCCATCATGGCGAATTGCCGTGAGCGGGATGTACGCCGACACTGGGTTCAACGGATAATCGACCACGATGGAACGGAGGGTGAAGATGGCGGTATCGAAGCCTGGTTGCAACTCGGCGAATCGGTCGGGCTGACCCGCGAAGAACTCATATCGGAAGAACATGTCCTGCCCGGCGTGCGTTTTGCCATTGATGCTTACTACAATTTTGCCCGCACCGCTACCTGGCAGGAGGCAGCCTGCTCTTCACTGACGGAATTGTTTGCGCCGACGATTCACCAGAAACGCCTGGACAACTGGCCGGAGGTTTATCCCTGGATTGATGAAAAGGGCTATATCTATTTTCGAAAACGTTTAAGCGAAGCGCGGCGTGACGTGGAACATGGCCTGCAAATCACCCTGGATCATTTCAGGAGAAGAGATGAGCAGGAGCACGCTCTCGATATCCTGCAATTCAAACTGGATATCCTCTGGACCATGCTCGATGCCATGTGGATGGCTTATATCGAAAACAAACCTCCCTATCACTGTGTTGATGAATAAATATGAGCGAAGAAATTCAGGCGGGTGATATCCCGGAACTGGCTCCCACCTTTCGCTTTCAATGGGAAGAGGTGCAGAACTGTTTCGTCATTCTCTATCCGGAGGGTATGGTGAAACTCAGCCAGAGCGCCGGTGAAATTATGAAACGCTGCGATGGGCAACAAAGCGCGGCTGATATTATCAGCGATATAAACTCACAGTTTTCCGACATTGATGTCGAAGACGATGTCTTTCAATTCCTGAAACAGGCAAAAGAAAATGGCTGGATTAGAATCAAACCAGAGTAAGCCCCTGTGGTTGCTCGCCGAACTGACCTATCGTTGTCCCTTGCAATGCCCTTATTGCGCAAATCCGATTGAAATCGCGAAATACAAGGACGAATTATCAACTGATGACTGGATCCGGGTGATGCAACAAGGGCGCAAGATGGGGGCGACACAACTGGGTTTTTCCGGTGGTGAGCCGCTGGTGCGTCAGGATCTTGAAGAACTGATTATTGAAGCCAGACGGCTGGGTTACTACACCAACCTGATCACCTCCGGCGTCGGTATGGACGAAAACAGGATAAAGGCGTTCAAGAAGGCCGGTCTGGATCATATTCAGGTCAGCTTTCAGGCCAGCAGCGAGGAGTTGAATAATTATCTGGGTGGCAGTAAAACTTTTCAGCATAAACTGGAAATGGCACGCCTGGTGAAAGAATATGATTACCCCATGGTGCTGAACATCGTCCTGCACAGAAAGAACGTTGATCAAATCAGCGATATCCTGGATATGACCATTGATCTGAAAGCTGATTATGTCGAGCTCGCCAGTGCACAGTACTATGGCTGGTCACGGATCAATCTTGATCAACTGCTGCCTACCCGTGTTCAACTCGACCGGGCTGAAAGCATTGCCATGCAGTATCAGAAAAAAATGAAGGGGAAAATGAAGATCATCTACGTCATCCCCGACTATTTTGAAGATCGTCCCAAACCCTGCATGAATGGCTGGGGCTCAATCTTTCTCACCATCGCACCTGACGGCAGCGCTCTGCCCTGCCACTCGGCCGCACAATTGCCGGGACTGGAGCCGCCCAATGTGAAAGATCACAGTGTCGAATGGATCTGGGATGAATCACCGGCCTTTAATAAATTTCGCGGCCTGGACTGGATGCAGGAGCCCTGTCGCAGTTGCCCCGATAAAGAAAAAGATTTTGGCGGCTGTCGTTGTCAGGCTTACATGCTCACCGGTGATGCCACCAACGCTGATCCGGTCTGTGATAAATCCCCTCATCACAAGGCCTTGCACGATGATATGGACAGGATCGATAAACTCGCCGGCCAGACAAACAGCAATGAAAAACCGCTGATATTTCGAAATATGAAAAACTCCCTCAAAGCGATGAAGGAAACAGCAGGCGTGTAACAGAAGGTAAAAAGGGCGCTTTGCTGTTTATTCAGCAAGCGCCCTTTTTTTATGGCCTTTCAGAATGACTGTTTGTTTCTCAGTATTCCGGTGCCAAAGTTACTTTCAAACCATTCATGCTCTCGTGATAGTCGATTTGACAACTCAGGCGGGAATTGTCCTGATAGGAACCGGAGTCTTCCACCAGTACCTGTTCCATATCCTGCATAGGGGCGAGTTTGTCCTTCCATTTATCATCCACATAGACATGACAGGTGGTGCAGACACATTGTCCGCCACAGATGGCTTCCACCGGCAGTCCCGCATCACGGATGACTTCCATTACACTGCTTCCTTCGCTGGCTTCGAGATGATGCTCTACTCCCTCGCGATCAATAACAACAATCATTTTTACTCCTGCCTCAAGAATGGATTAACAAGCGAATATTATAACTTAACGTATTCAAAATCAGTGGGCTGATTGTTGATCCCCACTCTGGGCGGCGCAATCCAGTTGGCAAATTTACCCGGTTCCGTCACCTGCATCATCAGCGAAGCGACAAATTCATTGTCCTTGTCAGTGGGCAGCCAGTTACTCAGCCTGGCATCATATTCTTCCTGACTGATGATCTTGCCTTCAGGCGATACCGGCAAGCCGGCAAAGTCACCAATGGCCCGGTGAAAAGCGCGATGGGGCAGCTTCAGTGTGAAATTAATCCCGTTATCCGCGATGATCTTGTTCCAGCGATCAACGCCCCGTTGACAATCGACAATATAATCATCGCGCAGGCGCTCATTAATGGCGTCCAGCGCCGGCACTTCTTCATTACTGAAACCACCGTTATTCCTTTTGATCACAGAATAGGCATCGTCCACCAGTTTATGCCCATCCTGGATCCGGCTTTCCAGATAACGTCCTTTCAGTCCGGCGGTGAAATAATTGGCGGCATTGGTGGATTTTTCCGCGCCAAACAAGTCCTCGGAAACGGTGAAATGAAAATGAATGTATTTCTGTATCAGTGGCAGATCAATACCCCCGTGTTGCCGGATGTCATCCGTGTCATGAGTCTTCATCAATTCACAGGCACGCTGAATGACTCTGGCCACACCTGTTTCTCCGACATACATGTGGTGCGCTTCTTCCGTCAACATAAACTGGCAGGAACGCGCCAGTGGATCAAAGGCGGATTCCGCCAGTGAGGCCAACTGATATTTGCCATCCCGATCCGTAAAAAAAGTGAACATGTAAAATGACAACCAGTCCGGTGTCTTCTCATTAAAGGCACCCAGAATTCTGGGTTTGTCTGAATCACCCGATGAGCGCAGCAGCAACTCTTCCGCTTCTTCCCGCCCGTCACGACCAAAATAGGCCATCAGCAGATAGACCATTGCCCACAGGTGCCGGCCTTCTTCAACGTTGACCTGAAACAGGTTGCGCATGTCGACCAGTGAGGGAGCCGTCATCGCCAGCAGACGCTGTTGCTCCACCGAAGCAGGTTCAGTATCACCCTGCGTCACAATCAAACGCCGCAGTGCGCCGCGGTGCTCGCCGGGTACTTCGTTCCACACCGGCTCACCGATGTGATCACCAAAATTGATTTTTTTGTCGTCAGCGGTCGATTCAGCCAGAAAAATACCCCAGCGATAATCCGGCATTTTCACGTGATCAAAGTGTGCCCAGCCTTTTTTATCGACACTGATGGCGGTACGCAGGTAAATCTCCTTGTCCTGATAAATATCCGGCCCTCTGGACTTCCACCAGTTGATGTATTTGGGGTGCCAGGATTCAAGCGCCCGTTGCAATCTCCTGTCTGATGACAGGTTGATGTTGTTGGGTATCAGTTCGTCGTAATTAATATTTGCAGTCATCTTGTTCACCTGTATATCTAGACACGTTGTTTGTTGAAGTTTGCCCGCCGGCCACTCCCGTACAGTACCAGGGCGCCTTCCTCGCCCACCGCATTCGGTCGTTGAAAAATCCAGTTTTGCCAGGCACTGAGACGGCTGAATATTTTGGATTCCAGCGTTTCCGGGCCACCAAAACGAAGATTCGCCTCCATCCCGGTCAGCGCATCAGGCGAGAAACTGGCCCTGGCTTCAAGTGCAATACGTAATTCATCCTCCCAGTCGATATCGTCCGGGATAAAAGTCACCAGTCCCAGCGCTTCCGCCTGCCTCGCATCCAGTGCATTTTCACCCTGTTCACGGAGAGTATCGGCATGGGAAGGATCGGCGAGAAAACGACTTTGCAGCCGGCTTAAACCGTTTACCATCGGGTAGGGGCCAAAATTCATTTCAGTCATGGCTATCGTCGCCGCCGGTCGCGCATCGCCGTCAAATTGTCCATCCAGCATCATGCTTTGATCGCAGGCCAGCACCACTTCAAACAAAGTCCCCACGAAACAGCTACCCGGTTCAATGGCGGCAAACAAAGTGCGTGCCGTGACATCCAGTCTTTTCAAGACCCGTTTCAGAAATAAGGTGGTTTCCCGCACCAGCCAGAAATCGGCGTTGCTTGCCAGGACTTTGTCGGCCGCCATCACCAGCGCGGCATCGCCAGCGCTTTTGAACAGCCAGGTGCCTACCTCGGCCTCATTAAAACGTAAATGCAGGATGAGATCATCAAGCTCACGTGCAATGGCCAGGGGCCAGAAATCCACGCCCTGCTCGGTGATGGTATTGATATCATCAGGTACTGCTGCCGTTGGCCCCTTGATGGTAATCGTCGCCACGGACAACTCACGGTCAATGATGACGTGAATATGGTCATAAGCAATGTCATTATGCTTGAAACTACGATTCAGCGGTGTCAGCTGAATACCTTTATCGCCGCGCATCTGACTGTTTTTATCCGCCAGCTGTTCGGCTTTTTGCTGTACCGTCTCGGTAAATTTTGAAGCAGAGACCAGTTCATCCACCAGATCCCATTCCAGTGCCCGCCTGCCTTTAATACCCTCTTCAATGGTGCAGAAATAATCGGCGCGGTCATGACGTACAAAGCGTTTGTCGGACAGGCGCGTCAGCCCGCCCGTACCGGGCAGGACGGCCAGCAGCGGCAATTCCGGCAACGACACAGCCGTGGCGCCATCGTCGACCAGCATCAGATGATCACAGGCCAGCGCCAGCTCGTAACCGCCACCGGCACAGGCACCGTTAATGGCACAGATGTAG
>JAJRTU010000030.1 GCA_024278135.1 Gammaproteobacteria bacterium
CGCATATGCACTTTCAGTATCTGCTCGCGGCCGCGAATATCCGGCAAGGGCACAACAACCTGTCGATCAAAACGCCCCGGTCTCAACAGAGCAGGATCCAGGACATCGGGTCTGTTGGTGGCGGCAATAACAATCACCCCTTCATTCCCTTCAAAACCATCCATTTCCACCAGCAGTTGGTTCAGCGTCTGTTCACGCTCGTCATGACCACCACCGAGACCGGCGCCGCGATGCCGACCCACGGCGTCTATTTCGTCTATGAAAATAATGCAGGGGGCATGCTTCTTGGCCTGTTCAAACATGTCTCTGACCCGGGATGCACCGACACCAACAAACATTTCGACAAAATCCGAACCGGAGATGGTAAAGAACGGCACCTTGGCTTCGCCGGCAATGGCTTTTGCCAATAAGGTTTTACCGGTACCGGGAGAACCGACCATCAATACACCGGAGGGGATCTTGCCACCCAGCTTCTGAAATTTGCCGGGATCACGCAGGAATTCAACCAGCTCCGAAACCTCATCCTTGGCTTCTTCCACACCGGCCACATCACTGAAGGTGATTTTAACCTGATCTTCGCCCAGCAAACGCGCACGACTCTTGCCAAACGACAGGGCTCCGCGCCCGCCGCCGCCGCCCTGCATCTGGCGCATGAAATAGATCCAGATACCCAGTAACAGCAGGATGGGAAACCAGGAGATGAAGGCATGGGCCCAAAAGGAATTCTTGTTCGGTTCTATACCACTGAACTTCACCCGATTTTCATCGAGGATGCCGATCAGTGGAGTATTGTCGGTTTCCGGGCTGTAGGTAATAAAAGCATTACCATCAACATATTTGCCGCTCAATGTCGAACCATCAAAAATCACGGATTCCACCTTGCCGGACTTCACATCGACAAGAAACTGGGAATAATCCACCTTGCCGGTGTAGCCCTGCACGCCGAAATTACGGAATACCATCATCAACACCACGGCGATGATGATCCAGAGCAACATATTTTTTGCCATATCGTTCAAATGTACTTCCTCACTGACATCCAGAAACTATTCATATTCATTACCATTGTAGCAAGCCGTTCCCGCTAAATCGCCCACGGTGTTCCGATCACAGTGACGAATCTTTTTACTATACCTGATAGCCTCGGGCCAAAACATAAAATTCCCGGGAACTGTCCCGGGAAGCCTGTGGTTTTCTCACCATAACCTTTTGAAATCTCTTGTTTAATTCTTTTTTATATTGATCCGTCCCTTCACCCTGAAATAATTTGACCAGTAAATCACCGCCCTGTTTCAGGGCTTCATCTGCAAAATCCAGCACCAACTCGGCCAGATACATGCTGCACGCTTGATCGCGTGTCTTCACCCCACTCAAGTTGGGGGCGATATCAGATATTACAAGGTCGGCCTGCGCCCCGGCCAATCCGGCCATGCATGCCCGCATCACCTGATCTTCCGTAAAATCGCCCTTGATAAACGAAACTTTATCAATTGGCTGCATGGGGAGTATATCGACGGCAATCACCCTCCCTTGAGGACCTAGCTGTTCGCTGGCATATTGCGACCAACTGCCGGGACTGGCACCGATATCAATAATGGTTTGAGCTGTGCGGAAAAGACGGTCCTTTTTATCAATCTCGGACAGTTTATAAACCGCTCTGGAACGAAAGTGAGATCCACGCGCCTTTTTGGCGTAAGGATCCTTATCCTGCCGGTGAATCCAGCTCTTGTTGCTTTTAGCCATGTTCGTAAAGGCTTTTACTATCCCTGTTAAATATATTCTCTAAAAAAATGTGCTCAAACGGACGCTCAATATTAACATTATTCGCTGGTAAGAATAATAAACGACTAACATAATTGAGTACACAAACAAACCTTAAGACAAGGCTGTCCGGGTACTGGTTTTGCTATTCACGCCTGTTGAGGTTTTGGTTTGTGGTGACTCTACTTACGACATCTAATTTCATCTGCCCAACTGACCAGGTTTTGAGGGGATTTAGGCAAGATATTACTATCACCTGTTTTACCTGGGCATCGTCCAAAGAAGGAAGTAAAGACCTCTATTGTCTATTTACATTGATATTAAGGTCTGTTTCCGTTAGTATTTCCACAGCTTCTATAGTCCCTGAATCCCCCGTCTCTATAGTCCCTGAAGTCCACTTCTCCTTTATCAAAAATTATACTCCCCCCGAAGAAGTGGCGATGAATGGAACTATCATGTGACTCCCGGTTGATGTATGGCTGAGGTCACGAAGCTCAGTAATAGCAAGCTTTACCGAATGGGTCAAGTGAGAAAACGATTCTCATAAACCAGATCCGGTGTAATAGTATTTTGATATTCCAGAGATAAGAGCATGGAAACAAAACTCACGGAATGATCAGTACTGTTAAGCAGAGAAATAATATAAAAACCAAGAGGATGAAATATGATAAGAAAAGATCGCCACCCCAAATCCAGCCCCGAATATTCAACCCCGTCAGTACACTTATATTGCCTGTGCGATGCTGCGGCGAACAGGGATATTTTGGGAAAGCCCTGTGACAAACAGTTTATGGGGGTGAGGTGATCATGATCGATGACAAGCGTTTAAGCACAGCACTGCTGCTCGCTGCAGGGACAGGCTCCCGCCTGCGACCCTTGACTGAAAATGCCCCCAAGTGTCTCACTGAGGTCGGAGGTATCCCCATTCTCGGTCGCTTGCTGCACAGTTTACGGGCACAAAAAATCAAACGGCTCATTGTCGTCATAGGACACCAGCGCAGTCGCATCCGCGATTATCTAAGACACAACGCAGGTGATATGCAGATTGATTACGTCACAAATCCAGACTATCGGACCACCAATAATATCTATTCCCTCTGGTTGGCCCGAGAGCAGATAAGAGAATCATTCCTGTTGGTGGAGAGTGACCTGGTGTTCGAGACTTCGATGCTGACAGACATGCTGCAACCGGACAAGATCGCCATTTCCCGACTTCTGCCCTGGATGAACGGGACCACGGTACGCCTCGCTGCTACCGGCAGGCGGCGGGTAAAGGCCTTTCACATTGAACCCTGTGCGACCGATACACCTCGCTATAAGACGGTAAACCTCTACAGCCTGTCGTTGAAGACCTGGCACGCGGTTGAAAAACGCCTGGGCCAATCCATCTCGACAGGCAGGCTCGGTGAGTATTACGAAACTGTGTTCGCCGATATGGTTGCTGATGGTTCGCTCGTGTTCGACCCGGTCTTTTTCGATGCAGAGCACTGGTATGAAATCGATAACCTGGCGGATCTGAATGAATCGGAAAAGTTGTACGAACAGCCGCACACCTGCACTATCCGATCTCAGGCCAGCATCGATACGAGAGATGCTCTTGGCTGAGATTGATCACGCTCTGGTCCTGGCATTTCCGGTGCTGGAAAACCATTACTTCGTACTGACGACGGAGGCTTCTTGACATTCCAGGCGAACAAACCTCAACGACACTTCCTTTACCGGAACCTGGCCAACGCGACCTCAATTCTCGGTGTGCTGCCGGTAATATTGCTGTTCCTCGACGATGGCTACCGCTATCTGCTGCCCCTAATCATCTTTAATAATATTATGGATGATCTGGATGGCATTCTCGCCGCCAAACTGGATATCCGCAGCCGCTTCGGTGCCGATCTCGACAATCTCTGCGATGCCGTCGCGCATGTGGCCCTGACACTGGCAATCGGCGCGCATTTCGGCGGCATAGTTTTCGTATTCAGTACGGTCGCGGCGGCGGCGATCATCCTCCGCGTGGTGTCCAGGTTAAATCCCGAGCTTGTGTCAGGGAATGGGACGCCCACCAACGAGCTCATGCGCCACCTCCTGTTCGCACTGCTGTTGGCACAGATGCCTGGTGTAGAAGCTGAGTTTGTACTGACCCTGGTTTTTCTACTGCATTCGCTGTCGATGCTCGCCCCCTACAAGATGTCTGCCCTGATTCGGGCACGGACCAAATCCGCCACAGCGGTTGGCCTGGTCAACGTGGCGCTGGTAGTGGCCTGGCTGGTTCCCGTCACGACATTGCCCATCGCAGCGGCCTTCATCATCACCTACCTGTATTCATTTGTAGTTGAGGGTGGACAATGGCTGAAGCAACGGTAAATAAAAAATCGTAATTTTTGGATATCGGGAAGAGACAAAATCATAGTTCCACCTGTCAGCGACAGGAGCTCATCTGAGCTAGCTGTAATATTTATCAGGCGGGGTTAAGGTTTTTGCAGTTAAGAATACTTCAGATTAAGTACGTTCTCCGTCATACCCCAAGGGCAGGCTTCGCGCTCCAGTCAGTTATTGTTTTGACTGGATTTCGGCATGTGCCGGAATGACGACTTTATCAGAGGCTGCCTAAATGTATTTTACTTCCAGCACCTCGTATTCCTTAAGCCCGCCGGGAGCATCGACGCCGATGATATCGCCTTCTTCCTGACTAATCAGCGCACGCGCAATCGGTGAAGTAATGGAAATCAAACCCTGTTCAATATCGGCCTCTTCCTCGCCCACAATCTGATAGGTCACTTCTTCATCATTTTCCAGATTCAGCAGATCAACCGTCGCACCAAAGACCACTTTTTCACCGACATTAAGCGTCGTTACATCAATAATCTGAGCATCAGCAAGGGCGGATTCAATCGTATTGATACGTCCTTCCACAAAACTTTGCTGCTCGCGTGCCGCGTGGTATTCGGCATTCTCACTAAGATCGCCATGGGCACGAGCGACCGCGATGGCTTCAACGATGCGCGGCCGATCAACGGTTTTCAACCGTTTTAACTGTTCGCGCAAACGTTCGGCGCCCTTTGCGGTCATGGGTGATTTACTCATTCACTGATTCTCCTATGCAAATCCTGCAGGCAATTTACCTTGTCTGAAACCTGGCCCTGTATGGTATGAACCGTCGCCCTTGCTGCAGCCATTGTTGTCATATAAAACACCTTGTGCTGCAGGGCTGTACGTCTGATGGAATAGGAATCGGCAATAGTCCGTTTTCCTCCAGTGGTATTGATAATCAGATCAATCTCATCGTTTTTCAGCATATCCACGATATGCGGCTGACCTTCCCTGACCTTATTGACGCCGGTACATTCCAGTCCGGCGTCCAACAATACTTTTGCCGTGCCGTGGGTGGCACACAAACTAAAGCCGATATTACACAACTGTCTTGCCAGGTGCAGGGCTTCCGCCTTGTCAATATCCCGCACACTGATAAAAGCCTGTCCACTGCGAGGAATAATTTCCCCCGAGGCAAGCGTTGCCTTGTAAAAGGCCTCACCAAAACTGTCACCGACCCCCATCACCTCACCGGTGGATTTCATCTCCGGTCCCAACAAGGGATCCACACCCGGAAACTTGATAAAAGGAAAGACCGATTCCTTGACCGAATAATAACCCGGATGGCCAGGCTGCTTGACTTTTTGCCTGGCCAGCGTCCGGCCCACCATGACCAGGGCCGCAATACGTGCCAGTGGCAGGCCCGTCGCCTTGGATACATAGGGTACAGTACGCGATGCTCGCGGGTTCACTTCCAGCACATAGATATCGCCGTCCTGGATGGCAAACTGGGTATTCATCAGGCCAATAACATTCAGCCCCCTGGCCATCTTGCGTACCTGCTCGGCCAGCCGGGTCTGCAACTCCTCGCTCAGACTGTAAGGCGGTAACGAACAGGCAGAATCACCGGAATGCACACCGGCCTGTTCGATATGTTCCATGATGCCACCGATCATCACATCTTCACCGTCGGCAATGGCATCAACATCCACCTCTATCGCATTGTTCAAAAAGTGATCCAGTAACACAGGTGACTCATTGGAAACGGCGAAAGCTTCGTTCATATAGTTGCGCAGATCGGCTTCACTGTAAACAATTTCCATCGCCCGTCCGCCCAGCACGTAAGAGGGTCTGACCACGAGAGGATAACCAATCTCTTCCGCCAGCAGGACAGCCTCTTCTTCTTCCCGGGCGGTACGATTGGGGGGTTGTTTTAAATCCAGTTCGTGTAACAGTTTCTGAAAGCGTTCCCGATCTTCGGCCAGATCAATGGAGTCGGGTGAGGTGCCGATAATCGGTGCCCCCGCTGCTGCCAGATCCCGGGCCAGCTTTAACGGTGTTTGCCCGCCGTACTGCACAATCACGCCCAGTGGTTTTTCGATGGCGATGATTTCCAGCACATCTTCCAGCGTCAGGGGTTCGAAATAGAGTCGATCCGAAGTATCGTAGTCCGTCGACACTGTCTCCGGATTGCAATTCACCATAATGGTCTCAAAGCCCGCCTCGCGCATGGCCAGTGCCGCCTGCACACAGCAGTAGTCAAATTCAATCCCCTGACCGATACGATTGGGGCCGCCCCCCAGGATCATGATCTTGTCCCTGTCGCCGGGCGCAGACTCGCATTCCTGTTCATAAGTGGAATACATATAGGCCGTGGTCGCTGCGAACTCGGCCGCCACGGAATCCACCCGCTTGTACACCGGGCGGATATCATTGTCGTAACGCAACTGACGAATAAGCTGTTCGCTCACGCCGGTCAGATGTGCCAGACGCCGGTCGGAAAATCCTTTACGTTTCAGGGCGTATAGATTTTCCGCATCCAGAAAATCCAGACCGGCCTTGCTCAAGCGGATTTCTTCATCCACCAGATCCTTAATCTGCACCAGAAACCAGGGATCGATGCGACTGCATTCATGCACTTCATCCACACTCATGCCGTGTCTGAAAGCGTCCGCGACATATAACAGACGTTCAGCTCTGGGCACACGCAATTCGCTCTGGATCTTCTCCAGCACATCTTCGCTGTCGGCTGAGCTGATTTTTTCATTCAGACCATCAATACCGGTCTCCAGTCCGCGCAGGGCCTTTTGCAGCGATTCCTGAAAAGTACGACCGATGGCCATCACCTCTCCCACTGATTTCATCTGCGTGGTCAAACGATCATCCGCTCTGGGAAACTTTTCAAATGTGAAGCGGGGAATTTTTGTCACGATATAATCAATGGTGGGCTCAAATGATGCCGGTGTCGCGCCACCGGTAATTTCATTGTCCAGCTCATCCAGCGTATAACCCACAGCCAGTTTTGCCGCGACCCGGGCGATGGGAAAACCGGTCGCCTTCGATGCCAGCGCCGAAGAACGAGACACCCGTGGATTCATTTCGATAACAATCAGTTCACCGTTTTCCGGATTGACGGCAAACTGAACATTGGAGCCGCCGGTATCGACACCAATCTCACGCAACACGGCAATGGAAGCGTCGCGCATGATTTGATATTCCTTGTCGGTCAGTGTCAGGGCCGGCG
>JAJRTU010000349.1 GCA_024278135.1 Gammaproteobacteria bacterium
CCGCACGATTACATACCGGCAAGCACATCATCCAGCGTGGACAACAGTTGATCCGCATTGTCGATGGAGAAAGGCAGAGGCGGACGCATCTTCAGGATATTGTCATAGACTCCGATTTTGCTCAGCAACACTCCCCGCTCCTTCATTTCGTTGACCACACGACCGGCTGCCTCCGGAGCCGCTTCCCGGCTGCGACGGTCTTTCACCAGCTCCGTACCGACAAACAGACCATGACCCCGCACATCACCAATCAGATCATATTTGTCCTTCAGCTTCAGCAGACCTGCCATGACATAGCGCCCCACCTCCAGTGCATTTTCCTGCAGGTTTTCCTGTTCAATAACGTCCAGCACCGCCATACCGACTGCACATTGCACCGGATTGCCGCCGAAGGTATTGAAATACATGGAAGCATCACGAAACTCGTTCAACAACTCCGATCCTGTTACCACACCTCCAATGGGGTAGCCATTTCCCATGGGTTTACCCATTGTCACTATGTCGGGGACCACATCGTATAACTGGTGTCCCCACATCTTCTTTCCCGTGCGGCCGAATCCGGCCTGAACTTCGTCACAAATAAACAGCCCGCCGGCACTATGCACATAGTCAATCACCTTATGCATATACAGGGGGGGGACCTCCGGCAAACCTTCTCCGGAAAAAACAGGGCAGTAAATTAAACCGGCAAAACCGATACCCTCTACATCAAAGTGATCGATCGCATTTTTCACTTCGTCTGCATAGGCCTCCCACAATGCATCACCCTGCAAGTCGTAAACCGGTCGGTAAGCATCCGGAAAAGGAACTGCGCGGACATTGGCGCTGGGACTCTTTCCATCTTTATAAAATGTCGTAGCCAACTCCCATACCGCCGTGGAATTTCCATGATAGGTAAAGTTAGAACAAATGATTCCCATATTGCCGCTATGCTGCCGGGCCATGCGCAGAGCCACTTCATTTGATTCGGTACCTGTACAGGTCAGAATCGCTGCGGACAAAGTGTGATCTAATGTTGCGCTTAAGCGTTCTGTATACTCAAGTATGGTTTCATGTAAATAACGGGTATGAACATTTAATGTCTCTGCCTGTTTAGTCATGGCTTCCACGACATGCGGATGACAATGGCCGACATTGGGCACGTTGTTGTACACATCCAGATATTGTTTACCCTGGCTATCGTAGAGCCAGACCCCCTCACCTCGCACAATATGGACGGGTTCATCATAAAACAGCGGTGCAGCCGCACCGAGCAGGCGGGCACGACGTTGCAGCAGTTGTTCATTACTCATACGAGCTCCTCTGCCAACTATGCATCGGCCAGGGATTGTATATTGTCCAGTTCATCCATGAATTTGGGACTCTCCGGCAAGGTCGAACCGCCGTCAACGATAATGGTCTGGCCGGTAATGTAACGCGCTTCCTCGCTGGCCAGAAACAGCATGGTGCAGGCAATATCTTTCGGTTCGCCCAGGTGGCCTGTCGGGATAAACGATTCCATCTCCCTGATTCCCGCCTCATCCGTCAGCAATTCCATCGCAGTAGTGCGTATGTAGCCCGGTTCCACACCATTGACAGTAATATGGTCCCGGGCCAGTTCCAGTGCGGCGGTGCGAATAAAGGCATTCACTCCTCCTTTGGACGCGGCGTAGTAGGCCAGCCCGGGCATGGCGACACGCGGCCCGGTCACCGATGAAGTGAACAGGAGACGCCCGCCACCCTGTTGCCGAAAGTGCGGGATGCAGGCGGCGGACAAACGGAAACAGGCCTTTAAATTCACCGAGAAAGCCGTTTCCATATCTGCCTCGGAAAAGTTTTCAATCGCGCCCATCAGAAATGAGGCTGCATTGTGTACCATGACATCCACCCGCCCGTATTCAGCAAGCGCAAGCGCCACTATCTCCCGGGCACTGTCCACCTCACCGACGTCGACAACACACAGTACGGCCTGGCCGCCGGCATGCTCTATTTGTTCGACGGTCTCGCGGCCATTCTTTTCCGTACGCGTGGCCACGACCACTTTCGCACCTTCGCCGGCAAAGATGGTGGCGATACCTTCGCCGATACCCTGTCCCGCCCCGGTGATGATGGCGACCTTATCCTTTAATCTGGCATTTCCCATACAGGCTCCTCGTGTTTATTGCTGCTTCATGTTGCAGCGATAGATGATAAGCTGGCATCCAGGAACAAACAACAAAAATCAGGCGATCCCATGCTCCACTCCCTCTTTGTCGGTGACAACAAACCAGTTGATCTGAACGGTTCCCGAACATTGATTGCGGCTATCTATATGGCTGTGATCGGCCCGGAAGTTTTCATCGTCCAGCCCGGCTTTGTCCAGGGCATGGTGGAATACATGAACTTCAGTGAAAAGGCCGCTGGAGACATCTCTTCGGCAGAGATGTGGGGCATCGCGTTGACCACGGTGTTCATGACCTTCTTTGCACAACGGTTCAACTGGCGACATGTGTTTCTCTTTTCCCTGTTGGTTATGGTGCTGGGGAACATTGCCTCCCTGTTTGCCGTGACACCTTTAACATTTGGCATATGGCGTTTCGTCAGCGGCTTCGGCGCCGGCGCTTTGGTCTCCCTGAGTTTTGCCGTAATCGGACTGAGCGACAAACCGGATCGGAATTTCGGCTACCTGATTATGTGGGTACTGATCTATGGCGCCGTGGTCCTGCTGGCCATGCCGACGGCTTATCAACTGGTCGGCATGAAAGGCGTGATTGTTTTTCTGGCCCTGTTCCCGGCCAGCGGCCTTTTCCTTGTACGCTATCTTCCCACGTCCGGAGAAGAACATGTGCAGATTGAAAAAGATGCAGTCAACCTGCCCGCTGGTTTCCAGTACATGGCACTGCTGGCCATGTTCTGTTACTTCCTGGGACAGGGGGTGGTCTGGGCCTACCTGTTTCTTATCGGCATCAGCGGCGGCGGAAGTGAACAGGACATCGCCAACGGACTGACCACCTCCCAGTTTTTCGGTGTGGCCGGCGCATTCACGGCGGCGATGCTGGGAAGCAGGCTGGGACGTGCAGGCCCGTTGACTATCGGTATATCGGGTACTTTACTCCCCCTGTTTTTCCTTTTCGGCAACATGGGGGCGCTGGTGTTTGCTGTTGCGGTCTCTATCTATAACTATGCCTGGAACCTGAGCCATCCGTTCCTGCTGGCGGCGATGGCGAGCTTTGATCGCAGCGGTCGTGTCG
>JAJRTU010000350.1 GCA_024278135.1 Gammaproteobacteria bacterium
CCAGATCTCTTTGCCACCATTACCGATACGTTTGTATTCCCTGGCATCATAGTTGCCCCGGTTTAAACTGTCCCAGAACTCCCGGTACTCGGCACTGGTCCTGTAATCCGGCTCGACAAACATGCTGTGATGTTGCCCCTTGATCTGCTCAAGACTGTAACCGACCGTGTTCAGGAATAGTTCATTGGCATGAATGATGCTGCCATCCATGTTGAATTCGATCACGGCCTGTGACTTGCCGATGGCCGCTATTTGTCCTGCGTAATCAGCGTTACGCAATTTGTTGTTGCCTAAATTAGACAGACCTGGCATTTTCATATTTTTTCTCCTCAATAATTGTTACGTCATTTAATAAATGATTTGTCGAGTCTGCGGACCGTTTGTCTTCCGCATAATTTGAATTTCTCTGTCCATTGGAATCCGACTGAGCGACCTGTACCAACCTCGGCACATCAACGATCATGGCAACCTCGCCACTACCCAGTATGGTGGCACCACTGATACCTTTAAGGTCCTTAAAGATATCCCCGAGTGGCTTGATAACCGTCTGATATTCACCCAGTAGTTCGTTGACAATAAAACCGGTTTTCTTGCCGGCACATCGGGTAACGATTATATTTTCTTTATTCGCTTTATTATCATCATTACAAACGGTATCACCGTCATTGAATAACACACCAAGTCGCACATACGGCAATACTTCACCCCGCAGGTTGATAAAGTTACTGTCTATATAGGTATTGCCATCTACTGTAAATTCGATACATTCATCCACCATATCCAGTGGGATGACATAGGTATGTTGACCAACACGCGTCAGAAAACCATCAATAATGGCCAGGGTCAGTGGCAAACGAATACTGAACTTGCTGCCAAGTCCTTCCTGACTCTCTACATCAATTTGGCCTCGCAGGGCATCGATGTTCCTTTTCACAACATCCATCCCCACACCACGACCGGATATGTCAGTCACCGCATCAGCCGTGGAAAAACCGGGCTCGAAGATCAATTTGTATATTTCCTCATCAGTCAGATTATGATCCGGTTTAATTAACCCTCGCTCTATGGCCTTGCCCAGTACTTTTTCTTTTGGCAGGCCGTTGCCATCATCGCTGATGGTAATGACAATACTGCCGGAATCATGAAAGGCATTGAGTTCTACCGTACCTTTCACACGCTTGCCTTTTTCACGACGTTGTTCAGGCATTTCAATACCATGATCAATGGCATTACGTACCAGATGCATGAGTGGATCGGCTATCTTGTCGATCACGATCTTGTCCAGCTCCGTATCACCACCTTTGATAATCAGATCGATATCCTTGCCAAGGTTACGGCTGACTTCACGCACAACACGGCGAAAACGGTTGAAGGTCGTGCCAATCTCCACCATACGCAGGTTTAATGCCGCATCACGTATTTCCTCTACTAAATGAGATAATGCAGCGGTAGTTTCCACCAGGTTATCATCACCTGCCTGATGGGCAGTAACTTCAGTATTGGCACTGGCAATCACCAGTTCACCAACCAGGTTAATCATTTCTGACAGCTTGTCTGCGCTGACGCGGATGGATTGTTTTTCTTCAGCCTTTTTGACTGTTGTCTGTTGTTGCTTGTCCAGTGCTGCCTGAACAACTTCGGTTTCAACAACACCCTGTTCAACAACAACCTCTCCCAACGGGTGTTCTTTCTCCTCATATTCTTCACCCTGTTGACGATCTTGATTTTGCGTGGTCAGCGCTTCTTCAAGTTCACGTTGGGTTAAAGCACCCGTCATAGTCAGGATATCGCCAATACGATAATCTTCTTCGGGTAATGATTTAATCAATTCAATATATCGATCAATATGGCTGTGCGGCGGGAGAATATGAATAACACAGTCTTCCTGCACAAACTCGAAGACGTCTTCAATATCTTCCTTGCGCGCCTCACTCTTAAGATCGATTTCAAAGCCCAGGTAACAACTTTCCGGATCCATTTCTCTTATAGACGGCAGATCTTCATAGAGGGTGGTCAAATTGACAATATCACCGACCGTTTGCAGATAACGCAGGAAGGAGTGTGGATCCATACCCATCCTTAATACATCAACACCGAACCGTAATGAGATATGCCAATTATCACTGGCCACTTGCCTGGCGCTGTCTACACCATTGTCAACAACCGTTGCCGGTTTATCGGCAGTTGACGCATGTGTTTCCCGGGGGGGCAGATATTTGCCCAGTTCTTCATGTAATTTACTGCCGCTTGATTTGTCATCTTCAGATAAAGCAATCTCATTAATGGCATTATCAGACAGCAATAGTATGTGATCACGACAACCCAGAAAAAGGCTGGTCAGATCGTCATTTAATTTTATTTCACCATCCCGTAAACGCCCCATGACACTTTCCGCCTGATGAGTAAATGCAACGACCTCATCAAAGCCGAACAAGCCGGAGGCACCCTTGATCGTATGTACTGCTCGAAACAATTCATTAACAAGCTCATCATTACCTGGCTCTGCTTCCAGTTGTAATAGAATATCTTCTACACTGCCTAATAATTCATGTGATTCTTCAGCGAAGGCCTGCAGTCCCGGATCCAGTTCCATTTTCATGCTCCTGTTACAGTGGCATTGGTACTTGCTGTGGGTGCAAGCCAGTCTTGTAGTTGATACAGATCGAACAAGTCACATATTTCTTCATTGCAGCCAAGCAATTGTATTGTTCGCTGCTGCTCTTCCGCCTTTTTTTTGAGTTGCAACAAAAGTTGAATGCCGGCCGTATCTATTTCACTCACGGCTGACAAGTCCACTTCATATTCCTTGTAACCCTCCACAAACTCAATCAGGCATTCTCCGAATGCTGCTGCATTGTAGATAGTCATGTCACCCTCCAGTTTCAGGAGGCAGCGCCCACTACGTTTATTCGATCCTTTTAATTTGGTAATTTTCATTTCTGTCTGTTGACTCCGATTTATGGCATGACCAGTTTGGATACAGCGTCAAGCAATTTTGGCGGTTGAAAAGGCTTGACGATCCAGGCCTTGGCTCCGGCTGCTTTACCTTCCGCCATTTTGCTTTGTTCGGATTCTGTAGTAAGCATGCAGATGGGAACAAACTTATGTTCCGGCAGTTTTTTCACTTCCTTAACAAAGGTGATCCCATCCATATTCGGCATATTGACATCACTGACAATGAGGTGGATCTTTTCGCCCTGTATTTTACTCAGCGCATCTTTGCCATCACTGGCCTCTATGACATTGTAACCTGCTCCTTTTAAAGTGGTGCCGACCACTGTGCGTACGGATGATGAATCATCAACCACCATAATTGTTTTACTCATAATTGTTTCCTCAGAATATATTCACTTCGCCTTCTTGTATTTCAGATACTATTTGTGTTGAACCTGTTAAAGCCCGGTAATTATTACGTTCATCTGCAGTAGTATAATTGGTCTTTAATTCCTCGAACCACCGGCTGACATCAACCGGTGTTGCTTCATCACTATCCATCCAGCTGTTTATTGCTGTATTTAATTTGTCCATAAATCCATCCATATCTATTCTAACGTGTTCCATGATCTGCCCGACTCGATCCTGGAACTGGAGTGCATTCAGTGTTTCGTTTATTTGGACATGAATCTTGTTGCTGGTATCAATCAGGAGTTGAGAAGAATCTCTGGCGGCAAGTACTGAGATCTCATGTTTTGCAATCACTTCTTCAATGATTGATTCAGCATCCTTTACCAGTTTTTCTTCATGTTTGGTTGTAATTTCCGTTGTATGCATAATCTTCTCATGGATCGATTTGGCCTGTGCGATGATCTCGTTACCGATTTCCTCAGATGTATTGGCCAACGCACGAACCTCATCAGCAACAACAGAGAAACCTCGTCCTGATTCGCCGGCACGGGCTGCTTCAATGGCGGCATTCAGTGCCAGCATGTTGGTTTGTTTTGCGATCTCACCTACATTGCGAGCCATCTTCTCCAACTGCTTCATGAAAGGCTCCAGGTCATGTACCTCTGACAACATATTTTGTTTCATCTCCAGTATGGATTTCAGCGATGCTGATACGCAATTAAGCTGCACTTGTATGTTGTTTACCTCATCACCGGTTTGCTCTTGTTCTTTGACATCAATGTCTTTCATGTTTTCCCTGGAAAGCAGCATGGTTTTTTGCAAGCCTTCAGCGATTGAGGAAAACGTCAGCGTGATTCTGGATATCTCGGCCTCCAGTTGCCGGTTGCAAGTATCGATTTGTTTAGACCATAGAGGGAGAGACTGTTGACAGACTGTTTCCAGTCCGCTTGTATAGTGATCGACAGAATTGACATCCGCTTGTTGTTTCTGTTCATCTGCATACTTGAATATATCTTTACACATTGCTTGATGTGCACGCGTAATATAGATACCTGTGATGGCGCCCAGAACAATAATGCCTGTCGCAAGAACAATACTGACTGGCAGCGTGGCATCCAAAAAAAGAAACGTGGCAGCAAGTACGCCGATGATGGAAGGCGCTAACAGGAATACAGGTTTACCGGTATTCAGTTCGGATAGTTCTAATTTCCCCTTCACTTCTGAATTCCTTATATCAGTCATCTGAATATATCCCGATGAATACTTTTTCAACTGATTTTCTGAATGAAATCGAATCGACACACAGTGTTGCCCCGGGTTCTGCCTTATTCATTTTGCGCTTTACCTCCGATGGAAAGTGAATAATAAATTTATCAAGTTGTTTCTTGTTGTTATGCCATGCATGAATCGTACATTTTGAAAATATATTTATAGACATCTATCGACAACCGTCGTAGGCATTTACCTCTCTATGTTGTAGGATATTCCCTACAGCCTGTATTCAAGGCCGGATATGAATGCTGACAAGCCGGTTCTTCAGCGCAAGGTTTCATCTGCACAGTCCAATTATTCTGTTTACACAATATCGGTATGCGAAAAATGGCGGTTGGAAAAGCCATCCATGCTTAGCTGTTTAATCCTGTTTTTGTGTATTGAAAACTATATCCATTGGGTTCAAGATATAGTCTCTTCAGAAGATGGCGACAGAACGGGGTGGAGAACACGGGCTGGTCAGACAACTTTCTATGCGCCCGGCCCGGCTGAATAATATACCATCCAGAACAGTGTGCATCGGCACGATATGCCATTCCAATGATGCACAACGGCACATGAGAAAGTAACAGCATATGGGATAATCCGAAGAATGCAGAATGAAATAATTCATTTTGTGGCGGGTTGTTATTTGCCTGATTTTTTTTCACCATGATTCTCCCCTGCTCCTGAGGTATGAAAAACATAAACGAGTTTATTTCAATAAAACCGATCCCGCGCCGCTTCCTGGTTCCGATCTTCATCATGGTACTGATTCTGGTCAGCAGTTCTGTCGGCACTCTGATCTACCTGCAGCAAGACCACATGGAATGGATGAGACAGCAAGCATTAAATGAGACTTCTCAAGATCTCAAATCCAGTCTTATGGAACAGATCACGTTGCTGGGAGTTATCGAAAATATTATTTTGACTGATATCGACCTGCGCGACGCTCTGAAGGCGGGAGACAGGCTGCAATTATTGACAGACTATAAGCCCATATTCACACACATTCGAGATGTACACAGTATTACTCACTTATACTTCCATGGACCTGGTCGAATAAACCTGCTCCGACTGCACGATCCGGACAAGTATGGCGATTTTGTCGAAAGCTTTACTCTTATTGCTGCAGAACGAACCGGCACCAGATCATCTGGTATCGAACTGGACTCTTCAGGAATCTTGAATCTGCGTGCGGTACAGGCGATTTTTGATAAAGACATCCTTATCGGATATATAGAATTAGGTAAGGGATTCAAGGATATTTTTCACAAAATTAAAACAAGAAACAATATTGAGTCTGTGATGTTGATCAAAAAAACCTACCTGAAACGAGCACAATGGGAGAGAAGTATGACTATGCCCGGTCGGGTTCCTGATTGGGAACAGTATCCGGACTTTGCAATCGGCCATTCTTCATTGTCCCGAGTCCCCGCTACGTTGACCGAGTTTATCAGGGGTAATGATCTTTTCAGCAGTAATGTACATACCGAGTTGATATTGAATGGCATCTCCTGGTGTGTTACGGCTACGCCTGTAAATGATACTTCCGGTACCCCGATGGGCAACTTGATCTTACTGAAAGACAATTCTGAAGGTAAAGCAATATTCCACAATCTGATGCTCGCCACTATTTTCGGGGGAGTGTTGATTTTGACCATATTGTTCGTGCTCATATACAGTCTGCTGCGCAAAAGCAGTCATGGCATTCTGGATCAGCAGATGGAAATGAGCCGTCTTGCAGAGCTCCTGCAAAATGTGATCAATACCTCTCAGGACCTGATCTTTGTCAAAGACACACATCTTCGCACGATCCTGTGTAATGATTTTTTTGCGCAGGTACTGAATAAAAAACCTGAAGACCTGTACGGACGAACCGATATGGAAAGCGGTTGGCCTGTCGAACTTGTCCAGGGTGATCCCCAAAAAGGTATTCGTGGCTTCGAAGCCGATGACCTGGATATCCTTGCGGGAGAAACCATTCATAATTATGCGGACTCCGCCCTGATAAAAAATGAAATTCGATATTTTGATACAATAAAAACGCCGTTAAGAGATCGAACGGGCAAGATTATCGGTGTCCTGGGTATTGGCCGTGACATCACCGAACGGCAGAAAGCAGAAAATGAACTGAAAAACAGCGAGGAATATTATCGATCACTGATTGATCTCTGCTTTGATGGGATAAGAAAGACGGTATACGATCCACCTGTCCCGGTGGATCTGCCGGTAAAGGAGCAGGCCAGATTAATACACGAGAATTCTTATATCGTTGAATACAACGCCAGTTACGCCAATATAGCTTCCTTAATTCCAGCGTCGGGACAAAAACGTGAAACATCAAGTAGTCTCTTAAATCCTGCCGCAGAACTATATGAAACGTATATATCTAACGGCTATAAACTTGAGAATTACGAGACAAATGAAATACTAAAAGACGGTACTCAAAAATACTTTTTACGAAACGCCATCGGCAAGGTTGAGTCGGGCAAGTTGACGCATGATTGGGGCGTATTGAATGATATCACCGAGCGCAAGCTGGCGGAAAAGGCCTTAAGAGAAAGTGAAAAGAAATACCGGGGTTTGTTGGAGAACAGCCCGGACGGCATAACAATTGTGAATGCAAAGGGGGAAATTGAGATTATCAACCGGCAGTTGCAAAAGATGACGGGCTACACGCCCGACGAACTCATTGGTCAACCGGTGGAAATATTAATTCCTGAACGGTTTATAAAACACAGGCAGAAACGAAACAACTATCTTGCAAGTCCTCACGTTCGTATGATAGGAGAAGGCCCGGAATTGTTTGTCAGGCGCAAGGACGGCAGTGAGTTCTCAGCAGAGATCAGCTTGAGTCCACTATCGATAGCAGGCGATCTAAGTATCTCAGCTGTCATTCGTGATATTTCCGAACGCAAGAAAGCAGAAAAAGCATTAAAGAAAAGCGAGGCCTTACTTGAGGAAGCGCAACGTATCGCCCATGTGGGCAGCTGGGAGGCTGATCATATTACGGACAGACGAATATGGTCCGATGAGATGTGCCGTATATTTGAGGTCGAATCCGGGCAACCAATTAAATCATATCAGGCATTCCTTGAATTGACCCACCCTGATGATCGAGAACGCTTCGATCGGGTTTATACGGCTGCAATCAATGAAAATACACAGCACTATGAGATTGAATTCAGGCTGTTGATGAAAGACGGCCGCGTGAAACATATTCAATTAATATGTGAAAATATTTTTGACAAGACCGGGGTGCTAATCCGTTGCGTTGGGATAGCGATCGATATCACCGCGCGCAAACAGGCTGATGAAGAATTACATCGAAAAGACAGGGACTATCGCACCTTGTTTGAAACCAGCCAGGATGGGATCAGCTTTGCTGATCTGAATGGTTGTAATAAAATCTGTAATGAAGCCTTCAGCAACATGGTGGGCTACAGCAAGGAGGAACTGCAGACAATATGCTTCAAGCAACTGACCCCCGTAAAGTGGCATGCCATGGAGACAAAAATAATTGAACAGAAAATTATGCGGGAAGGTTATTCCGGTGAGTACGAAAAGGAATATATCCATAAAGACGGGACAATATTCCCGGTTGCCCTGCGAGTATTGCTGATTAAAGATGCTGAAGGAAAGCCGGAATACATGGTGGCTTTCGTCAGAGATATCACCGAAAGCAAGCGGGCAGAGCGTATTATAAAAAGTAGTGAAGAAAAATATCGTCAGCTCGTTGAGGATACTAATGTTCTGTCCTGGGAAACTGACATCGAAGCGACGCGATTTACCTATGTGTCACCGCAGGCTGAAAAAATAACAGGATTTAAGCCTGAACAATGGTATCAATCGGATTTCTGGTTACAGCATATACACCCTGATGACAAGGACAGAATTACGCGCTATTACCAGGAGAATATAAAAAGGCTTGAAGACCATGTGTACGAGTACCGGATGATCAAAGCCAATGGAGAGATCATCTGGTTTCACGACAATGTCAAAATTGTATATGACGAACATGGCACGGCAATAAAACTACGCGGCGTCATGCTCGACATTACCAGTCGCAAGGAGATTGAGAAAAAAGCTGCCGAGGCATATAAAAACCAGAGAATGCTGACCATGCAACTTGAAAAAATACGCGAGAACGAGCGATTATTGATTTCGCATGAGATTCATGATGAATTCGGACAGGCATTAACCATCCTGAAGATGGATCTTGCCTGGCTGAGAGGAAAATTATCCCATTGTGGAAAAGCCGTCCAGAAGAAAATCAAGTCGATGGATTCCCTCATCCTTGCCAGTATTGATACGGTTCGAAAGATTTCTGCAAACCTGCGCCCGGCTGTTCTTGACGACCTGGGACTTAACTCGGCAATTGAATGGTATTGTAATGAGACAAGTAAAAGATCCGCAATAGCCTACAATGTTTCCGGTCATGCCCCCGATAATTTACCGGAGAACATAAAGACAACCCTGTTCAGGATTTTCCAGGAAGCGGTTACAAATATTGTCAGACACTCGAGAGCAGACGAGTTCGATGTTGAGTTACAATACAATGATCCTCTCCTGGTTATGATTATACGTGATGACGGTATTGGAATTGACGAAAATAAAATTGCCAGCACCAACACTCTGGGTATACTGGGCATGAAAGAACGCGCATATCAACTAGGTGGGGAGGTCATGATAAAAAATCGTGATGAGGGAGGCGTACAGCTTACTGTATGCGTATCGGCGGATGGGAGTACTGAGGAATCCACACCCGGATGATAAACATATTCATTGCAGATGATCACGTCATGCTTCGTGAAGGGCTTAAGTCCATCATTTCCAGTAACAAAGGCCTTTCCGTTGTGGGCGAAGCTTCTGATGGTGATGAAACCCTGAGAAAAGTCAGAGAAGGCAAGGTTGATGTCCTGCTGCTGGATGTATCCATGCCAGGCCCCGGGTTCCTGGAGTTGTTAAAACGTATTACCAGAATGGCGAGACCGCCGGGGCCTTTAAAAATTCTTGTATTAAGCGCCCATTCAGAAGATCAATATGCATTGCGTGCACTGAAAGCCGGCGCTGATGGTTACCTCACAAAAGAACATTCTCCAGAAGAACTGATCAAGGCTATATGCAAGCTTCATAACGGTGGGCGATACATCAGTCAGTCGCTGTCTGATAATTTACTGGAACTGGTACTGGATCCGGATGAGGAAGACAGTGC
>JAJRTU010000351.1 GCA_024278135.1 Gammaproteobacteria bacterium
GAAAATTGACCCGGCTCATCCTTTGCTGGAAGACCCGCGTCCAAGCAACGCCTACCGCCTGGCGGCCGAAGAGGCATTTGACAGCGGTAATTTCGAGCAGGCCCTGACCTTTGTTGAATCCGGTCTGTCTACCGCACCGGATGATGCCCGGCTGACTGACTTGCAGACCAAGATCAACAATGCCATCACCGTGGCGAAATTGAATGAGACGCTGGGCAATGCCCGGGATCAGCTGGTGACACTGGAGGCCTATGACAGTTATCAGAAGGACATCATTGAACTCGCCAGATTAAGCTCCCCGGCCGAGTCCCCCATACTGGATACACTGGCCGGTAATTTGAAAGAAAAAATCACGGGCAAGCTGGACGAGATCCTTAAACAGGGCAATCGAGCCGACGCCGAGACCCTGGCCGGTAACTATGGCGATTTACTGGGAGCCCTGCAACTCGGTCGTGAACTGGTACAAATCAAACTTGCCCATCTTGCCGGCGATGAACGCGTTGCCGCCATTCAGGGTTTCGTGGCCAAAGACAAGGCCACCATTGAGGAAAAGCTGGCCACGCCGGCGCTTGATGATGCTGCCTGGGAGACTGAATTGCTGGCCAGCATCCGGCAACTGGACGTACTGCAATCCGAAGATGCCTCCATTGCCGACGACCTGCGTTCCTACCGCCAGAACATCGCCCGGCTTTATATTGACCGCGCCAACAGCACGCTGGAGGAAAACCGCTTTGATGCTGCCGATGCCCTGGTCAACCGGGCTGAACGTTTTGCACCCGGACTGGCTTTGCTGCAAAAAACACGCACCACCATCGCCGGCACCAAGAGCGAATATGAAAAACAGGCCCGTATCAAGGATCTGAAAGAACAGTTCGCCTTTCAGACCGACGCTGATCGAATTACCGAAGCCAACAAAATATTTGAGCAATTGAAAACATTGCTGAGTCCGGATGATCCCTTTATTACGACGGAAGCCACAGACAAGTTATCCAGAAGTTATTCAAGACTGGCGCAACGGCGGGCCGACCAGGGTGAGTATGCTTCCGCTCTCAAACTGGCGGAAGCAGGTCTGAAACTGTCTCCTGATGATGCCGTGTTGAAATCTTATCGCGACGATTATCGGGTCGAAGTCAACATCGCTGAATTGTCAGACATGTTTGCAAACACTATTTCTTTTGACGTTGTTGAGGTCGCACGCAAGGTCAATCAAATCGAAAACAGCGCACCCGCCCGCTACACCGAGTTCAGAAAGAAGTCAGAACAGATCCTTGGCGAGCGTGTCAGGAACCTGGCCGCAACGGACAAGAATGCTGCTGCCGGCCTTATCAACGCGGCAGTCAGAGTCTTTCCCACCAGCAGCGTGCTGGCCGACTTGCTGCCTCAATTCGGCGAACTGGAACCCTGGCCCGACGCGGCTGTTGCCAACAGGGCCCTGAATGCCGGCAAGCTGAGCGAAGCCAATGTGCTGTTACAGTCAGCGGCAGAGAAATTCGCCGGTCACCCCGATGTGCTTGATTTACGAAGACAACTGGAAGCCCGGATGAAAGAGGCCAACAAGGCCTACGATGAATATCTTGTCGCGAAACAGGCAGCGGGTGATCGTTTCAGGGATTTGCGTCAGGCCAGACGCGCACTTGCCAAAGCGCAGGACAGCTGGTCGGACAATCCTGATTACGCCAATGCAGAAAATGATATTAATCGCCTCATTGCCGCGGCCCCGGACAACCCGGCCAACAAGGTCATGAAACGTGAACAGGTGGATATCGCTGCGCTGGCCAAACCCGATACTTCAAAGAAAAAAGTAAAATGGAAACCGGCACCCAGCGGTCGTGAGTGTAGCTCCAACCTGGCCGGTCATGGCAAACGCGCCAAAGCTATTTGTTATGATCTCGTCTATACCGGCTGGCGTGGACCTCTGATGGTCGTCGTACCCGCAGGTGGGGGGTCTGATAAACCTTTCGCCATTGGTAAATACGAAGTATCGGTGGGCGACTGGAGCAAATATTGTGCCTTGAGTGGCAGGTGTAAACCTGAAACCAACAAGGAAAAACATAACGACCCGCAAACCGGGATCACGCTGCAACAGGCCAGGGAATACACCCAATGGTTATCCGAGCGCACAGGGAAAACCTATCGACTGCCCAAAAAGGCAGAGTGGGAGTACGCTGCCAATGCCGGTGGTGATCAACCGAAAAAAGACGTGAATTGTCGGCTTGTACTCAACGGTAAAACCCTCAAGGGCACCGGTATTGCCAGCGTCAAATCAGGTCAGCCAAATGGCTGGGGTCTGAAGAATTATGTCGGCAATGTGCAGGAGTGGGTGGAAGATGTCGATGGTATCAAGGCGGAAGGTGGTGCCTACTCTGATCAGCATTCAAAATGCAGCATATCTCTGGAGCGACCTCATAACGGCAGCGCCGATGACATCACGGGTTTTCGCCTGTTACTGGAAGATGCAGGCTAATAAAAACGGGAATGACGACAATGGCAAACCTGAAAAGCTTGCGGGAACTGGCAACAGAACATGCCCTGGGCAACCTGGATAAAGAGAGCTATCGAAAATCGCGTGCTGAGTTAATTCAGGGGATTCTTTCTGCCACGATCCCGCTGAAAGAAATTGAATACCCGCCCCCGGTTCAGCCACCCGCACCGGAAGCGCTGGATGATACACAGCGCAGGGACGACAGGAAAAAACCACCCCTTAAAAATGCACAGTTACAAGCTGACACTTCCGCCGGGACAGGAACCGCCAGTGCGTCAAACGCTGCAGCAGATCCCGACGGCCATGGTTCGAATAAAGTGCTTTTTATCGGACTGGCTGCTGCCGTCGCTGCCATCATTATCGTTGCACTGATAGTCCTGCTGGGGGGAGGCAGCGCCAAACAACTTCCATCAACAATGACCGGCGCAGAAAATTCCGGGGACCTCGCAGCAGTACCACAGACAAAGACACAGGCGCAGAGTTTGATTCAGAGTTTTCTTAATAAAAACAACTGGTCAAGTTCGAGCCTGGATAACTTCCTGCGACAATGGAACGACCTTCCCGCAGGTGACATGCTGGCCAGCAAAGACAGTCTTGAAATGGGTCAGATCACCAACGCGATTTATAAACAGTTACTTGAAGAACGGGCCTTGTCAGGGCTGGTGGATGACGACTCATCATTAATCAAACAAAGACAACTGCTGCAGTTTGCCAATGAACTGGGGATTGATGATCCGCGAATCACTCTGCCTGAAGAGCTGGATGTGATGGAAAATATGACGCCCTGAGAACCAACCGGACTCCCTTATTCGCTTACACCACTGCTAGTCGTAATCATCAAAATCCATTAACTCTTCCTCCCCGAGTTCATCGTCCTGCCGATCATGAACGAGCCTGTCCCGATGTTGCAAATAGACACTCTTGACGAACTCGTATTCATCCACTGCGGCAATACCCAGCAAATCGCCTGTGCTCAACAAATCAGCCTTGAAATCAATGTAATTCAAGGACATAAGTCCGGAAAGATAAGCGGTATTGTTAACATAAGAAACGGGATTAAGTAAGGTGGCATCCATTCCAAAACTGGTCGCCGCCCGCAGTGTGGTCGGACCAAACAAGGGAATCACCAGATAGGGACCGGAGTCAAAACCCCATTTTGCCAGCGTTTGGCCAAAGTCCTCTCTATGCTTGGGCAATCCTAAATTCGAAGACACATCAAAGAAACCCAGCAAACCAATAGTGGAGTTAAATATCATGCGGGCAAAATCCGCTACGGCCTGGCCTATCTTCAGTTGCAGGATGTCGTTAACGATGACGGAAATATCATTAAGGTTGCTGAAGAAATTGGAAATACCTCGATCAACAAATTCCGGCAATATGGCATCGTACAGCTCACCGATGGGGTTAAAAAGCCCCTTATCCATGGCCTTGTTAAAATTAAATGCAGAACGGTTGAAATTCTCAAAAGGATCAGCCGGATCACGACTTCCTGTCGTCGCGCAAGCAGATAACATGGCCACCAGTATGCAACAAAAAGTAATCCGCACAAGATGCAGATAATGCCTCTTCATGAATATTTCTTCCTGTAGTCCCATTACCAACTGACCGACTGTCGGTATGCCCAGTACCCAGCAGGCTGGCCTGCACTGTCAACTCGGGACAACCTCCCCGCGTCAAAACGGCAACAGAATGCTAAACTGGTGATTGTTTTTATAGTTTCTTCGGTAAAGGTTACAACAACAATACATGAAAATCTATTCGCGATAAGATACACGCTATAATGCCCTTGATCGGAAATGCAGGAATATCTTCAAGTTGCCATTAGCAAGCTACAGGACGAATACAGGACTTCTTCACTCTTATGCAGGAACAAACTGAAAATATTGACACAGATGAGTTGCACAAATTTGAAGTGCTTGCTGACGATTGGTGGGATCCCGATGGTGATCTGAAAACACTGCATATTATCAACCCGCTGCGTTTGAATTACATTGATCAAGCCAGTCCACTGTGTGATAAAACCGTGCTGGATGTGGGTTGTGGCGGCGGCTTGCTGAGCGAGGCGATGGAAAACCGGGGCGCCATCGTTACCGGTCTGGATACCAATGCCTCAGCTGTTGAGGCGGCCCGGGAGCACGCACATTTATCACGCAGTCGAGTGGAATATTTCGTCACCACCGCCGAACAGTATGCGGAAGATTGTCAACAAACCTATGATGTCATCACCTGTATGGAACTGCTCGAACACGTGCCTGAACCCGCGTCATTGCTGTCCGCATTATCCACACTGCTGAAACCCGGTGGTGACCTGATCATTGCCACGTTAAACCGCAACGCAAAGTCCTACGCAGCGGCGATCCTCGCGGCAGAATATATCCTGGGTCTGCTTCCAAAAGGGACTCATGACCACGCCAAATTCATCAAGCCTTCTGAACTGGCACGCACCTTGCGCGAACTGGATTTCGTCGTCATGGATATCAGCGGCATGCATTTCCTGCCATTTGCCAATCATTGTATTTTGAATAACGACCCTTCTGTCAATTACCTGTTGCATGCCCGTGCAAAGAATTAGCGGTGCTGGATAAAAAAATCAAGAACGTACTGTTCGATCTGGATGGCACGCTGGCTGACACAGCGCCCGATCTGGCCTATGCATTGAATACACTGTTACAGGAACGGGGGCAGACTCCCCTTCCCCTGGAAATTATCCGACCCAGTGTTTCTCTGGGAGGTATCGCCATGGTGCGTCTGGCATTTGATATTGATGAACACAGCTCGGATTTCGCCGTGTTGAAAAATCGCTTTCTGGAAATATATCGCGCCAACATTGCCAGACACACGATGCTGTTTGAGGGCATGGAACAGGTCCTGTCCACTTTTGAATCCAGCCATCTTCCCTGGGGTATCGTCACCAACAAGGCAAGCTGGCTGACGGAGCCGCTGATGCAGGCATTGAATCTGAGTGCCCGCACCAACTGTATCGTCTCCGGCGATACCGTCGAACAGTGTAAACCTCACCCTGCCCCGCTGCTGCATGCCTGCCGACTGCTGCGCTGTCATGCTGAAGAAACACTTTACGTGGGCGATGCCAAACGCGACATAGAAGCAGGCAACAGCGCCGCCATGACGACCCTTGTCGCGTCTTACGGCTATATCGATGAAAATGACGAACCGGACGCCTGGGGAGCGGATGGCCAGGTAGATACACCGCTGGAGATTCTGGACTGGATCGCCTGACAATATCATGAAACCGGAACACTACTGCCGGCAGAAAGCGAGCCCTGCCGGTTCCAGCCTGTACTACAGCACGCTGTTTCACAACCCACAACAAAAACGCAGGCTACACGCTCTTTTCGCCCTGCAACAGGAATTGACCGACACTGTCGCCGAATGTCAGGACGCCGGCGTCGCCCGGATAAAATTACAGTGGTGGCGTGAAGAGATCCATCGTCTATTCGCTGCGAAAGCCCGTCATCCTGTCAGCAAAGCCTTGTTGTCACACCTGCCTGAACTCCATCTTGAACAAGTTGATTTGCTCAATCTTGTGGAGACAATGGAAAATGAAATCAATCCCATACAGAAAGAATCGATGGCGCAATTAATCCAGCATTTTACCGATAGTCAGGGCAGGGTCTGGCAACTCGCGGTGCTCGCCTGTGGCTGCCAGGATGCACAGGCAATGGAACTGGTTGTCAACATTGGCGGGCTGAACACTTGCCTGGCCTTTCTCCAACTGGCACAACGACAGCTGCATCGAGGTGACTGTCCCTACCCCCTGCTGGAAATGGAAAAACAGGGTCTGAACCACCGAAACCTGCTGCAGACGGACCGGCATGCTGCGATCGCCGAACTTGAGAAGGACCTGTTTATGACTCTCCAGTCAAGCCTTGCGACGTGTTCCAGGTCGCTGGAAGAAAAAAAAGACCCGACGACCTTATTTGCTCTGAGCATGGCCCGCATAGCAAAAGCCACCTGTGCTGTACTGCAAAAACACAGCGCGCGCGCAGCAACCCGCCCCCTCTCGATCACGCCACTGAGAAAACTCTGGATCGCCTGGCGTACCCGGAGGCAAATTTCATCTGGCGGGAAAGCGACTTAATTCCATCCCTTCTCCACTTTCTTCCCGCCATGCCTCAGACGCACGCGTAAACGTCGCAGGCTGTCGTGATCCACATTTGCCGGTGTCAGGATAAAGCAATATGACTTTCCACTCTCTGCAACAAATCTCAGCACCAGAAGTAATCCATGTACAAAGGCACCGGTCTGGAGTGTCATCCGCGCAGCCACATTCTCAGCATTCAGCAAAGACCATTTATTGTTTTTGTCGAGCAGCAATTGCAGCCTGTTTTTTACTGACTGCCCGGTGTTGAAACCGCGCATAAGCCATAGATAATGTACCAATACCGGCACCATGCATGACATCCTCATCCAAAGTGGTAAAGCCGGCATTGACAAACATAACAACGCTCCGGTATGCGTCACTGTGATGAAATACACAAGTGCCTTGGGTGCCTGGTAGTCGATACGGATGGGTAAATTAAACGCATTATCCCTGTAGCCCATTATTTCTCCCTTTGACTTGCAATCCAGCGAAGGAATTTACATACTAAGACGCTCCTGCATGGTGCAAGGACACAATAATCGTTTTTCGGAAAAGTCGCTATTAAATAGTTGCTGATCCGGCCACAGATTTTACATTCAATGACAACGAAAAATAAAAACAAGTCTATTCACAAGCAAGTCACCGAACAGGCGTATAATGCCGGACAAAGCCCGGCAACCCGGCCCCAACAGGAAATAGACGGTCCGACAGGTCCGGAACCCACACGCTATGGTGATTGGGAAAAAAATGGACGTTGCAGCGATTTTTAACTCAGTGACTGATGCATTGGCCGGTTTATTTTGTCGACCGACCCCAAAATTACACTAACTATGTTTGAGAGGAAATGATATGGCAACGGTTGACAGCCCGCTTTCGCCACATTTGCAAATCTATAAACCGCAGTTAACCTCGATTTTATCCATCACCCATCGGGCGACGGGGGTGTTTCTCAGTATTGGTGCGCTGCTGCTCTGCTACTGGCTGCTGGCGATCGCTGCCGGCCCGGAGGTCTACGGCAAACTTTCCGCTCATATCACCGCCTGGTATGGACAACTTGTCCTGCTCGCCTTCGGCTTTTCACTTTATTACCACCTTTGTAACGGTATCCGACATTTATTCTGGGATATCGGTGTCGGTCTTGAGATTGAGACGACGTACCGCTCCGGTTACGCCGTCATCGCCGTTTCGCTGTTCCTCACCGCAGCCAGTGCCTGGCTGGCCGGGTGTGTATCATGAGTTTGCGTGCACCTCTGGCCCGAGTCAAAGGACTGGGTTCCGCCAGGCAGGGTTCGCATCACTGGTGGCAACAACGTTTGAGTGCGCTGGCCCTGGTGCCGCTGTCTCTTTGGTTTATTTACTCCCTGTTGACCATGATCGGTGCCGATTATATTACAGTGGTGCAGTGGTTGCGCCTGCCCTACGTCACCCTGCTGCTGATATTATTCATCGTCTTTCTGTTCTATCACACCCAGCTCGGATTGCAGGTGGTGATAGAGGATTATATTGACTCTGAATGGCAGAAAATCACCAATATCCTGCTGGTAAAGTCTCTTGCCATTGTCGCCACACTGGCATCCGTTTTATCTATTCTCAATGTTTTCTTTGGATTTAATGCCTCATGAATGGTTCCTACAACATAATTGACCATAAATATGATGTAGTCATCGTGGGTGCCGGTGGTGCCGGGCTGCGCGCTACTTTCGGCATGGCCCTCAAGGGACTGAAGACGGCCTGCATTACCAAGGTTTTCCCGACCCGCAGCCACACCGTTGCCGCCCAGGGCGGCATGAGTGCCGCCCTGGGCAACATGGGTGAAGATGACTGGCGTTGGCACATGTATGACACCATCAAAGGCTCGGACTGGCTGGGCGACCAGGATGCCATTGAATACATGTGCCGTGAAGCGGCACCTGCGGTGATTGAACTGGAGCACTATGGCGTGCCGTTTTCCAGAACCGAAGAAGGCAAGATATACCAACGTCCCTTTGGCGGTATGACCACCAACTTCGGTGAGGGTACAGCACAACGTACCTGTGCCGCCGCCGATCGTACCGGTCACGCAATTTTACATACACTTTATCAACAGTCCCTGAAACATAATGCTGAATTCTTTATCGAATATTTCGCCCTTGATTTAATCATGGACGACGAAGGTGCCTGTCGTGGCGTCATGGCCTGGGATCTGGAAAAGGGTGATTTGCATCGTTTCAGCGCGCATACAGTGGTGCTGGCAACAGGGGGTTATGGTCGCACCTATTTCTCCTGTACATCGGCGCATACCTGTACCGGTGACGGCAATGCCATGGTATTACGGGCCGGATTGCCCTTGCAGGACATGGAATTTATCCAGTTTCATCCCACCGGCGTCTATGGTGCCGGTGTACTGATTACTGAAGGTGTCCGCGGTGAAGGCGGTTATTTAAGCAACTCCGAGGGTGAGCGCTTCATGGAACGCTATGCCCCCTCGGCCAAAGATCTGGCCTCCCGGGATGTCGTCAGTCGCTCCATGACCATGGAAATTCGTGAAGGCCGCGGCGTCGGCCCGGACAAGGATCATATTCATTTGCATCTGGAACACCTTGGGCCTGAAGTTATTCTTGAACGCCTGCCCGGTATCGCAGAATCAGCCAGGGTGTTTGCCGGCGTCGATGTCACCAAACAACCCATCCCGGTGATACCGACTGCCCATTACAACATGGGCGGTATCCCCACCAATTACCATGGTCAGGTGGTTACCTTGAAAGAGGGTGATCCGGACGCGGTTGTTCCCGGATTAATGGCCATTGGTGAAGCCGCCTGTGTATCGGTGCACGGCGCCAACCGTCTGGGTTCCAACAGCCTGCTGGATATCATTGTCTTCGGTCGTGCCGCTGCAAACCACGCCTCTGCCACCATCACACCGGATACCCAGCACAAACCTCTACCGAAGAATGCCTGCGATATGGCCCTTGATCGCTTTGACAGATTACGCCATGCCAAAGGTGAGCATCGCACCTCGGAAATACGCCTCAATATGCAACGCACCATGCAAAATAATGCGGCCGTCTTTCGAACCGGTGAGGTCATGCAGGAAGGCATGGCAAAAATGGATGAAATCTACAGCTCATTTGAACAGGTGGATGTCAGCGACCGCTCCATGATCTGGAATACCGATCTGGTGGAAACCCTGGAGCTGGAGAACCTGCTGCAATGTGCAATGGTCAGTATCTATTCCGCAGAAAACCGCCAGGAAAGCCGCGGTGGACATGCGCGTGAAGACTATCCGGATCGCGATGATGACAACTGGATGAAACACACCCTGTCCTGGCTCGATCCCGCCAGCGGCAAGGTCGGCTTTGATTATCGCCCGGTACATATGAACACGCTGACCGATGAAGTGGAACCCGTTCCGCCAAAGAAACGTGTGTATTAATGTGCAGATTATTTGACAGGTAAAAACCATGGCCGAATTTACACTCCCCAAAAACTCAAAAATCAAAAAGGGTCAGAGCTTCTCCGAGGCGGGCGGTGCCAGCAATAAAAAAACCTTTCGCATCTATCGCTGGGATCCTGACAGTGGTGAAAACCCACGTGTAGACAGCTATGAAATCAATCTGGACAAGTGTGGTCCGATGGTGCTGGATGCCCTGATCTACATTAAAAATGATATCGATCCCAGTCTCACTTTCCGTCGTTCCTGCCGCGAAGGGATCTGTGGTTCCTGTTCCATGAACATAGGTGGCACGAATACGCTTGCCTGTACCAAAGGCATTTCGGAATACAAAAGTGACATTGCAATTTATCCCTTGCCGCATATGCAGGTAAAAAAGGATCTGGTGCCGGATATGAGTCATTTCTATGCACAGTACGCCTCCATCAAACCCTGGATACAAACCCAGACGCCGCCGCCGCCGGACAGCGAGCGACTGCAGTCAAAACCTGATCGTGAAAAGATTGATGGCCTGTATGAATGTATTCTGTGTGCCTGCTGCTCTACCTCCTGCCCCAGCTACTGGTGGAACAGCGATCGATACCTTGGACCGGCGATACTGTTACAGGCTTATCGCTGGATCATCGACAGCCGCGACGAAAATACCGGGGAACGTCTGGATGAACTGGAAGATCCCTATCGCCTGTATCGTTGTCATACCATTATGAATTGTACCAACACCTGTCCCAAAGGTTTGAATCCTGCCAAATCCATCGCCGAGATCAAAAAGCTGCTTATCTCACGGACCGTGTAATTTGGCCTGAAATTGACCACAGAAAACGCGAAGCATAATACAGGCCTTTACCGGCCGGGCGACATAACTGATGAATGACTTATCTCGATTACGATGGCGCTGCCGCCGCGGGATCAAGGAAATGGATTTGATTCTGCAGGACTTTCTTGAACACAGCTTCTCTTCTCTTTCGCCCCGGGAAAAAATGCTGTTTGATAAAATCCTGGATGAAACAGATCTGGATATTATGGACTGGATACTGGGGCGAACACAGCCTGACAACAGCGAGTACGAGGCCTTGATTCATCTTTTTCGTCAAGCTAAAACGGAATAAACAGGCAAATTCATGCAAAACGAATGGCAGTCTTTCCTGCAACAACAATCAGCGAATATCAATGATAAGCTGGTAACAGATTTTGGCGACCCACTGGCGGAACAGGCACACGCACTTAAAGATAATGTCATTGCAGATTTGTCCCGACTGGATGTTCTGGAGATATCGGGCAAGGATGCGACCGAATTTCTGCATGGACAACTCACCGGCGATGTCTCTGCACTTGATGCGAATGCATTACAGGCGAATGCCTGGTGCAATATAAAGGGACGTGTCATTGTCAGTTTTTTACTCTACCGCAACGACGATCGTTATTACCTGCTGCTGGAAAACGACATGACCGGGTTGGTCATTAAACGATTGCAAATGTTTATACTGCGATCGGATGTCAGTATTGACAATCGAAGTGATGAACTGCTCCGTATCGGCATCAGGGGTGAAAGCGTCCACACTGCCCTGCAGGGATACATCGACACTATCGCAGCGGATACGACGGTCAACATCTTGCCGGTACAGGACTCCACGCCCCGATCCATCATCCTGCTCCCGCTGGAACAGGCCAGAACTTTATGGCAGAAACTGACTGAACAGGCTGTTCCCGTGGGCAGCTCGGCCTGGTCTTTATGTGATATACAGACAGGCATTGCCTGGATCGGCAAGAAAGGCAGTGAGGAGTTTCTTCCGCAAAGCCTGGACCTGGATTTAACGGGCGGTCTGAGTTTTGACAAGGGCTGCTATCCCGGTCAGGAAATCATCGCCCGAATGCATTTTCGTGGAAAACTCAAGCAACGGTTATTTCTGGCCGAAGTTTCGATATCAGCGTTACCGGAAATCAAAACCAAACTTTACGTCTCCGCTGCTAAACAGCATGTCGGCATGGTAGTAAATGCCGCCATGCGGACGGAGGCTTATTGCCTGTTACTGATTACACTCGAACTGAAATATTTTGATAAAGAGACTGTTTACCTTGGCACTGAAAATGGCCCTGTACTGACGTTTTTACCTCTTCCGTACAACATCGATGTATGATGGACAAGCGGGGAAAACAACAACACACGGATTCCCGGCAAATGTCGCTGTAGCGTGCCTTCAGGAAAAATTATAACGAGTCCATTTCAGCCCGCCGGCTGGCTGGCTGGACCACACGCACAAACACTCTGGCCACAGCTGGTCAGGCATCAAAAGGCTGTTCCGCTGACACCGGAGCGCCTGGAATTGCCCGATGGTGACTTTGTTGATCTATGCTGGACAATGAATGAAAACGGACCCGTCGTCGCTGTCTTTCATGGACTTGAGGGTTCCATTCATTCTCCTTACGCCACAGGTATTATGGCCAGTCTTCAGCGCCATGGCTGGCGTGGCGTGTTCATGCATTTCCGTGGATGCAGTGGTGAATTTAATCGGCTGGACAGGAATTATCATTCCGGTGATACCGGGGATATTGCTTATCTGATAGAAACTTTGCGCAGCCGTTTCCCCGACACTCCGCTCGCCGCCGTTGGCTATTCACTGGGCGGGAATGCCCTGTTAAAGTATCTGGGAGAATCTCCCCGACAGCATTTTCTTTCAGCAGCAGTGGCGGTGTCTGTCCCCTTTGTGCTGGGCATCGGCGCTGATCGTCTCAATCAGGGAATATCAAAAATTTATCAACGACATCTGATTGCCCGGCTGCGGAGAAAAATGCGGGCGAAGTACCGTGACCGGCAACTGCCCATCCCATTGGACAATCTGGATAAATTAACTACTTTTCGCCTGTTTGATAATCAGATCACCGCAGCTCTACATGGCTTCACTGGTGTTGATGATTACTACCAGCGCTCCAGTTCACGGCAATTTCTCGTGCATATCGACACGGCAACATTGATAATCCATTCACTTGACGATCCCTTCATGACCCCGGCTGCCATCCCGCGCGAGGATGAACTGGCACCACAGGTTTGCCTGGAGCTATCAGACAAAGGTGGACATGTCGGGTTTATTGGTGGTAAAAACCCATGGCAAACACACTATTGGCTGGAACAACGTATCCCTGATTTTTTAACACACTATCTGGACGGATAAACAGTATGAAAGCACCCAGACCTTTTTATTTATTACTCGCCCTGAGCTGTGCTTCACTATTGGGCTTTGGCTATTATCTGCAATTTGCCGGCAGTGTCGAACCCTGTCCCTTGTGTATATTCCAACGGGTGGCCTATATCAGCGTCATCATCATTGCCGGCGCCGGCTTTGTGCACGCGCCGGAGAAAATTGGACAGCGTGTTTACAGCGGGCTGATTACTGTTGCTGCACTGGTCGGTGCCGGCATCGCCAGTCGACAGGTCTGGCTGCAGCATCTTCCTGCCGACAAAGTGCCTGAATGCGGCCCGGGTCTGGACTATCTGCTGGAGGTATTCTCCTTTGCAGAAACGCTGCAAAAGGTGTTTACCGGTTCTGGTGAATGCGCAGAGGTACAATGGACATTCCTCGGTTTCAGCATCCCCGAGTGGAGTCTGCTTTGCTTCACGCTACTGGCCACGCTCAGTGTACTGCACATCATCCGCGGACGAATCAATAGCCGACTCTAAACATCTATTGA
>JAJRTU010000031.1 GCA_024278135.1 Gammaproteobacteria bacterium
TGCTGTGCTTTATTCATGCGATAATTCCTCTAGTTGTCGTGCTCGGGATTGAGCACGTAGGGGAATTATCCTTTAATGAATCATTCTGGATTAACCGACTATGTCATCAACTTTCTGCCGCATAGCGGCTTCGTCCAACAATCACATTCACACGGACAAAATAAAGCTGCGCCGCTTCGCTCTGCACCTTTATTTTGCCGGTGATGTGAGGCGTTATGTGATGTAGACGAATGGTTTTACCTATGCAACAAGAGATGCGATTGTCAGCTGCAATTGGGAAAAAGGAATACGATGATGCAATTTCTATATGTAACGAAATGCTGGAAGCAGATGAATATGATCCTTTCGCCCTGTCAATGATAGCGCAATGTTATGAGTGGAAAGATGATTATGAGAACGCTTTATTGTTTGCATCAAAATGTCTTGAGAAAAATTCCGGTGACTTTTCAATGCTTATATTGGCTGCAAGACACTGGTCAATGAAAAAGGATGAAGATAAAACATATTATTATGTATGTCGGGCACTAGAGAATCGAATTTATTATTCACCTGTGATACCTGGATGGGTAAATTGGTTTATAAAGTTATTATCCTTTTTCAAAAAATACCAGAATATTGAAGAAAAAGTAAAAATGGACCAGATCAATCACGAAAATAGACAAAAAGAAGAAATAAAATGGGCGATGGATTTTAAGAAATGGTATGAAAGCGAGAAAGGAGGAAAGCATGAAACACCCATTCACTAAACGCAATAATCACATAACGAATAAGGATAAGTCGCGCAAGCCGCGACTTATCCAATTGTTGAACGGGCCCGGTCTAATCGTCTCTCTATATAGTAAATAAATAAAATGCAGCCGGGGGGGAGTAACGACGATTTCATCCGTCGCACTATTCTACAGGCGAGCATCTACCTCGCCGATGATGGCGATTAAAAAAATCAAACCTGTTAATTCATAAGATGCCGCTTCCCCCCGTTTAGTGAATGGTGGGTTTTAGTCCTCTAGGCGTCTATCCCGATGCACGCCTGGGACGCTGAAAGCCAATGACCGACATTGGCGCCTGGCAACGTGCACAGATAAATGTTGGTCGTTGGCTGTTTTGGGGTTTGGGGATAGACACTTGTAACACCCATTGCACAATGCGTAACAGGCGTTTGGCGTTACCATGTAAAAAGCCATAGTCCCGAGCACGCCTAAAGCCCCTGGGTAAGGTGTGCTGCAATACCAGGGCAATAAAATCCTCGCCTGGCATTTGGCGGGTACGCAGGGTGCCTGTGTCACTGTCTTTGTATTGGAAGTCACACAAGTGCCATCGTCCTTGAGAATATTGTTGTTGCTAATGACGCCCCGATACAGATAACGAGACAGGTATTTTAGCGCGGGCCGACCGCGGCCGACGTGCTGACATTGCACCACCCGTTTTTTTGGCGTGAGCGGGAGTGTCAGCCCAGCCGCTGCCATCGCCGCAAGCATTCGCCCTCTAAACACCGCCGCCAGTTTGCGGCCATTAAAGAGATAGTGAATCGCCCCGGGTTTGCAGGAGACTCCTAATCTTGAGAGGCTGGCAAGCCGTTTCCCACCTGCTTGCAATCGACCACCCATTGCCTGGGTATTGTACTCGGTAAAGGTAACCCAGCGGTCTTTATCGCTGCCAGCAAGCGTACACGAAACACCCGTGCCAGGGCGCGTTGATTGAACAGGTATTTACCCTTTACCTTTTTCCACTGTTTCCTCAATCGATTGACCGCGCCACCAGGTACCACCAGGTGCACATGCGGGTGATACTCCAGACAGCGTAATGGGTAAACTCATATACGATAAACGTGTCGGCACCGTGGAACCCGTATTTGGTAATCACCGTAATCATGGCCGGGACCGGTTTACCTTACGTGGGCAGGACAAGGTCAATACACAATGGCTGCTCTATTCAATCGTGCATAACATGGGTAAAATACACTGTTACGGCGACGGGTTCACCTGAGCGGTAACAAGGGGAAGGAGTCAGACGGATGACCATGAAATACTATTCAACAAGCAATAGGCCTTAGTTCGGGGCATTCTCAGATAATCATGATGAATATGCACGCCATAACAAGACCCCCTTCAAGTAAATGGCTTTTTCTACAGGCTCGTTATGTTCAAAAAAACAGTATTCAGTTTTACACCATGCTAAAATTATTTGCAGGTAATCTGGAGGCCTTAAAATGTCAGCAGTATTCAAGCAAGTAATTGAAAATATAGAAAATCTTTCATCTGATGAAAAAGCATTAGTCGCCCATTGTCTGATTTCTTCGCTTGAAGTCAAGCATGACGATAGCGTAGATCAAGCATGGATTGAGTTAGCCCAGCAGAGGTTTTCTGAACTTGAGTCAGGTTCGGTAAAAGGCGTATCTTGGAGTGAAATCAAAAATAAAATAAAGCAATAAAGTGCCAAATATCATTTTTCATCCTGATATTGAACGTGAAGTTAAGGCTTCGTACGATTGGTATCAAAATCAAGCGACTGGATTGGGTGAAGATTTTCTAACTGAACTTGAATCAGGATATGAAGCAATTATCGAGCTTCCGGATACTTGGCCAAAATTTCAATTGGAATTCCGAAGGTTTTTACTTAGCAAGTTCCCTTTCTCTATTATTTATCGGCATAAGCAGGAAACAATATTTATTGTAGCTGTAATGCATAATAGTAGAAAACCAGGTTACTGGAGAGAAAGAACATAACGAATAAGGTTAGATTGTAAGAGCGGAGCGAGCCACAATCTGAACCGTTTGTTGGACAAGCCCAAAGAACAGGATTTCTGAGGAAGCCATAGACAATACAAGCATCCGAATAAAAAGGGGCTCGTGACTATCCCTGGAAAGATGAAAGATGACCTCGCACCAGCTACTAATGAATAGTATTCTGAAACAGGCAGGACTGAAATAATGAAATACTTAATTATTATAGAGAAACCTGAAACTGGCTATTCTGCCTACTCTCCTGATCTGCCGGGTTGTGTGTCTACTGGAAGTACCACAGAAGAAACTGAAGTAAATATGCGAGAAGCCATTGAATTCCATATTGATGGACTCAAGGAAGAAGGTTATGACATTCCGAAACCCTTAAGCCGCTCTTCCTACGTTGAAATTGCCGCATAAGCAATGTGTCAAGTTGACACCTGAGCCTGCGCAGCCCTGCTTAAGTCCGGCTGTTCTTTCTTCGGGTTCAACCAGACTTTCTCTGGTAATTCCCAGTTCCTGATTTCGCACTCCTTTTGGGTTGCAGTCCTTTGAGCTTAAGATGTTTGCAGTGCTGCTCGTAGTAATGGTTGAATTGTAGATTATTTGATGTTCTCATTGGCTTGTAAGCTCATAGTGTTTATGGAGATTACAATTTACCGGTTATCACTGATGACTGGTAATGAGCTTACATTAATTACCGGATGAAGCTGCTTGTCTACGCGAAAGCGGCTTCGTCCAGGCAGAAAATCCAGCGGACGGCAAAAAGCGCAGCCGGTGATTGGCAACGTTGATCTGCACTTACGCTGGCTGTCAACTCTTCGTCGCCGGAAATATCTGAGGGATCCGACATGCTGAGTAAAAAACAGGGTACATGGCTTCTTGTGGTTCCTGTGGCGATCATCGTCCTGGCATGTGCTGCAGTCTTTTCGTCATGGTTCATCGTGGCGGGCCCGTCGGGAGGTTACGACGCCGTGCTGCGTTTCATTCGGCATGGCAGCACCACGATCGACGACTTCAAGCACTATCCCGCCAGGTATTTGAGTGCCAGCCTATCACCATACAGATTCCCGGAGTTGCCGGGTGGTCGGCGTGTGCCCGAAGTCGTGGAAGTGAAAACTGACGGGCCGAGGAGACTGGAGGATGTGCTTTCGAGCAGTGAGACGATCGCCTTCTTGATCGTAAAGGACGATACGATTCGTTTCGAACGCTACTACAACGACCACACCGCCGCATCGCTATCCCAGTACTTCTCCGTCTCGAAATCCATCACGTCCGCTCTCATCGGCGCAGCCATCGACGAGGGAATCATCAGTTCCGTCGATCAATCCGTCGTCGATTTCGTTCCAGAACTTACCAGTCGCGGGTTCGATCATGTGTCGATCATGCATCTGCTCACCATGACATCGGGAATCGATTATGACGAGGACGACAATCCCTTCGGCCTGCATGTGCCCTTCAACTACACGTCAGACATCGAGCGGATGATGCTGAACTTCCGCCTGCGCGTCGAACCGGGAACAGAATGGCGGTACAAGTCGGGCGATACGGCGCTGCTTTCCCTTATTCTGAGCCGAGCGCTCGCTCCGAAAACGATCACCGCCTACGCTCAGGAACGGATCTGGTCGCCGCTGGGAATGGAGCAACCCGGTGTGTGGTCGCTTGATCGCGACGACGGCCTGGAAGAAGCATGGTGCTGCCTGGCCGGGACAGCCAGAGACCTTGCCAAGTTGGGGCGCCTCTATCTGCTGCGGGGAAAATGGGACGGAAAACGGATCCTGTCTGCCGACTGGATTGAGCGCTCAGTCTGGTCGGGGGCTGTTGATGATGCCCTGTGGCCTGCGGACTTCAGCGCGGCCGGCTTCCAGGGCTACGGGTACTCGTGGTGGATATTGTCGAGAGACGAGGGAGACTATCTGGCGCAGGGGAAAGACGGTCAGTTTCTCTATGTGAATCCGACGCAAAGAACAATCATCGTGCGACTTGGCCGGAGCACAGGCGATCTTCGAATAAGTCAATGGGTATCGGTATTCAGATATCTGAGTCATAAGACCACGTGAAGCAACGAAAATCCGGCCATAGCTGAAAGCCGCATACTTTATCTGGAGCACTATTAACGGGGCATGGAATCCTTTAAGCAGTTTGTGGATAATATCTTTATTCAAATACCAGTAGCAGCACAAACTCATGAGACAAAAAGCACTTATTGTTGACTCCAGCCGGCTTTTTCAGGGCATTCTTGAAAAAATTATCAGCACTGCCGGCGTAGAGTGCTTTATTTACACTTCCGCTGCAGACGCGCTGGAAGCATCTCATGATGAATATACGTTTATTATCGTATCCAGAACATTGGAAGACATCTCAGGTGAGATATTTCTTGATCTTTACGGCGTCAAACACGGTTTAGGCAATGCGCTTACCATTCTGTTGACTTCCAATGAAGACAGTGAAAAGTTGCTTGAAGCGAATAAGGCGGGATTCAAACTTGTATTCAACAAGAAGAAACTGGAGTCGTTACAGGAAACAGTTATTCGCACCATCAATACGCTCACACTTGATCTTGAAGCTGACATACTGTTTATTGAAGATGCTCAGAGTGTTGCAGATCTCACAGTCAATTTATTTCAGGCAAATAAGGCCAATATTTGTCATGTGACAAAATTGGACGAAATGAAGTCAGCTTTTCGGGAAGGTGATTTTGAACTTGTTATCGCCGATTATCACCTCAGCGATGGTGAAACCGGTGATGATGTCATTACATACATTCGCAACTATGACGGTGCCGACAAGTCAAGCACACCCATTCTCGTCGTTTCTGGAGAGGAAAATCAGGAAAAACGAACTTCGTTTCTTAGAAATGGCGCCAATGATTTTATCTTGAAACCGTATAACAGTGATGAACTGCTTGTACGCTCGTCCAATCTTATTTCGAATAGAAGGCTTTTCATACAGTCAAAACAACAGCAACGGGATCTTGAGAAGCTGGCCCTGACAGACTATTTGACCGGCTTATACAATCGCCACAGTCTAAAGGATATCGGGCCAAAATATATCAGCAACTCATATCGGCACAAAACAGCCCTGTCCTTGCTGGTGATTGACCTGGATCTTTTCAAGCTGATTAACGATACAAGAGGGCACAGCGTGGGGGATATCGTTCTGCAATCTGTTTCGGCTGTTTTACAAAATTCCTGTCGTACAGAAGATGCGGCGGCACGTATCGGTGGCGAAGAATTTATTATGCTGTTAACCAACTGCGATATTAAAAACGCTGTTCGCAAAGCAGAAAATATCAGGAAATCAATTGAACAAACAAAACCGGAAGGGCTCACGATTACGTCGAGCATAGGCGTGTCTGAACTAATCGAAGGCGATGATTTCAATACGCTGTTCGACAGGGCGGACAAAGCGGTGTATGCGGCAAAAAAGCTCGGAAGAAACAGAGTGGTATCGGGTTAATGACATATCAGAACGAATCCATCCGGACAGCAAAAAGCACTGCCCGTTCATCACGCAACTTTTACCGATTGCCCGGCCGGGCAGCTCCACTCGAGTATGGCTGTATGCCTGCACTCCGGACCATGAAAATACCCTGCATAACTGTCCGACCGGGGGATCTCATGCTTATCGTGAAACCGCCCGCTGACAAGCCCGTAGAACAGGCACAAAATAAGCACCATCACCTGACACCTTATCCCAGTATGAGAAATAATCATTATGACCCTGTCCGTTTGTAAAACAGAAACTCCGAGTGGAAGTGAAATAGCAAAAATTACGAGCGGTGCTTATTATGATGATACTTATCAGGCTTCTCTGGCTGTCGATGGAAGATCCGCACTGGATATCTACTTGAATATGGTCAATAACACGCCTGATTGGGTAAATTGGCTTATGGCGCTGCGCAACCGGCTTGTTTCCATTGCAGGCTTGAAAAACCTGGGACAGCTCGGTGAAGTGGCGCCGTCCCGATCTGGAAAGGACTATCAGGTGGGGGATAGGGTCGGCATTTTTTCGCTACTGTATCTGAGTGATCAGGAAGTAATCCTGAGCGAATCCGATAAACACCTTGATGTGAAATTGTCAATTTATAAAATGGACGAAAATGAGCCCAATACGGTATCTATATCCACCGTCGTCCATATTCATAATGCCCTTGGCCGTTTATATATGTTATTCGTCATCCCTCTGCATAAGCTGATAGCACCTGCTATGCTTAACAGAATTACGACAAGCCATCCACCATCCACCATCCACCCTTCACGGAGGTCGCCATGAGCCTGGTCAGTAAAATCATCGGTCCTGATTCGAAATATGACAAGTCCCTGCCCTATACCTATGAGGCCAGGATGGCGATTGTCGAGGGCGAGGGTCTGTATAACTACTACCAGGCCGATACTATCTGCGGCCTGATCGAGTATTTACATGAGAATGACATCACGCCGGCCCAGGCGGAGATCTTCGAGATCTATCAGGAATCCGAGTATCCCATCGATTCAAAGCTGTTGACCGGGGATGACCATCAGTGGCTCTTTAAACCGGCCATCTGTCAGTCTTTTCGCGACCACTACAAAGGTCATATTCAGGAAGGCAAGTGCTCCTTTAATGACCGAGATAAACAGGGCCGTGGACCCTGAGTGTTATGCTCTTTTGCAAAGCTGCTGCAACTTCAAACGGAAATGACTGAAGCAAAATAATATCAGTGGAATAAGCTGTTCCCTGAAACAACAACATGCTGAACATAAACCACCCCGCACAAGCTGAAGAGGCTATTGGTGTCGTCTGCCGTTTCCTTATCAAGCAGGGGATCATTCCGGCATTCACTCAAACAGGTTTGCACAGTACAGGTTGAAAGTTTGTGACTTCATCCTGGCGTGTATACCAGGAGCTGACAAAACTCGCTACGATCACCGGGACGCACACAGCAAGCGAGCTGTGCTCATTCGACGGAAACCACTGCCGTCATTACTCTTGTATCTGTGGATGGCACGATGGCGAGTAATCTTGAGCGATAGTTAATTGCTATTAATTACATTAAAACAATAGAATATACAAAACACCCGTTTATCTTCAGAATACTCCTCAAGGTCAGGCTAACGACTTGATTCGTGCCCCATTAAACTTGTATCAGGAGAAAACAACATGAGCAAACATACCTTAACGACAGCAACAGGCTCCCCCGTCGCTGATGATGACAACAGTATCAGCGTTGGAGAGCGCGGTGCGCTGACTTTCGACAACCACTATACCTTTGAGAAACTCGCGCATTTCAACCGCGAGCGCATCCCTGAGCGTGTCGTCCATGCCCGAGGCAGCGGTGCTTACGGTACGTTTACGCTGAACAAATCACTGAAAAATTACACGATTGCGAGTTTTCTTCAGGAAGTGGGACAAAAAACGGATGTTTTCGTCCGTTTCTCCACCGTGGGCGGTGGCCAGGACTCCAGTGATTACGCCCGTGATCCACGCGGGTTTGCGATCAAGTTCTATACTGATCAGGGCAACTACGACATGGTCGGGAATAATACGCCGGTGTTCTTCTTGCGTGATGCGATCAAATTTCCGGACTTCATCCACTCGCAGAAAAAGAATCCACGTAGCAACCTGCCTGATCCGGCGGCCATCTATGAGTTCTGGGCCAATCATCCGCAATCCCTGCACCAGGTCACCATATTAATGTCTGATCGGGGTATTCCGGCAAGCTACCGCCACATGCATGGCTTCAGTTCGCACACGTTCAGTTTCTGGAACAGCAAAGGTGAGCGTTTCTGGTTCAAGTGGCATTTCAAGTCCAATCAGGGTATTGAAAACCTGCGTAATGAACAGGCCGCAACCGCTTCACCTTTCGGTGCGCAGCAGGATCTGCTTGGCGCGATTGACCGGGGCGAGTACCCGAGCTGGACGGCAAAAGTGCAGGTGATGACGGAGGAAGAAGCCAAAAGCTATGCCATCAACCCCTTTGATCTGACCAAGGTGTGGCCCCATGCTGATTTCCCGTTGATTGAAGTGGGTCAGCTTGAGTTGAACCGGAATGTAGAGAACTACTTTGCTGAAACCGAGCAAGCCTGTTTTGCGCCGAATAACCTGGTGCCGGGTATAGGGGCCTCGCCAGACAAAATGTTGCAGGGCCGTTTGCTGGCTTATCAGGATGCCCATCGCTACCGCGTGGGGACCAATGCCAATCAGTTGCCTGTGAATGCGGCAAAGTGCCCCGTTCAGCACTATCAAAGAGACGGTACCATGGCGGGAACATGTCCGGCGAACGGCGCCGTCAGTGTGCAGGGTTCCGGTGTCAATTATTATCCTAATGACCGTATCAATGATGGCGCACCCGTTCCCGAACCGTCGGTGGCTGAACCGCCCATGCCCGTGCTGGAAAACGCCTGGGTAACACGGTATGGCCTGGCAGATGATGAGGATCATTACACCCAGGCAGGCAATTTATTCCGCCTGATGAGTGAGTCACAAAAAGATCAGCTGGCGACAACGATTGCCGAGGGTCTGGTACAGGCCACTGAGTCGGTTCAACAGCGAATGCTTGAACAATTCAACAGGGCTGAACCTGATTATGCCCGTCGTATTCGCTCCGTCATGGATGCATTAAGCTAGGAGCCTGGCAGGTCTTCGGTTTGCCTGAAGCTGCACTGCGTCGTGCTGCAGCTTCAGGTGACCTCCTGCGGGGACAGGTCACAATCCGCGGCGGGCCTGTTTTTCAGCACCGATATTATGTGAAATCTGTGAACGGAGCGCGTATATTACCAGCTCCAATAGTCACCATGAACAGTGGTTTAATTTCATCCCTTTGGGATTAATTGCATCCCTGGCTTCGTTAATGGTGCGTCCGTGCAGCACTACTGCGGACAGCTTGCTGCGTTGATGTCATATTATGGATTGTATGTATGCAGATGAGCAGGATGGACAAAGCACAGCGTACCCATCATGGAATGCAATAAAAAGATGGGCACGCTGTGCTTTGCCCATCCTGCGACTTACTGCGAGACAGTTTACATTTTAAAAAATTGACAGTGTTGAGAATATCGCGAAACGTATCCATCCAGGATAGTGAGATTGAGCTTTCAGCCATCCGGGCGCAGGGGGCCGGTGGCCAAAATGTCAACAAGGTCTCTTCAGCCATTCATCTACGTTTTGATATCAACGCGTCTTCACTGCCCGCAGTATTCAAACAACGTCTTTCCGCCCAGCGGGACCGACGGATCAGCAAAGAAGGCGTGATCATCATCAAGGCGCAACGATTTCGAACGCAGGAAAAAAACCGGGATGATGCCCTGCAGCGATTACAGAAGATGATTTGTACTGTGGCAACGGTAAAGAAAGCCAGAAAACCGACCCGACCGAGTAAAGCGTCTAAAAAGAAGCGCCTGGACAGCAAAACCCGCCGGGGCAGGACAAAGGCATTGCGGGCTAGGGTGTCAGAATGAAATATATCTTCCCGAACAGCACTCACATGTACTCTTATTCCCGACCGACTTAAAAAACAGAGGTGATCATTTGTGACGCATAAACAGCCAACGATTAAAGACGTTATTGCTGCACGCCGATATGTTTATCAGTATTTAAGTCCCACACCTCTATATCACTATCCAACATTAAATGAGATCGTGGGGACCCGTGTGTGGATCAAACATGAAAACCATCTCCCCATCGGCGCCTTTAAAGTGCGGGGAGGAATAAACCTGGCCGCAAATTTAACAGCGGAAGAGAAAAACAACGGATTGTTTACAGCATCAACAGGCAATCATGGGCAGAGTATTGCCTATGCCGCCAGGACTTATGGAATAAAGGCGACAATAGCTGTCCCGGAGGGGGCCAATCCCGGGAAAATAGCGGCGATGAGAGGTTTGGGTGCTGAAGTCCTTATTCATGGCGCGGATTTTGATGAGGCGCGGGAGTGGATAAGCTTGATCGCGGCAAACAAGAAGGGCAAGTTTGTCAGCCCCACGGATGAGTTGCTGATCCACGGGGTCGGCACCTATGCACTGGAAATTCTGGAAACACTGCCGTCCGTAGACGCTATTATTGTGCCTGTCGGGGCAGGCAGTGGTGTTTGTGCAACCGGTATTGTGGCCAAAGCCATTAACAAGGATATAGAGATAATCGCCGTGCAGTCTGCCCAGGCGCCCGCGATGAAGTTGAGCTGGGAAAGCGGGATGATGCTGGAAGCGGAAATGAAAACCATCGCGGAAGGGCTGGCAACACGTGTTCCTTTTGAGAATACCCAACGGATGATGCGTCAGTACGTGGATGATTTCATACTGGTCGATGATGCGGACATAAAATCAGCGGTGAAAACCTTGCTGGAACATACTCATAATCTGGTGGAAGAAGCAGCGGCGGCACCTTTGGCGGCGGCCTTGAAAATACAGGACAGACTCCGGGACAAGCAGGTCGTACTTGTTATGAGCGGCGGCAACATATCCATACAAAACCTGAGCGATGCCATAACAAGTTGAGGTCAGCCGTCGGGCAATAAGCCCGGACAGCATAGCAGGCTGCATATTACAAATAATGTAAATATCTTCTCCATATACACGTTCAGGCATCATCTCACTCGTGTTGTCTGTCGAGATAAATCTGCCCGTTCAAGCCCTCCTCCACCTGATTTATTTAGATAGTTGATCTACATCAAATTACCTGGATTCAGATGCTGTATTTTGTAAATTGCGCTGCCTATTTACGAAGATAGAATGTGCCGCTGAGGTATTTCTATCAAACCAGGGATACATCATGTATCAGCACAAGACAGTTTCTCATCCCTACTCAGGTGAAGACTGTTGTGTCCTGGTTCACAATCGATTAGAGAAGCCCGGATGAAAGGCCCTCGAACAACTCTCCTGCAGGTCATTGCACTGAACCTCTTCCTGTATTTTCCTGTCATCACGCTGGCGGAAGTCGAAGGAAATTGCATGATGTGTCACAAATTCCCGGGGATCGGACGATATAATAAAACCGAAGATGACCCGAACAATACTGACAGGCTTATTTTTCATATCAATGACGAATTGTTTGAAACCTCCTATCACGGCAAGATCCGTTGCAAAAGCTGTCACACCGGGGTGGACAAGATCCCGCATACGGATGCGCCAAAGGTGGACTGCGCCACCGACTGTCACCTGAGAGATCCCTCCGTCAACAAGGCCTTTTCCCACAAAAAGATAGTACAGGACTTCGATAACAGCGCCCATGGCTTAGCGGGTTCAAGAAGCAAAGATAAAAGTGGATTGCCGGTCTGTAAAAGCTGCCATAACAACAAGACCTATCATGTGGAAGTCAAGGAACAGGTGGGAACGGAAGACTTCCTCAAGGTTTGCAACGAATGCCATCAGTCAAAAGAATGGACCGCACGCTTCTTTGAACACATGTTCTATCGCTCCCATAAGAGAAGGCCCTCAAGAGTCGTTGTTGCGCTTTGCAGTTCCTGCCATGCGGATAAAAAACTGATGGATAAACACGGGCTGGACGTCGTTATCGGCTTTAACGAAACCTTTCATGCCAAGGCAATATCGTACGGCAACGAAAAAGTGGCAAATTGCCTGAACTGCCATGCACCCTACCGAATGGGGTTTTCACCTCACCGGATCACTTCACGAAAAGACGAATCCTCGCCCGTACATCGTGACAGGAAAATCGAAACCTGCCGACAGGCCGGATGCCACGCCAAAGCACTGAAAAAATTCGCCGCCGGCGGCAGAGTGCATCCGTCACCGGGTGCGGTGCAGGTCGTGGGGCGCAGCGTCGCGACAGAGGAGAAAGACACCGCCCGGCTCCTGGCCGATACCCTCTTTGAAAGAAAAGTAATCGGCTGGATTGAACTGTTTTACAAAATACTTATCGCCTGTGTTATCGGTGGTTTTATCATACATCGGACTCTGGAAATACACGCAGACCGACGGGAAAGAAAGAAAAGAGCAGGAGAACATTGAGAAATGAGCAATGTCGGTGAGAATACACGATACTTCGTCAGGCTTACCCTGAACCAGCGACTGCAGCATATCGTCCTCGTTATCTCCACCATTGTGCTGATCATTACCGGCTATATGATTCAGGCTGAGGCCTTCGTGATCGAAAGCTTCGGTGATGCCAGTGAAACCATTTTTATGTGGCGAGGCTGGATCCATCGTGCCGCCGGTGTGCTGGCCATCCTGGCCTGTGTATATCATATAGCCTATGTGATATTCACAAAGGACGGCAGAAGCTGGTTCATTGACATGATACCCAGGCCAAAAGACGTCGCGGATATCTATCAGAACATCCTGTATATGCTGGGTTTCAGGGAAAAAAGGCCCGATATGGATCGCTTTTTCTATCTTGAAAAACTGGAATACTGGTCAGTCTGGTTCGGTATGTTCATCGTCATTGTTACCGGCATCATGCTCTGGGCTAATTACCTCTGGCCCAAAATCGTTCTCAACATTGCCTCCGCTTTTCATCTGGGCGAGGCTACACTGGCCACGCTGGCCATCATTGTGGGGCATATTTACGCTGTACACTTCAATGCCCATGTCTATCCCATGAACATGACCTTCATCGATGGTTTGATCGACGAAGATCTGATGAAGAAGGAACACATGCTGGAATACAAACGGGAAGTGTCCAGGGATGAAAATGGAGAAGTTTCACTTAAGGAAGGGGAACTGGCAAGGTTGACGGCAGATTATCGGCAGGCCATCACTTTTTTCCTGAATCGCATCAGAGGCAAACCGAAGAATATTGACACAAAAGATGGAGCCGACAGCCATGCCTGAACCTGTCAGGAAAAAAATTAAAAAATCCCTGTTTATTGATCTCATCATGGGCATCGTCTTTATATCAATGCTCACCGTGGCGGTCTGGCTGGTGTGGGTTTATTATTTTCGCGGTCCGATCAGTATTGTGACCGAAAACGGTAAACCGCAAATCAAACAACAAATACTCGCGCTGCCGAGGGACGAATACTCTGCCCACTTTCATAACTATGACGCCGTTGTCCTGGCCGGCATTAAAACCGGATCGAGCTGTTTGCACTGTCATGGTGATTACCCTCATTCAAAAGATCAGAAAGTACGTTCTCTGCTGAACGCTCATGCCTGGTTCATTGCCTGTGAAACATGCCATCTGGAGATGGAAGACGGCGTTGAGGTCAAATACCTTTGGTTCGATAACAAATCAGGGGCCGAATTGACCAAGCTGACTGGAAAGAATGGCGATTACGGTGCCGCCATCGTACCGGTGACATACGAGTTCTGGGCAGCAAAACGTCTTGATGCACCCCGGGACGAAGATTTCATCCATGAGTATTTACAGTCGGAAGAACGGCTCAGCGACGATCAAAAGAAGGAGGCAATGAAAAGAGTTCACAACATGCTGACAAAAACACCGGTCTATTGTGATCAATGTCATGTCGAAAACGGCATGCTTGATTTTACCGAACTTTTATACTCGACCCAATCCGCTCAATATCTTGAGTCCATCGACATGGGCGCCATGGCCAGGACATATAAGGAGTTCCATTTCCCCAATTTATTTGATGATTGAGTTTGACAGGCAAGACGGCTCCGCCGGGCGGCGCCATACTCTTCTGTGACTTCAGCCCGCCACAGTACGGATCAGTCAGTTGTTGCTGAATAGATATATCTACCTGCATGCAACTTACGCTGCAGTCGTCGTTCTGCATGCAGATAATTCAGATGTGACAAGGTTTCGCCGAATGCAAGAACGGTGTTGACACCTTCCAGCTTACGGGGAAACAGTTTGGGAACAAGCTCTGTCACTGTGTGCGCCTGTTGACAGATTGACACCACCCTCTCCAGCATCTCGTCGTGATGTCCGATGATCTCCTCAATACGTCTGTGCAGGCCCTGGAAGACCTTGCCGTGGGATGGCAGGACAATGGTGTCTTCCGGCAGCGCCGCAAACGCCTGGAAAGAATCCAGAAAGTCCCTCAGGGGATTGGCATTCGGTTGATCAGCATAGACGCTGACATTACTGCTTATTGTCGGCAGTACCTGATCGCCGGAGATCAACATATTCAGTGTTTTACAATACAGGCAGATATGGCCGGGGGCATGTCCATAACTCATGATGACCTGCCAGTCATTCCCGCCTATGGCAATTGTATCGCCTTGTCCAAGGATACTGTTGTCTAGCGGATTACCGGATACAATTTCCGCATAAAGATTGCCTTTCAGAAATTTTTCGAATATTTCCCAGTCCTCTATACCGTGCCGTTGATAAAATACCTTCCTTGCATCGTCATTTTCCCGGTTTGTTTTCCCCAGCAGCAAGGCGGTACGCTCAACAGTTTCCTGGCTGCTGACATACTCAGCCCCCTGTTCATCACATAGCCAACGCGCCAGACCGAAGTGATCCGGGTGGAAATGTGTCACAATCACTCTTTTAATCGCCTTGTTTTTGATAAGCTCTTTAAATATCTGCTGCCATGTCTGTCGCGTCTTTGTTGATGATATACCCGTATCGACCAGCGTGTAGCCATCACCATCATCAAGCAGCCAGACATTTATGTGATTCAGTTCAAAAGGAATGGGCAGCCGCAGCCAGTGGACACCTGGACCTGCCTGCACGGCTTTTCCTGTGGCCGGTGTGGTATTGACGGGGTAGCTCAGGGAAGTGTTTGTTTTTTCTTGCATGGAGAATGGACATCAATGGAAATATTGAAGGAAGCGCCGATTAAGCAGGTTCTCCCGCATGCCGGCGAATATCGACGTGCGGGAGAATAACGACGTAGTGTTTTATGAAACTTGATCAGAGGTTCCTTAAATCAGATTTTTTCAGTTTGAAAAGCTTGTCACATTAAACCGGACCGGGGCCGGCTTGTATGTCCCTATGCACGATCCTTTTGCCAGTATACTTCTGTCCCGCCCGCCTGTCTGGCCATGATCCGGGCGAAAACAAAAAGAAGATCAGACAAACGATTCAGATAACACAGTGAATGATGATTCACCGTCTCTTCTCCCGCCAGGCCGACAGCGCTACGCTCGGCACGTCTGCAAACTGTTCGGGCCAGGTGACAGATTGCCGCCGCCTGATTACCGCCAGGCAGTATAAACTCTTTTAAGGGTGGCAAATCCTGATTATATTTATCGATCAGGCTTTCCAGCTCCAGTACATGTCTTTGCAACACCAGTTCAGCGCCGGGAATAGACAATTCCCCTCCCAGATTAAACAGCACATGCTGGATGTTCTGCAACGGCCCGGTAACATGCTCGACTGTGTTGCAGGCGATCAACACGCCGATCAGACTGTTGAGTTCGTCGACATCACCCATCGCCGTCACTCTGACGGCCGTTTTGTCGATCCGGGTGCCGTCACCCAGCCCCGTTTCACCCTGGTCACCGGTTCTGGTATATATTTTTGAAAGTCTGTTGCCCATCTTTGTGTCTTTTAATCGTGTTTCACCTGCTATTACCGGGGCGTATATCGAAATAGTGACAGGGGCTGAAGCAAACGCCCCGCTTCGCCGTTGAGACCTCCCGAGACGCCCCGCCGCTCGCTGCAATACACTAATATCAACGGCTGAGCCCTCTCTCAGATAAACCAGGATTGTCTCCCGGATGGCCTGAAGTGAAAATTCGCGTCGTTCCTGTTGATTACTATAGGCTATAATCTTATAACCAATATATCCGTGATTTAAACATACCCATAATAAAATGTCAGCTCGAGTCCATCCCTTTTTCGACGATACCACATGCACTTACAGCTATATTCTGGCAGATCCTGTGAACAGGATCTGTGCTGTGATCGATGCCGTTAAAGAGTTTGATTACAGCAGTGGTCGCACCGACACCCGTCTTGTGGACAGGGTTGTCTCGACCATTGAAGATGAGCGATATCAACTGGAATGGATACTGGAGACCCATATTCATGCGGATCATTTATCCGCAGCACCGGATTTAAAAAAACGCCTGGGCGGCCGAGTGGGTATCGGTGAGAAAATTATCGATGTGCAGAGCATTTTCAGGGAAATCTTCAACACTGAAGAAGGATTCAAACCGGATGGGCGACAATTTGATCACCTGTTCAAAGATGGTGAGAGCTTTGCCATTGGTGAACTGCAAGGCAAAATAATCCATACGCCAGGTCATACTCCCGCCTGTATCTGCTACCACATTGAAGATATGGTGTTCGTCGGTGACACCATCTTTATGCCCGATGTCGGTACCGCACGGGCCGATTTCCCCGGCGGCGACGCCCATCTGCTATATGCCTCCATCAGGAATTTACTCAGCCTGCCCCCGGCGACGCGTCTGTTTATTTGCCACGATTATCCACCTGAGGGGCGTGAAGTTCGTTATGAAACCACTGTAAAAGAACAACGCGAAAGTAATATGCACGTGCGTGATGGAATTTCCGAAAACGAGTTTGTATCCATGCGAAAAACCCGTGATGCCGGCCTGGACCTGCCTACGTTGATGATTCCCTCCGTACAGGTCAATATGCGCGGCGGCCATTTGCCCCCTGTGGAAAAAAACGGTGTCCGTTATATAAAAGTGCCACTTGACCTGCTTTAATGACGGTGAGGATATTTGCTCTGGAGCTGAAAATATAATTTAGAATGTATTCCGCACTATCTTCTTCCTGCCGAACAGGAGGTGGATGACATCTTCTTGCACTGGTAATTCGTAATGGTTCATAATAGACTTTAGCTGTCACTCCTGTCTGAGGAGCGCTGCGACAGGATCGACCTGCCAGGCTCGGATGGATATGTATTTTGCAACTGCGCTCGCTTACATTGTTTGGAAAAAACGACATAAGCGAGACGGCAACCACAGCCCCCACTCCGCTTATCAAATTTTTCCACTCTTTGACGATGAGTGTGATAGAAATGACGAATCTTGAACGTATGAACAGACAGTCGCTGCTGAGTGAACAACTCAGCCGGCGTATTCTTTTGCTGGACGGTGCCATGGGCACGATGATTCAGTCCTATCGACTGGAGGAAGCCGACTTTCGTGGTGAACGCTTTGAGAGGCATCCCTGCGATCTGAAAGGCAATAATGATCTGCTCTCGCTGACCCGGCCGGAGATAATACAAGCCATTCATCTGGCTTTTCTTGATGCCGGCGCTGACATTATCGAGACCAATACGTTCAACTCGACTTCCATAGCCATGGCCGACTATCAAATGGCAGATCTGGCCTATGAGCTGAATTTGGAAGGTGCCAGACTGGCCCGCACTGTCGCCGATGAAAAGGCCGACGAGACAAAGCCACGCTTTGTCGCCGGTGCCATCGGTCCGACCAATCGGACCTGTTCCCTGTCACCGGATGTCAACAGACCGGGCTTTCGCAACATTGCTTTTGCAGAACTGGCCGAGTCCTATTCCCATGCTGTCCGGGGCCTGGTGGAGGGCGGCGTGGATATTCTTCTGGTCGAAACCATATTCGATACGCTGAACGCGAAAGCGGCCCTGTACGCCATTGACGAGTATTTCGAAGTCAATGGTATTCGCCTGCCGATTATGATATCCGGCACCATCACCGATGCCTCCGGCCGTACCCTTACCGGACAGACAAGCGAGGCATTCTGGCATTCCGTCCGCCATGCCGCCCCCATCAGCATCGGCCTGAATTGCGCTTTGGGTGCGAAGGACCTGCGTCAATATATCGAAGAATTATCCGGCATCGCCGACACCTGTGTCAGCGCACACCCGAACGCCGGTTTGCCCAATGAATTCGGTGAGTATGATGAATCGCCCGAGTACATGGCGGATTTACTGGAGGAATTCGCCCGGAGTGGTTTTCTCAACATTGTGGGCGGCTGTTGCGGCACGACACCCGCACATATCAGGGCCATCGGCGAAGCCGTCTGTCAACTGCCACCGCGCCGGATACCGAAAATAGCGCCGTATCAACGCCTGAGCGGTCTGGAACCATTGACCATCACGCCCCAGGCCAATTTTATTAACGTCGGTGAGCGCACCAATATCGCCGGCTCGCCCAAATTTTTGCGACTCATCAAGGAAAACAAACTTGAAGAGGCCCTGGATATCGCCCGCCAGCAGGTCGCCAATGGTGCGCAAATTATTGACGTCTGCATGGACGAGGGCATGCTGGATTCAGAGGCGCTGATGACGGAGTTCCTGCATTTGATAGCCAGCGAACCTGATATCAGCCGGGTGCCCATTATGATCGACTCATCCAAATGGTCGGTTATTGAGGCCGGCCTGCGTTGTGTGCAGGGCAAAGGCATCGTGAATTCCATCAGTCTGAAAGAAGGTGAACAGAAATTTGTTGAGCAGGCGAAACTGGTTCGTCGTTATGGGGCCGCCGTGGTCGTCATGGGTTTTGACGAGCAGGGCCAGGCGGACACGACGGCGCGTCGTTTCGAGGTGGCAAAACGTTCCTATGACATACTGGTCAAGCATGTCGGTTTTCCGGCTGAAGATATTATTTTCGACCCGAATATCCTTACCGTCGCCACCGGTATGGAGGAACATAACAACTATGCGGTATCCTTCTTCGAAGCAACCCGACTGATTAAGGAACACCTCCCCCATGCACTGGTCAGCGGCGGCCTGAGTAATGTGTCTTTTTCCTTTCGTGGCAATAATCCGGTTCGTGAGGCCATGCATACCGCTTTTCTTTATCACGGGATCAAAGCCGGGATGGATATGGGTATTGTCAATGCGGGACAGCTCGGCATATACGATGACATCCCCACGGATCTGCTGGAGCGGGTCGAAGATGTGCTGATGAACAAACGTCCGGATGCCACTGACCGCCTGGTACAATTTGCTGAAACTGTCACGGCCGGCAGCAGCAAAGAAAAGAAAGTCGACCTGCAATGGCGCAATGATCCTGTTCAGGCACGTCTTAGCCATGCCCTGGTCAAAGGTATTGCTGACTATATTGACGAAGATACAGAGGCAGCACGCCAACAATACGACAAATCACTGGAAGTGATTGAAGGCCCCTTGATGGATGGGATGAATGTCGTCGGCGATCTGTTTGGCTCGGGCAAAATGTTCCTGCCGCAAGTGGTAAAAAGCGCACGGGTGATGAAAAAAGCGGTAGCCTATCTCCTGCCCTTTATTGAACAGGAGAAGAAGCACAGTGGTCAGTCGCAAAGCAATGGCAAGATTGTCATGGCCACGGTAAAAGGCGACGTACATGATATCGGCAAGAACATCGTCGGTGTTGTACTGCAATGTAATAACTTTGAAGTAATAGACCTGGGAGTGATGGTCCCTGCAGAAAAAATACTGCAAACAGCAATAGATGAACAAGCTGACATCATCGGTTTAAGTGGACTGATAACACCGTCGCTGGATGAAATGGTGCATGTTTCCAAAGAAATGAAAAGACGAGGCTTTACTCTGCCTTTGCTCATCGGTGGCGCAACCACCTCACGTACTCATACTGCGGTAAAAGTGGAACCGGAATACGATGCGCCCGTGATCCATGTGAAAGATGCTTCACGGGCAGTTGGGGTCGTGCAAAACCTGATCAGCAGGGGGAATAAAGACGAATTCACCAGAAAAATAAAAGCGGAATACCGTACGGTTCGCGAACGACACAAAGGGAAACAGGCAAAAATTGACTGGCTGAGCCTGGAAGAAGCACGCGTCAATCGAGTCAAAATCGACTGGGAACACTACACTCCACCTGTTCCCAGGCAAGCGGGCATACAGGTGTTCGACGACTATCCCCTGGATGAATTGTGTCGATATATAGACTGGACGCCGTTTTTTGTGAGCTGGGAGCTGGCAGGAAAATTCCCTCGCATACTGAAAGACCCGCATACAGGGAAAGAAGCCGGCCGGCTTTATGATGACGCCAGGGCCATGCTGGCGCAGATGATCAGGGAAAAGTGGATCTCGGCACGGGCCGTGATCGGCCTGTTCCCGGCCAATTCCATCGGCCACGACGATATCGAAGTGTATGTCGATGATACACGTCAGGGAATGCTTGGAGAACTGCACAGCCTGAGGCAACAAACCCGGAAACCCCCTGGCCAGGCAAACTTTGCCTTGGCCGATTTTATTGCTCCCAAAGAAACCGGAGTGGCTGACTATCTCGGTGCCTTTGCTGTGGCCACGGGCTTCGGTATAGAACAAAAAATAGAACAGTTTGAGAAAGATCATGATGATTACAGCAGCATCATGCTGAAGGCACTGGCCGACCGTCTTGCAGAAGCCCTGGCCGAACGTATGCATGAGCGTGTCAGGCGGGAGTTCTGGGCTTATGCAGCAGATGAATCATTGGGCAACGACGCCATCATCGCGGAAAAATACCAGGGCATTCGACCTGCCCCGGGCTACCCGGCCTGCCCCGACCATACTGAAAAACCATTGTTGTGGGACTTGTTAATGGTGGAAGAAAACACCGGTATCACATTAACCGAAAGTTATGCCATGTATCCGACAGCAGCAGTGAGCGGCCTGTATTTCTCCCATCCTCAATCCCGCTACTTCGGTCTGGGCAAGATAAACCGTGATCAAACTGTGGATTATGCCCATCGCAAGGGCATGGAAATACATCAGATGGAAAGATGGTTAAGTCCCAATTTGGGGTATAATCCTGAAGACATTGATTAACGCAGCCTGTCAATTTCGTTTATTGAACTTTGACAGTGTGGAACGCTCCATTCATCGCATACTTCAGTAAATGACAAACGGCAAAGGCAGCAAACAAAAGCAATGAATTGTTCAGTACGATGAGTACTTTCACAGATACAGACTATAAAAAATATCTTCTGCCAAAACGATTCATTTTTTTTGATCTGGATGGCACCATTATTCCGTCTACCGCGGCATCAGGTCGTCGTATTGCCATTTCATTATCGACCTATCAACACATTAGAGGCTTCGCTCTGGAGCACTTTCATATTGCTGAATTACCCGAACTGGACGAGCAGCGATGCAGCGACTGGTACAGGAACAAGGGTGGCCCTCAGGGACTGATCCAGAAAATCCTTGAAGATGTGAAATTGTCCGTTGAAGTCAAAGAATGCCTGGTTTTTTATTTCAATGGATTGTTTAACCAGCGTTTAACCCGGTACTTGCGCGAAGATATCTGGTAGGAGGTAACCCGTAGGTTACCCCCTCCCTACAGAACGGTACGTACCGGCCAGGTATACCGCTCCTCGATTAGTAACCGAACTCAATTGTTCTAACCTGTTCGAGAGAATGTCGATGTATAGTCGAACAAGAA
>JAJRTU010000352.1 GCA_024278135.1 Gammaproteobacteria bacterium
CCGAGATGGTGGCTCTCTCACTCCATCGTAATGAATTTCAAGGTGATTGGAATTACGAGCTGCATCCTCGAATGAAATGAATGCCCAGCAAAAATTAATGAGTGAAGTTGGCAAATTTATATCGATCAACATCCTTAGCTTGTGAACTTGTCAGCATCCCCACTTTCCGTTTCCGCGTATACCCAGTTTCTGTAATCTTCGTTAACGAATTCAAGCGCGACAGCCGTAATGCCGGGGACGTCGTATGGATGCATGGCCGTTACTGTTTGGCACACGGCATCGAACAAGGCGTCCCGTGTCTTCACCAGCAAGGGGGTCTCGGTCGCGGCTTCGATTTCACCCTGCCAGTGGTAGGCACTGCTGATGTCCTGAAGTATATTGGCACAGGCGACAATGTGTTCGTTGAGGAGTTTCCGGGATATCGCTTCGGCCGTTGCGCGATCCGGGCAATTGATCCATATATCAATGACTTTCATTATCCTCCTCCCCTGTCACAGACACTGGTGCGAGTTCGTACCGCCGGAACGAGTGATACCGGCCACATGCTCTCGCTTAATTGCTTTCAATATATTTCTTCAACCGTTCAAGTTGATCCAACATAAGCTGGTCAACAGTATTCGCAATTTTTTTGCCGCCGGCGCCGGAAACAATGTATTTATATTCCAGTTTCGTCACATCTGCTATCGGCGCCAATTTGAAATTCATTGTCCCGGCCGCACCAAGCCCCCGCAGCGGACCCAGTGCACCACGCAGGCGCAAGATCTGGTTCTCATACACAACGATAACGCGCAAATGTTCAAAACGTTTTTGATCTTCCTGTAATTCGCACAAACAACCACCGACCTTTGTCTGCATCAGCATATTCGCCGCATCACCGCCAAGGGTTTGGGCAGGATCCCACCAGCGCGAGATATCCCGCGTCAAACCACGCCAAACCTTCGCTGGCGAGGCGGAGATCGTCATACGGTGTCTGGAATAAAAGCTGTTGTCATCAACCTGAACCAATTCAGCATGGGCAACAACATTCATTCCCAGCAAACATACAAAAAATATCAAATATCTCATTAGATCCTTGCTCCGTTGATGGATGATTATTTTATTTTGATGGCAGCTGTGATTTTTACAAGCGGAAAAACCCCTTCATTGATGTACATGCCCGATTTACCCGTTAATCCAGCACCCGGCCGGCGTCTTCAAACAGTTTATTGTAAACCCCTGTGCACCATCTGTTTTCAGTCCATACGAATACTGTGCGCTGATCACTGTCGAAATTTTTTACATTTTTATTGCAAGCGAAATAATAAAAATTACAACACATTGTTTTTATTATATTTTATTTTTTGGTGTGAAATTTGCTGGATTAGTAAAGCCTTAATTTTATTGACATGGAATCAAATCATTGACGGTTCCAACAGCGGAGGAAACAGCGATGAAGCGAGTGGCACAGATTTTTATTCTTATGGTTCTGTCCATGCAATTGACCTGGGCATTGCCGATACTGGTGCGAAATGGCACCACTGCGGTGGGTGAAGGCGGGTACGGCAGTACCGGCTGGTCCACGATTACCGGCATGCTCGATGCCGCCTCAGGGAACCAGGTAACAGTCATCGCCGATTATTTGAATAACGCCCAGGTCCAGGCTGCCGGTGCTCTGTGGGTGAATACCGGTGCGTACGACTCCAATCCCTCCACCAATCTTCTGGCTGCCGAGATAGCGAACGTAATCCAGTTCATTAACAGCGGCAAACGTGTCGTCCTTTTCGGAGAAAATACCTCCTGGACATCCTGGAACAACAACATTCTGTCGGTGGTCGGCGGCAGCCAGGGTGGCAGCGCTTCTGGAATCCTGACGACTTCGATAGCCCACCAACTCACCGCAGGCGTCGGATCGATCAGCGTGCCGGCCGGTGCCGCCGCAGCGACGGTGACAGGCGGGACCTCTCTGTTCAGCCAGAATGTAGCCACGCTGTGGGGAGCTGGTAACGTATTGACGTTTCTTGATTCGAATACGCTGCAGAACAGCTTTATCGGTAGTGCCGGCAATACCCAGTTCGGGCTGAACCTTACCAACTGGATATCGAGCCCGGTAGTGCAGACCCCGGAACCTGTCACTTTAATCCTTATGAGTCTGGGCTTGATAGGTCTTGGATTCAACAGGCGTAAACTGTTTTAACCCTTGCTCATTGTGTATTGTTGATAACGCCCCTTAATCGGGGCGTTATTGTTTGCGGTATGCGGTAAAACTCAGCGAATTATGCTTCATTCCACTGCCCCCTGAGCGGGGAAGGTGTTGGTCTTACAGTCCCAGTTTAGCCAGACCGATGCTATCGCTCTGCGCCCTCATGTCCTCGAAGGACTGTTCCAGATCAGCCAGTTGCGGTGCCACAACAGCAGAACTCAGAAAACCATCAAACAGGGGAGAAGAGCGCATCAGCCCGAAAGGTTGCCAACCGCGTGCCACCATTCGCCGGACCAGCGCCAGTGCCTGCTGATCATCGTTCATGAAGTGAAACAGCGCGACCTTGATGCTGTTCAGCGTCGGGGTATCCCAGCCCAGTGTTTCGAGTTCATTCAGCATCGCCCTGGCCTGTTCCAGCATTTTCAATGCCTCGGCATCGTCACGTTGCTGTTTTAATTTACTGTCGGCATGATACAGCAGCGCCGCAATGCCTAATTCCGGCTCGTTCATCTTGCAATCGCTGGCAGCGAGACCTCGCTGATAGATATCAAAGCCTCTGTCCGCTTTCTCATAATCACCTGAAAGATAGTCGGTCAGCGCATACAGATAGTCCGCGAAGCATCCTGTACAGGAAGCCTGTATGTCCTGTTTCACCTCAAAGTCATCCGAGCGCATGAAATCAGCGACTTTTTTCAGGCTTTGCGGATCCCGATCCACGACCGCAATACTGCCGTTGGTCATGGCTATCTGCCAGTCATCCATCAGTTTGCCATTGTCTATGACCATGCGCCTGGCCTTGTCGATACGTTGCAACTGGATCAGCGCTTCAATCACATAGATGTTCGTATAGGGTTTATATTCGCCTGTAAAAGTATGGCCGACAGCCAGATTCAACACTTCGTCATACTGTCCCAGCGCCAGCCTGGCTTCGAGTTGTATTTTCAAAAATTTCTCGGAAGGGTTCACTTTGGAAAACTCGTCCAGCACCTCCAGCGCTTTATCGTAGTATCCCTGGATCATCAGCGAGTGCGCATAGTTGGCCTGCACCTGCGGGTGCAGCGGGTCAAGTTTCAGTGCATCACGGTAGTGCTGATACGCCTGTTTAACGTCCCTCGCATCAAACCAGGAGCTGCCCAGCCACATGTGTGCCATGGAGTACTGGGGTTTTAATTCCACCGCCCGCCGGTAGGCGGCGCGGGCCGCTTCCGGTTTTTGGGTTTGCTCCAGCAACATACCGTGTGAGGCATGCGCTTCGGCCAGTGCAGGTTCGAGTTCGAGTGAGCGGAGTATGGCAGCATAGGCCTGCTCCTGAATATCTTCCATTTTTTTGTCGCCATACACTGTCTGGAATATCAGCGCATCAGCAAGACCGGAATAGGCCAATGCATATTCCGGATCCAGCACCAGGGCCTGCTGGAAATATTCTTCGGCCAGCTTCAGCGAGTCAACCGTACGCTCATGCCAGTGGTGACGGCCCAGCAGGTAATAATCATGGGCTTTTACGTTGGAGGTCACCCCCTTTAACAGCACGGAAGAATTTTTCAATGACGGTGCCAGTTGCCGGGCCAGCTCGTCGGCAATTTCCGTTTGTATCTCAATCTTGTCCGCCACGCTGCGTTCATAGCTGGTGGCCCAGATGGAATAACCGTTGCGGGCGTCAGTCAGTTGAGCTGTAATCCGCAAATGCTCATTGTCTATACGCACCGTGCCTTCAAGAAGGGCATCAACATTCAACTGCATGGCGATGGTTCTCACATCCATCGGTTTGTTTTTGAATACCATCGAAGAGGTACGCGCGGCTACCCGCAAATTTGTCGCTGACATCAGTGCGTTTCTGATATCGGCCGAAAGACCATTACTGAAATATTCATGATCGGGATTGCCGCTGAGATTGACAAAGGGCAGTACTGCCACGGAGCGGATACTCTCCAGCGATGTGGTTTCGGTAAGCACTCTGTTATCCCTCACACGTTCAGGTACCGCCTGAATATATCCTGCTGTTGACTCCGGCACATCTTTCAGCCGGCTTTGCTTTTCACCGCCCACCGAGTTTGCGATCACCATAATCAGGATCGGCCCGGCAATCACCAGGAATATCCGTGTCAACCGGGGATGCATCTTACTGAAAAAGCCTGCGAGACGATGTCCCGGGCTCTGCTGTGGCAGCGTTGTCCTGTCGGGATCGCCGCCCGCGGATTCCATTCGCGGCTCGTCGTGCAGGGCTTGTATCGGCATGATCAGGCTGTAGCCACGGCGGGGAATCGTACTGATAATACTTCTTTGCCGCTCAGTGTCCCCCAGTACCGTCCTGACTTCCGAGATACAACGATTGATCGCATCATCCGTGACGATCACTTTGCCCCAGACCTCACTCAACAAATCATCCCGCGTCACTACTTCACCCTGATGAGCGGCAAGACAAACCAGCACATCCATCACCTTGGGTTCGAGATGAACCTGCCGGGCATCTTTCTTCAAACTGCCGGCGAGCGGCAGAACTTCCCAACCATCAAGAATGAACCCACGGGACAGATCTGCTTCAGTTTCAGATGCTTTATTCATCATGATGACCATTTTATGCAGTTGATGACTTGCCTGTCTCTACATCGGGCACTCCGGCCCTGAAATTTCGAATTATTGTTAAGTACTTGAGACAACGTAAGTTTTTTAAGTTCCTTCGTTTTTCATAAGGTTTTTATCACTAAAATTCCGTTTTCCAGAGCATAACTGCCTTTTTCCCCAAGGACTTCGGATATGCGACGAGCGCATGCTTGCCTGCGACGAATGTGAGGATCGTGGGTGACGTTGCAAAAATCAGTGGTGTTTTTACTGGCTGTTTCTTCTATCGGGCGTGCTGTGCCCGGGGAATTGCCGATATCGTCGTTCCCGCCGGCTCTCGCGTTTAAAGACGCCAACCCAACAGCAGGAGCAGGCATTGACACCATGAACGCACTTCCAAGCGCCCTGGCGGCCACTGATACAGCATGTAAAATAAGCCTCTATGACAGTGAGGTCGCGACCGTAATCGCGGCCAGTGAAATGTACAACCCCCTGTCTATCGCCGAGGATCGAGAGTACATGGGCGCCATTTTGCAGTGCGGCCAGGGCTACTATTATACTGCGGCACCCGGCGTCGCGGGACAGGATCAGATCACGGTACGCGTGTCGGTACCGGCGGGCAGTCATATTGTCGCATTCTGGCATACCCACGGCGCGGCAGCCCTGGACCGTCAGTATTTTTCTGAGGTGGATACGGCGCTGGCGCTGTCATGGAACAAACCCTTCTATCTCGCCGACTACACCGGTGCATTAAAGGTCTTTGCTCCCGGTGACAAACTGATGTCTCTGCGCAAGGCCAGTCGTCTGGGTCTTCCCGCTCGCAATGGATTTTCCCGGGGACGGCTCGTGCATGATCACAAAGGACGTCTCATCCGCGTGGCCACAAGTATCAAACAGCGATTCTTTGCCAACAACAAACACAGGGAAGATGATCTGCCGCACAATATCGAATTCGCCCACATGTAATCATAACAGGAGCTGTTGAACGGCCTGGCGTGGCAAGCCGCAAAAACGCCGCCCCCTGTCAGCGTAGTTATCACATCACCCGAGTAATCGTAAATAAAGGAAATTACGGTTCCTGGAGCTTGACGGTAATATCCGCACCCAGACTGTCTGTACTAAAGGCGGAATTACTGAACTTCGGAAAACCGAACTTCAGCTTCGGGTTCTTCGACAGGCCGAAAGGCTCCTTCGGCATCCGGTTCCAGCGTTTTTTCAATTTGCGGTTGCCATCGACATCATGATAAGCGGCCACGGCATAGGTCCCCTGCTGTTCGACAGTGAAACAAACCTTGTGCTGCTGCTCGGTGGCAGGGATGCGGATACGTCGTTTGCGACCTTTTTTATTCAGGAAATGATCGGGATCATCGTAGAGTTCGACTGTGAGTATCCCGCCATAGCCGACATTGGTGACGGTCACTCTGATCTGCGCGATGTCAGCTTCACATGGATCGGCGGCTTCGTCAGGTCGAATATCCAGTTGTTCAGGGCCGTCAGCAAAGACCGGAATGAACAAACTCAATGCGGGAAAAAGCATCCACTTTACGAACCATGCCAATGTGTCTTTCAGGCTTGACTGTCTTTTCAACATATTTTTCTTCCCCGGACTGTTAAATCAATTATCGGTCTCACATTCCAGCATTTGTGTCACAGCATGTTTGCGAATTATACCCCCTGTGCAGAAAGTCGGGAGGCGACAGTAATACATCGACGCAATGTTGCACAATGTCATAAACCCGAAGTCGGCAGATTGATTCACTTCCAATACATCTGTAAATTGATGACATGCCGCACCTGCTTTACATACATGGATTTCTCAGTTCACCCGCATCGCACAAGGCCGTGCAGGTAGAACAGTGGCTGGCGACGCACCGACCCGACATCGAGTACCACTGTCCGTTTCTAAGCGCTTATCCCGAACAAAGCCGATACACGCTTGAGACGCTGGTGGAGCAATACTTGCCGGAACCCGTATATTTAATGGGCAGTTCGCTGGGAGGCTACTGGGCCACCTGGCTGGTGGAAAAATACGGGCTGCGTGCGGTGCTGATTAATCCGGTCGCCGAACCGGGACTGCTCAATCCTGATTATCTGCATGTCGAACTGAAGAACTACCATAGTGAGCATACCTACGTATTGACCGAGCATGACGCAAAGGCACTGTTGGCCGTCAATGTCAGTAACATTCAATTTCCCAATCACTACTGGCTGATGGTGCAGACTGGAGACGAAACGCTGGACTATCGCCTCGCTGTGGAGAAATATGCTGCTTGCCGGCAACTGGTTGAAGAAGGTGGCGATCACGCCTTTCAGGGCTTTCAACGATGGATTGGTGATGCGATTGACTTTCTGCAGCTTGATAGCTGAATCTTGCGCAGCTTCGCCTACCAGTCTTCCGTCGCTGTACGCAAATCCAGTTCGAATGTCCATGCTGCCTTTTCCTGCCGATATAGAAACTCATAAGCATCAACAATGCCGTCTATATTGATCATCCCATCCACTCCGTGCTGTTCCGCATACTCGGGATAGCGCTTTCGTACTTTGTCACCGTCGATCACGCCATCAATGATGATATGGCCCACGTGTATACCTTCCGGCCCCACCTCTTTGGCCAACGCCTGCGCCATTATTCTCAACGCGGCCTTGGCGGAATTGAAGGCCCCAAAATCGGCCCGGCCACGTAATGAGGCACTGGCGCCGGTGAACAGAATTGTGCCTCTCCCGCCAGGCTGCATGCGTCGTACCGCTTCGCGGGCAAACAGAAACCCGCTGAAGCAGGCGCCTTGCCAGCCGGCGGTGAAATACTCGGCTGTCATCTCGCTGATTCGGCCGGGCGTGTAATTGCCCACGTTATACAGGGCCAACGCCGGCGGGCCTGCTGCACAGGCCCGGTCAAACAGGCTGATTATCTGTGCCTCATCGGTGGCGTCGGTCACGCAGGCACTGGCCCTGCCCCCTTCTGATTCAATCAGGCTCACCAGCGCGTCAAGACTGGTTTGTGTCCGGCCTGCCGCATGAACGTGCAAACCAAGATGGGCAAAGCGTCGGCAAAGTTGTGCGCCCAGGCCGTTCAGCGGCCCGACGCCGATAATAATGGCTGTATTCATGGAAATACTATTCCCCGGTTTCGACCTGTGTCTGTTTCTGTATCTGTTCCAGTTTCGTTTGATCCAGCACCTTCAGGGCTGTTGCGCGTAATCTCATGTTATTGTATTGACGACGACTCGGAATGCAGTTTAATTTACGTTTTAATTGTCGCACCTGCAGATGTGGCAGCACCTGCCGTTGAAATTGCTCCAGCAAGTCGCAGTCACCTGCGTCCAGATATCTGGACAGGTTGCCGACGATCCGTACTTCCTGCCATTCGGCAGGAACGATTTCCCGGCTAAGATCGCTTTTGTCGGCAGGGACAGGCATGGCAAAAGCGAGCAGTATTTTATGAAAACGCTGGACCCTGTTCGGATTGGCACAGATACTTTCCACACGCACATCATCACGTGCTCCCAGTAATTTCAACAATCGCTTCAGCGTGCGTTCAACACCATCACAGGTATAAAACGTGGAAAAGGCGACGTAACGAAATCTTATCTGGTGGACTTCCCACTGTGCCTCCAGGATTTCCGCCTGCACAGCAGAACCGGCGCCGAAACCGCTGACGACGATTAATCCCAATATCAACTGTCTGCTGTGTTTAATCATAAATTATAATGGCGCTGTTGTTTCCGGTAGATAGGGAAAAACCGAAACAGTTCCCACATCAACCCTGATCAACGGGACACTTGCCATGCGTTGTTCCGGCATCTGCACAACAGGATTTATGCCAGAAACAAAGTGATTCGCGCTTGTTGCCTGTACATGCCAGCATTATCTTCAGACCCTGTGCATAGAGGGTCTCGGCACTTGAAAAAAGCTCTTTCAGACTGCGCCCCGTGTCCTTGTTGTACGATTCAATATACCAGCGACGTAACCGTTTCAATGCATGCAACTGCCGCGGGTCATTTTTCTCGTAATTGCGACGGTATAACCAGTACATCCTGTCATAGCTGTCGGCCACCTGTTTCCAGTTCTCCAGCTTGCTGTTACTTTCTATCAATAAATCAATAATGGGCAACTGCCTGGTGCTGTAGAGACCCTCGTTGACACGGACAATATGCAGGGCCCTTTGAATGACCCTTGAGGCATCTGCATAATTTTTCTGTTCCTGGAAAAGAAAACCAAGGCCAATCAGTTCAGGGACTATTTCATCATCGTATACTCCCCGACTGGACTCGATTTGCGCAATACGTTGCTCGTACTCGGTCTGACTTCCACGTCTGCTGCCGGTAGCCCAGTTTTCTATTCCTTGCTGCAGTTGATCCCGGTTGTTTTCGGACTCGGAAAGACACGTGGCCTGCATCGACTCCACACCACGGGTATCTGCGGCTACTGCTGTTGACAACAACAAACTTGTGTAAAGCACTGCGACAACTGCATTTTCTTTATTCATCATCCTGCTTCAAGCGGTATTACGCCGGTAATTGGTTAAGCAATAATCGCGAGTCAATTCCGGCCTTCAGAACAGCTCCTGATATTCTCCATTTCCTTTTCCAGGGTCTGCCTCCATTGTGCTGAGAATGTTTCCATTACTGCTGAGCGCCAGTATGTATCGGTTTGCCTGTCCAGTTCAATCAATAATGACTGTTCTTCTCTTTCCTGATGGTGTTCACACAGACCCTTGAAACTTTTTTCCCGATCCAGCAGATGAATGATGTTACGACGCATCTGCGAAGGATCCAAAGATTGCCCCATCAATTCATGCAGCCCCTCCTCTATCCTGCTGTAAAGCTCGCCTATCTTTTGATGTTCCTGCTGATATAAAGTTGCATTCCATTTCCCCGGCTGCTCGAGGCCGGCATATACCGGCAGCAGCACATCGTCTTCAAATTGTCTGTGCAGGGTATGACAGGATTCATAACTGTGGAGTATGCCGACTGCGTTTTGCAACTGACCCTGTATCAGAGCCTCCTGATGCAGCAGAAATATTTCATCCAGTTGTCGGTGACAGGCGCCAAGCTGCCCGGTCAGAGAAGGCTCTTTACTCATACTGCGCCTGATCCTGCCGCACTTTCCTGAGAGTAAAGAAATTGACAAAAAATATAATAAACATGGTTATTGAAAGCAACAGGACGGCGGACTGACGTCGACTGACACTGACATGTTGCTCAATCGCTGCATCAAAAGAACCCAGGTCTACATAGACAGACAAAATACCAAATTGTTGACCGCCATATTCGATGGCCTGTTCAAACTTGCGTATGCCGGGGCCGAACTTTATCGGGCGTTTCTGCCACTCGGTGACGACGTAACCATTGTCATCAAGAACATGCACGTAGGTGAATTCTGACCATCCCGCCACATACTGCTCAATTGTCGCTTTGGTCTTGACGGCGTCGCCGGTGACCACGGATTCGGCTATCAAGCCGGCAAACAGGCCGGTGGTTCGTTGCATATCATCGTGAATGGTGGCCAGCAGGTAGTCCGTATCCAGTTTCCGTGTCACTTCCCCTGAAAACCAGGTGCCGAATACAATGCCGAGACATAATACAAGCGATAATTTCAGCCAAAATGGAATACTCATAAACTGATTTTTTAATTTTACAATAAAGTCCTCAGAACTTTCACGCCGCTTCGTTGCCGTTTGGCGGGCCATACTGCTCTTCCAGGAAGCGTGCAAAGTTTCTGCACACATCAGACAGCGTAAATATACCCACCAGTCTTCCCTGTCTGGTCACCAGCGCCGAATCCAGATGTCCATCGGCCATGGTTTTCAATACTTTATTCAGACCTTCATTCAGATCGACAACATACTTCTGTGCTATGGGAATATCACATAGTCTTTTTTTACTGCCATCACTTTCCTGTTGTAAATAGAAATGAATATCCCGCTTTGATATCACCCCCAGCAACTCATCCTTGTTCGTTACCGGTAAGTGACCCAGTTGATGTTGTTGCAGGAATGCATTTGCATCATGTACGGTTTGATTGACATCAACTGAATAGGGGAACGCAGTCATTACCGATTTTATGGCCGGAATACGTCGCATAATCTTTCTCTGGAAAAACAGGTGTGAATTAAACTGCTTCGCGGTACCAATTTTATTATTTCTTCCACTGCGGCTAGTATAGATGAAAAAGAAATGAGTCGCTTCAGCGGGGCGGGCTGTTCAGGCCCATAACTCTTCCCATCTGTTCAGGCGGCGCCAGCAGGTTGTGTATCGCCTGGATATCTTCCAGTTTTTTTCGAAAAGACTTGGGCATAATACCGACGCGTCTTTCCTTCATATCCATATACAAACTGATGACTTCGTTCGTTGCCGCCAGAAACCCTTCGGATTTATGGTGCATAAAGTGAAAGAAGTGAATACGTTTCCTGTCGAAACCCAGCAGTTGGGTCTTGATACAGACTTCGTCACCCAGACTTACTTCCCGTTCATAGTTGACATGTATCTCGGCGGCAAAGGTCGAGGACTGATTCGACTCGCGAAACTGCTTCGTTATCCCGATGTAATCCAGAAAGGCATCTGTAGCATGATCAAAGATCAGAACATAGTAGGCCAGATTCATGTGACCGTTATAATCGATCCACTCGGCCTGCACTGTTTCGCTGTGCAACAACAGCGGCGCTTCAATCTCCATGATTCAGAGCCCCAGGACATCCTGCATGTCATACAGGCCATTTTCCTTTTCCATCAACCAGCGGGCCGCGCGCACGGCTCCGACTGCGAAGGTCTTTCGATTTGAAGCCCGGTGGGTGATCTCCACCCGTTCACCGGCACAGGCAAACATGACTGTATGTTCGCCAACGATGTCGCCGGCACGAATAGTCTCGAAGCCGATAGTCTTTTTATCCCGCACCGCGCCCAGTCCCTCGCGGCCGTAAACAGCACACTCCTTTAAATCGCGATCCAGTGTATCCGCAATAATCTCACCCATACGCACGGCAGTACCGGAAGGGGCGTCTTTCTTCTGATTGTGATGGGCTTCGATAATTTCGATATCATTATCTTCACCGATAATTTTCGCCGCCATTTCGATTAGTTTAAAACACAGATTCACACCGATACTCATATTCGGTGCAAATACCAGGGCGCAATCCCTGCCGGCGGCCCGGATTTCATCTTTCTGGACATCGCTCAGGCCCGTGGTGCCAATCACCATCCGTTTGCCGGCTGCCTGACATGCCCTGAGATTATCCAGCGTGGCATCGGCAAAGGTAAAATCAATCAATACATCGAAATCATCTATAACGGAACTGATATCAGCAACCATGCTCACATTTTGCCTGCCAATGCCCGCAACATCACCAACATCCATGCCTAACACAGGCGATTCGGTATGCTCAACGCCCGCAGCAATGATGACACCTTCCGTATCGCGGCAAACTTCGAGGATAGTTCTTCCCATGCGCCCGGCAGCACCACATACACCTACTTTTACCATAAATTCAACCCTCGTGGATCACTGCGCCATTGTGCATTTTTATCGGCAAGAACGCCAATATGACATATCGGCAGTCAACAGTTGAACACAAAAGTGAAAAACAAATTATTTTCACTTTTGCTTGCAGATTTACTGGGTCATATTGTCAAAGAAGCTTTTCACACCATCCAGCCAGGACGAAGCACGTGGACTGTGCTTTTTGCTGTCGTTGTGCATAGCCTGATCAAATTGCCTTAACAATTCTTTTTGTGTCTTGTTCAGATTAACCGGCGTTTCCACCACGATACGGCAAAGCAGATCGCCTTTTGACGAACCCCGGACCGAACGCACTCCTTTGCCACGCAGGCGAAACATCTTGCCGCTTTGACTCTCTGCCGGGATTTTCAGCTTGACGCGACCATCGAGTGTGGGAACTTCAAATTCGCCACCCAGTGTGGCGGTGGCAAAACTGACAGGCACTTCGCAGTAAAGATCGGAATCGTCACGAGTGAATATCGGATGTTCCTTGACGGCAACATCGACATAGAGATCTCCGGAGGGTCCGCGGTTCTGCCCCGCTTCACCTTCGCCGGACAGACGAATACGATCTCCGGTATCGACGCAGGCGGGAACCTTAACCGAGATGGTCTTGTTGTCTCTGACCCGACCCTGCCCGCGACAGGATGGACAGGGATCCTTAATCATCTTACCCGCACCGCGACACTGCGGACAGGTTTGTTGAACCGAGAAAAAGCCCTGTTGCATGCGTACCTGGCCAACACCGTTGCAGGTGGTGCATTTGACCGGCGATGAGCCTTTTTTCGCGCCACTGCCATTACAGGCTGTACATTCGACCTGCTTGGGTACACGGATCTTGACGGTGGTACCGGCGACAGCTTCTTCCAGCGTCAGGCTTAACTCGTAACGCAGATCGGCGCCACGATAGACCCGCTCTCCACCACGGCCGCTACCGCCACCGAATATATCGCCGAAGACACTGTCGAAAATATCGCCGAAACCGGCAGCACCCGCTCCACCACCGATACTGTTGTCAACACCGGCATGACCAAACTGGTCATAGGCCGCACGTTTATGTGCATCTGAAAGGACATCATAGGCTTCCTTGGCAATCTTGAATTTCTCCTCTGCCTCCTCGTTGTCCGGGTTGCGATCAGGGTGGTGCTTCATCGCCAGGCGACGATAAGCCTTTTTTAATTCAGCTTCTGTGGCGTTTTTGGAAACACCCAGCACATCATAATAATCTTGTTTAGCCATCCCTATTTACTTTCTCTTGTCACAAACAGGCCCGGCAAGAAATATCAATTTCTTCCGGGCCAGAATTTTCAATCCAGACTTTCGCGAAATCACGCGAAGCATACAAGTTTATAAAAGCAAGGACCTGTATTCCTTCGTGCTTGAAGACGCCTTACTTCTTATCGTCATCGACCTCCTCAAACTCCGCATCAACGACATTATCGTCATTAGCGGTATCGGAAGGTTCAGCGGCACCCGCTTCCGGCCCGGCTGTCTCGGCCTGCTCACCTGTCTGGGCGTAGGCCCGCTCAGCCAGTTTACCCGCCACCTCTGTCAGCTTTTTGGTCTTCTCTTCAATGGCTTCCTTGTCATCGCCCTTGATCACCTCTTCCAGCTCGGCAATCGCGGCTTCAATATCCTTCTTTTCCTGCTCTTCCACTTTCTCACCGAGATCTTCCATAGACTTTTGACTGGCGTGAATCAACTGCTCGGCCATATTGCGGGTTTCCACCAGTTCCCTGGCCTTGCGATCTTCTTCGGCATGGGCCTCGGCATCCTTCACCATCTTATCCACTTCCTCATCGGACAAACCGCTGGAGGCCTTGATGATAATGGACTGTTCCTTGCCTGTAGCCTTGTCGGTGGCAGACACATTGAGTATGCCATTGGCATCGATATCGAAAGCAACTTCGATCTGCGGTATGCCCCGGCCTGCCGGTGGAATATCAGCCAGATCAAAACGCCCCAGCGACTTGTTGCCACTGGCCATTTCCCGTTCACCCTGCAATACGTGGACAGTCACCGCCGTCTGGCCGTCTTCAGCAGTGGAAAACACCTGCTGTGCCTTGGTCGGGATGGTCGTGTTCTTTTCGATCAGCTTGGTCATGACTCCACCCAGCGTTTCTATACCCAGTGACAGCGGCGTAACATCCAGCAACAGCACATCCTTGACATCGCCACCGAGCACTCCAGCCTGGATAGCCGCACCTGAAGCGACAGCCTCATCGGGATTAACATCCCGGCGCGGCTCCTTGTTGAAAAACTTCTGTACGGTTTCCTGTACCTTCGGCATACGGGTCTGGCCGCCGACCAGGATCACATCGGTGATATCGGAAGTCGACAGACCGGCATCTTCCAGCGCAATCTTGCACGGCTCGATGGTCCGGGTAATCAGCGAATCCACCAGAGATTCCAGTTTGGCGCGACTCAGCTTGATATTCATATGCTTCGGGCCGCTGGCATCTGCCGTCACGTAGGGCAAATTGATATCCGTCTGCTGACTGGATGACAATTCAATCTTGGCCTTTTCCGCCGCTTCTTTCAGACGCTGCAGGGCCAGTGGATCATTGTGCAAATCGACAGCCTGCTCCTTTTTGAACTCCTCACAGAGGAAATCAATAATACGCAAATCAAAATCTTCACCACCGAGGAAAGTATCACCGTTAGTGGACAGCACTTCGAACTGGTGCTCACCGTCGATCTCGGCGATTTCAATAATGGAAATATCAAAGGTACCACCGCCCAGGTCATAAACGGCGATCTTGGCATCGCCGTGTTTCTTGTCCATCCCGTAGGCCAGGGCCGCAGCGGTAGGCTCATTGATGATACGTTTTACTTCCAGCCCGGCAATACGACCGGCATCCTTGGTGGCCTGACGCTGGGAATCATTAAAATAAGCGGGTACTGTGATGACGGCCTCAGACACATCCTCACCGAGATAATCCTCCGCCGTTTGCTTCATTTTCTGTAATACCCTGGCAGACACTTCCGGTGGTGCCATCTTCTTGCCCCGGGCCTCCACCCAGGCATCGCCATTATCGGCCTTGACGATGGTATAGGGCACCATGTGGATATCTTTTTGTACGACATCGTCTTCAAAACGGCGCCCAATCAGGCGCTTGACGGCGAACAGGGTATTGGCCGGGTTGGTCACCGCCTGTCGTTTGGCGGACATGCCCACCAGCACCTCGTCATCGTCAGAAAATGCCACGATGGAAGGTGTGGTTCGCCCACCCTCACTGTTTTCAATCACTTTTGCCTGGCCACCTTCCAGTACAGCCACACAAGAGTTGGTGGTGCCCAGGTCTATTCCAATTATTTTTCCCATGCTTATTCTCCAGAAATACTCACTTTCACGATTACTTAAAATTAAAAACGTTATTGCTTACCCTATATTTGGGTGTCATTAGCAAAATTCAAGCCTGTTTCTCTCTTACATCTGTGTCGAATCGTGCAAAACCGGGCATTTGCATTCGAGCTGGATCTTATTTGGCGACAATCACCATTGCCGGCCTGATCAGCCTGCCATTCAACATATAACCCTTCTGCAACACCGTGGCGACGGTACCGGGCTCGCTGCCCTCCACTTCCTGCATGGACACCGCCTCGTGTTTTTCCGGGTCAAATTTTTCACCCTCGGAATCCACTTCCTTTACGCCGAATTTATCCATGACGTCGCGAAACATTTTCAGCGTCAGATCCATGCCCTCTTTCAGACTGCTGTGCTCATCGGCACTTTGTGCCGCACTGATGCCCAGTTCCATACTGTCCATGACCGGTAACAGCCCATTGACAAATTTCTCCAGCGCATACTTATGGGCGTTTTCCACATCCCGCACGCTTCGCTTGCGCACATTATCCAGCTCTGCCTGGGCCCGAATGGCCTTGTCCAGACTCTCCTGCACCTGCTTTTTCAGTGCCTCCAGCTCCGATTGCAGGCTGTCCGAATCAGCGCTGCCCGGCTGATCCTCAGACTGTCCCTCTGCATCCATCGGCAGTAATTCACCCTCTACCGCCTGTTCTTCCGGCACGACTTTATTCTCACTTTGTTGCTTTGCTGCCATGGATATTTTCACCCTTCACGATTAGACAAAAAAATGCACTTGGACGTATAGACACGCCGCAGGCGCCAGAACCCTAGGTTGGGATTAATTCAGGGAATTCAAGGCCGATCCCAACATCCGTGCTGTAACATCCACTATCGGGATCACTTTTTCGTAATTCATCCTGGTTGGGCCTATCACGCCCAGTACACCAATGATCTCGCCGTCCACTTCATAGGGAGAGGTGACGACACTGCAATCATCAAACACCTCATAACCGGACTCTTCACCGATAAATATCTGCACACCATCGGCTTTGATGGCCTGTTCCAGCAGGTGCAGCACGTCTTTCTTCTGGTTAAAGGAATCAAACAGCTTTTTCAGCTTCTCAATATCGCAGAGTTCCGCCACATCCATCAGGTTTGTTTGTCCGGAAAGCACGTAATCCTTTCTTGTTTCCCCTTCCACAAAAGCTTTCTGCGCAATCTCAATCGCAGTTTGCATCAGCTGGTTGACATTCGCTTTCATGCTTTCCAGTTCTTTCAGGATCTTCGCCCTGATCGTGGGTAAATCCTTGCCGGCGAAGACCTGGTTCAGAAAATTCGAGGCCTGCTGCAATTCCGCCGGGGTATAGTGTTTAGCCGTATGAATAATACGATTCTGTATCTCGTTATCACTGACCACCAGGATCACCAGCACCCGATTGTCTGACAAAGACACAAACTCCACCTGTTTAAGAGCTTCCTGCTCCGTCCTGGGCAGCGTCACCACGCCAGCCAGTTTGGTTACATCAGACAAGGTCGACGATACCCTTTCCATCAGCGCATTCAGATTCTGTCCCGATTCCAGTTCATCCGCTATACGCTTGACTTCTTCCTTATCCAGCACACCGACACGCAACAGGGAATCGATAAAGAGGCGATAGCCTTTCACCGTGGGAACACGCCCGGCGGAGGTGTGTGCTGACTGGAGCAGACCCAGATCCTCCAGATCCGCCATCACATTACGGATTGTCGCCGGACTTAATGCCATTCTGCTGTCCCGGGCGAGCGTACGTGAACCCACCGGCTGTCCGTCCCGGATAAAATGTTCCACCAGGGCCTTAAACAGATACAGACTGCGTTCCGGAAGTTGTATTGAATCGCTTATGGAGCTTGTTGACATATTTCAATCTTCTTTATCTTGAAGGAGTACTAGTTTCAACCTCTTACTATCTATATTATCGTGATATGTTCGAAAAAATAGCACTAATTACCAATAATGATGCGACAGAGATCGCAGATACCCTGCAAACACTGACCCGTTTTCTGCTATCTCGCGATATCGAACTTATATTAGACGAAAATTGCGCAAATTTGTTACCCAATTCAGGTCTTCGACAGGTAAATTCGGATCAATTGGCGCTGGAATGTGATTTTGCCATCGCCATCGGTGGCGATGGTACCATGCTCAGGGCGGCACACCTGCTGGCAGAGCACGATGTCCCTTTGCTCGGCATCAACCGGGGCCGCCTGGGTTTTCTGACGGACATACCGGCTGACAGCGTGGAAACACACCTGGGTGAGATTCTTGACGGGCATTATGTGGAAGATGACCGGTTTCAGTTGCACTGCCAGGTTAAACGGGACGGCCGCAGCATCATGGAACGCGATGCCTTTAATGATGTCATCGTCCATAAATGGAATATCGCCAGGCTGATTGAGCTGGAAACCTATGTCAATCAGACTCTGGTGCATAGTCAGCGGGCCGACGGCATGATCGTGGCCACGCCGACCGGTTCCACGGCCTATGCCCTTTCCTGTGGTGGTCCCATCCTGCATCCGGCGCTGGATGCGCTGGTCCTGGTACCTGTCTGCCCTCATACGCTGAGTAATCGTCCCATCGTGATTGATGGCAACAGCCTTGTTGAAATCGTGGTCGGCACACCTGAAATTGATCATGCCCGGCTCAGTTGCGATGGTGAAATAAGCTGTGAACTGACAACCGGTGATCGGGTGGAAATTCGGAAAAAAGACAAAAAGGTCCGCCTCATCCACCCGGCCAACCACAACCACTTCAACACCCTCCGCGGGAAACTCAACTGGGGCTAGCTCTGCTGCCGCTTTAAGTCATGTTGAAGCAACTGCTCATCCGCAATTTCGCCGTCATAGAAGAGCTGGATCTTACACTGCGGCCGGGTATGACCGTATTCACCGGCGAGACCGGCGCCGGCAAGTCCATTCTCGTCGGCGCCCTGGGGCTGATATTGGGTGATCGCGCAGACAGCGCCATCATCCGCGCCGGCTGTGAACGTACCGAAATCAGTGCTGATTTCTCGCTGAACGATAATAGCGATGTGTTTCGTATCCTGGAACAACAGGCCATCCCGCTGGATGACAATGAAATCCTGATCCGACGGGTCATCAGTCACGACGGACGCTCCCGGGCCTTCATTAACAGCACGCCGGTACCGGTCAACCTGCTGCGCAGTATCGGCGAACACCTGATTGATATTCACGGTCAACACGCACATCAATCCCTGATGAAGCATGACACCCAACGCCTGCTGCTGGACGACTATGGTGCGTATCACGAAGAAGTGGATGCCGTAAATGCGGCTTACAATGAGTGGCAGGCACTACAGAGTAAAATTGCCGAACTGAGTGGCAAGACAGACGATCACAGCGCACAACTGACCCTGTTGCGCTATCAGGTGCAGGAACTGGAAACGCTGGCACCACAAGCTGGTGAATACGAATCCCTGTCTGAAGAATTTCGACGACTGGATAATGCCCAGCGCCTGATCGAACTGACACAGATGGCAACGCAAACGGTGACTGAGAATGAGCACTCCCTGACCGGCACGCTTGCCACCACGATCAGGGATCTGCAGGAGGCACAACAGTTTGACGATGCCCTCTCCGGTATTATTGAACTGCTGGAAGGGGCTGAAATTCAGTTATCGGAGGCGGGAGATGAACTGCGCCGCTATCTCGACAAAATAGATCGTGACCCACAACGACTGCACATTGTGGAACAACGGCTGTCTGCGCTGCACGATATGGCCCGCAAACACCAAATCCAGTCGCAACAACTGGCCGGCTATCTGGAAGAACTGCAACAACAACTGCAGCAAATGTCGAACAGTCAGCAACAACTGGGCGAACTGGAGGAAAAACAGGCTGCCTGTCTGTCCCGCTACCGACAAGCCGCCACCAGGCTGCATCAACAGCGAGTCGAGGCGGCACGCAGGATATCGACTGAAATAACACAGTCACTGGAAAGCCTGGGTATGGCAGGCGGACAATTTCTGATCACGCTCGAGACGCAGGACGATCAACCGCCTGGCCCGCACGGTAATGATCATATTGAATTCCTGGTATCTGCCAATCCGGGTCAACCGCCACAAGCTCTGCGGAAGGTCGCCTCAGGCGGTGAATTGTCGCGTATCAGTCTGGCCATCCAGGTGATCAGCAATAACGACAAGGTGATCCCGACGCTGGTGTTTGACGAGGTGGATGCCGGCATCGGCGGTGGTGTGGCCGAGATTGTCGGCAAACTTCTGCACAGCCTGACAGACAAACACCAGGTCTTTTGTGTCACCCATCTGCCGCAGGTCGCCTCACTGGGCGATCAGCATCTCCAGGTACAGAAATCCTCCCGCAAGAAGATCACCCGAACCCAGGTGGCCGAACTGGACGACGATGCAAGAATTGAAGAAATAGCCCGGATGCTGGGCGGCATTAAAATCACCGAACAAAGCCGTAAACATGCCAGGGAAATGCTGATCAACTAAGTGTCTCTCTGCCGGTTCCACCAGGCCCCGCCCACTCAGCCCAGATCACTGTATTTGATGCCCTGATTTTCCGCAGCAAAGGCCGCTGTCGCTGTATTTCGATAATCTCATCACAAGCTGCCTTCATCTGGCACGATCCGTGAATAGTTCCTGATATCAGCTTATTGGGCGTAAAACCCGCCAAATACTGTAAGAAAGGGTCTGAAAAAGATCAATTTGGCGCTTATTCCCGACAACATGGGAACAGAGAAACAGGCCGGAGGGTCTAAAAAATAAGGACAACATGACGACATCGCGGGAGGAGGAGAACAGCAGCAGGCAATGACAGGAGGCAAATTGATGGACACGACCGAAACACGGCAAAGTTGTCGGCGAGCCGCAGCCAGTTTTACCCCGGCGGCAACGCTGTTGGCTCTGCTGCTGCTCATTTTCAGCCCCGCCGGCCAGACTGCGGATTCAAACCCGGACGCTTCCTCCTCAATTTCCGGCCAACTGGTTGATGTGGGGACACACAAACTGTATATCTATTGCCAGGGTGAAGGATCGCCCACTGTCATCGTTGACGCCGGTCTGGGCGAAATGTCGCTGGAATGGATCCGTATTCAGCGTGGTATGGCCTTTTATTCCAGAATTTGTCTCTATGACCGGGCCGGTTACGGTCGGAGTGAAACCGGACCGTTGCCACGCACCAGCTCCTACATTGCCGATGAACTGTACCGGCTTTTAAAAGGGGCGGATATTCAGGGGCCGTACATCCTTGTGGGACATTCATTCGGCGGCTACAACATGCAGCTGTTTGCCAGCCGTTATCCCGATATCACTGCCGGCATCGTCCTGGTCGACTCCTCTCACGCGGAGCAATATGAGCGCTTTTTAGCTGCACCCATTCATGTGAAAACGGCACCTGACAACAGACCGGGAAGACGTGTTTTTCGATTCTCCATGCCCCGGCTGCACCCTAAACTGCCGAAGGAAGTGCGCGATGAAGTAATGACTATGATGTTAAAACGCTCCATGCGCATGGCCATGGCCAATGAGTACTATGACTTCCGCCAAAGTGCGGCCGAGGTGGCTGAGTCCGGTGAGCTTCCACCTGTCCCCCTGCTGGTCCTCAGCCGGGGTAAACGAGTTTACCCGCATAACCACCGTGGCGATCTGATGGAAGCGCTCTGGTCCACACTACAGGAAGAACTGGTGGAGCGCAGCCCCAGAACGGCACATGTCATCGCCAATGACAGTGGGCATTTCATCCATCTTGACCAACCGCAACTGGTGATCGACAGTATTGCGCTGATTGTTGATATTGCGAAATTCAGCCTGATGTTTGAAGACCGTGTTCTGGACAGGAAACCGCTGCCTGGACCGACCTGGTATGCTTTCAATGGTGCGACCTGGCGCTCCGACTGGCTCAGCACCAAACAGATCGACGGACCCGGTTTCCCCAGTCAAAATGGATATCAACAATCAGGATTTACAGCGGATACAGCGGCACTGCGCTGGCAGAAAAATCAACTGCCGAAATACAGTTTGAATTTTCCGGATTAGCTGTCTTCTTTGGGGATCACATACAGCACCAGACTGTGATCCTGCAGAATATAACCATGCTTATCGGCTATTTTCTTTTGTAACTCTTCAATCTCCTCGTTGTTGAATTCGATCACTTTATCGGTCTTCAGGCAGACCATGTGATCATGATGGCCACCACTGTCCAGCTCGAACACGGAATGACCGGAATCGAAGTTATGCCGTATCACCAGCCCGGCGGCTTCGAATTGTGTCAACACGCGGTAGACGGTAGCCAGACCGACATCTTCTCCGGCCACGAGCAGGGCCTTGTAGACATCCTCGGCACTCATGTGCCTGAAAGCGGAAGCCTCCAGAATTTCGAGTATCCGCAATCGTGGCAGGGTGGCTTTCAGGCCGGCTTTTTTGAGATCTTTCGGTTCCATTTTCCAGTTCAAACGTATGGCCATCATTTTCAACCGATAAAAGTATAACCAAAGCCGCTTTGCTTGTCTTTGATCCGCGAATGCCTGCTGTGCTTATTTACACGATAGGCTACAATACCTCATTGATTTTACTGATTTAAGTCCCTGAATATGTTTATACGCATTATTTTTTGTGTTTTCACCTTTATCGCCCTGGCCGGCTGCAGCTCCGAGGGAACACGTAAGCTGCCCGGCGTTGATCGGATGGATATACAGCAGGGCAATGTCATTGAGCAGGAAATGCTGGACAAACTGAGGCCGGGTATGGAGAAGGCCCAGGTCCACTTCATCATGGGGACACCGACGCTCGTGGATCCCTTCCACACGAATCGCTGGGAATACATCTACACCTTCTCCAAGGGCGGCAACAGACGACAACAACGCCATATCACCATTTATTTCGAAGAAGGCAAACTGGCCTATCTTCAGGGAGGAGTCGTCCCCGGTATTCGCAGGCCACCGGAAGAATATCGCAAGGAACGCAAAACCGTTGATGTGCCAAGTACACGTCAGAAACAGGGCTTTTTCAGTAAACTGATCAATGTCCTGCCTTTCGTCGGAGACGATGTGCCCACACCCAAAAAGACTGTGCCTGCCGAGGAGGAAGTGGCGGCAGAAGACGAAGAAGCAACACCGCCACAGATGGAAAACGACGGGGCCGGCCCCTGATCCGCGTGTCCGGGCTTCGCTATTCGGGAAAAAAGAAACTGCCCCCATTGACCTGTACTTTCTTTATCGGGTGCTGATACAGCCTTGCAAGATTGTCAATGGTCAGCACATCCTTAGTTTGGCCACAGATGATATTCTCATGATCTATCATCAACATGGCATGTGTACAAAAACGCATGACCAGATTGACATCATGTAACACCATTAACAATGCGCCGTTATTTTTCCTGACTCTGGCGACAATCAAACTCAGCAAGCTTATCTGATGATGCAGATCAAGATGATTGGCAGGCTCATCGAGTAACCAGAGCAGGGGATCCTGAACCAGCAAAGTGGCCAGCGCCAGACGACGTCTTTCGCCACCGGACAACGTATCAATCTGACGTTCAGCCATATCATCCAGGGCGACGTCAGCCAGGGCCCGGCGCACCAGTTCAACCTCCTCTTTTCCCTCCAGTGCCAGGAAAGGCATATAAGGATAACGGCCCGTCATCGCGATCTCCATAACCGTCGTTGGAAAGGTATCCACGCTGTCCTGAAACAACATACCCAGTTTGCGCGCCAGCGGCTTTCTCTGCCATTGCCGCAGTGATTTTCCATCAATATGGATATCACCCTGCACGGCAGGGCGCAAGCCGGCCAGCGTATTCAGCAGCGTGGTCTTGCCAATGCCATTGCCGCCCAACACACCCCAGTACTCGTGCTTTTGCAGTTCAAAATCAAGCGCAGTACAAATGACTTTGCTGCCGATAGTGACTGACAATGCTTTTGTTGACAGTACGCTCACGGCCGACTCCTGATAACGGCGGTGTGCAGCAGCAACAGGAACAGGGGCACGCCAATCATGGCAGTCAATACACCGACGGGTAATTGTTGAGGCGCAATGACGATCCGCGCTAGCGTGTCGGCAATGACCAGCAAACAGCCCCCCAGCAACATGGACACTGGCAACAACACACGGTGATCACTGCCCAGCAACAAACGAACAAGGTGAGGCACGATTAATCCGATGAAACCAATATTGCCGGCCTGCATCACGGCTGTTGCCGTTAACATGGAAGCCAGAAAATACACGATATAACGCAGCTGCTGCACCGGGACACCCAGTGCGGCAGCCTGTTTATCTCCCAGTGCCATCAGGTTCAGGCCTCTGGAGATAGCCATGGCAATGATGAAACCGCCTGTCAGGACGACCAGGCCGGTATGGTAATGTTGAGCATATTCAAGATCGCCCATCACCCAGAACAACATGCCATGTAATTGCGACGCCGGGCTGACCGCCAATAGAAAACTGATCACCGCGCCCCAGCCTGAGGCGACCACAATACCGGTTAACAGGACCCGCAGGGGGTTCCAGCTCCCGCCAAGGCGGGCCAGACCAAACACCAGTAAAATGGAAAACAGGGCCCCGACAAAGGCGGCCAAATTGAGCCAGACACCCGCGACACCGGCCATCATGGCCAGCAACGCAGATACCGATGCACCACCGGAGACACCCAGCACATAGGGCTCGGCCAGCGGATTCTTCAGCAATACCTGCATCAGGGCCCCCGCCATCGCCAACATGCCACCGACCAGAAATCCGGAAATGACCCGTGGCAGACGTAATTCCATGATCACCCTGGCCTGTATGCCATCTCTGTTGCCGAGCATAATATCCACAACACGCGCCAGCCCGACATCCACGCTGCCACTGGTCAGTGAAAACAGCAGGGACAGGAAAGACGCCATCAGCAGCAACAGGGTAAACAAAAATATGCGTCGACCCCGGCCACTCATCGGTATCGACATCAGTGTGACAGCGCCTGTTGCTTCCTGGCACGACGACGCCTGGCTTCTTTTGGATCAAGCCGCAAGGGCCGGTAGATTTCTATCCTGTCACCATCAATCACGCTGTCATCCAGTTGCCGCAACCGACTGTAAATACCAACTCTGTTTTTTTTCAGATCGATTTCTGCACAACGTTGCAGCATACCGGATTGCTCAATGACTTCCCTGATGGTGGCACCCGGGGCCACCTGCAGGGAGATAATGTGTGCGCTGCCGGCCAGTGCATAAACGACTTCCACTTGCAGACAGGCTTGTGGATCAGGCATAAAGTACTTTTGCCCGTTCGACAAAACTGTTGACCAGTGAGTCACCGATACGTTGAAACGCCGTATTCAGGGCCAGTTTGATGATTTTGTTCTTGTATTCAAAATGCATTTGAAAAGAGATGCGGCACATGCGCTCTCCCGCCGGTTCGAACAGCCAGTAACCCTGCAGTCGTTTAAACGGACCGGATAACAGCTGCACATCAATGCGTCTTCCCGGCTGCAAGGTATTTTCAGTGGTGAAGGTCTGTTTGATTGCACCCACCGCCAGCGAAACCGAGGCCTTCATGTGATGCGCATTCTGTGTGTGCACAACGCCCTCACTGCACCAGGGCAAAAACACCGGATAGGATTCAACATCGTTTACCAGCGCATACATCTGTTCAGCCGTGAACGGGACAACGGCAGATTTATTAATGGATTCCACACCAGTCTCCCGGGATTAACAACATCCGCTGACGTTCAGACGATGCCGATAGCATTAAGAAAAATCAGAATAACACCGGCCGGGGCAATAAACCGCGCGGCGATTTGCCAGGCTCGGTAGGCAGTTTTGCTCAGGCCCAGCTCTTCTGCCGATGACTTTGTGGACATGACCCAGGCGGCGAAAATGGCAATCAGTAAACCTCCCAACGGCAGCAGGATATTCGAGGCCAGTGTATCAAAGACATCAAACAGACCATCCGTTTTTACCTGCCCGGCAAAGGGGAAACTGAAGGACCAGTGGCTGAATGACAACACTGTGCCGATACCCAGCAGCCAGGCGGCAAATCCCGCCAGCGCCCCGGCCTTCACCCGTGTCATATTTTTATACTCCACCAGCCAGGCCACTGCCGGTTCCAGTATCGAAATGGCGGAGGTCCAGGCCGCGAACAGCAACAGGCAGAAGAACAGCGTGCCAAAAAAGGCGCCACCGGGCATCTGCGCAAAAGCCACGGTCAGCGTCACAAAGATCAAACCCGGTCCGCTGGAGGGTTCCATCCCGTAAGTAAAGACGACGGGGAATATCGCAATGCCAGCGAGCAGTGCCACACCGGTATCGGCCATGGCAATAACGATACTGGTCCCGGGAATGGATGAACTGCCGGGCAAATATGCTCCATAGACCATGATAGCACCCATGCCCAGGCTTAAACTGAAGAAGGCCTGACCCAGGGCGTTAAGAAAAACATCGCCAAAAAACTGGCCGTTTTCTATCTTTTGCCTGATCAGATCAACATCCGGCACAAACAGATAACGCATACCTTCAACGAACTTCTCCGTGCTCATGGCATAGCCGACCATGACCAGCAACAATACGAATAAGGCCGGCATTAAATATCGCACAGCCTGTTCCAGACCTCCTTTGACACCCCGGGAGACGACAATAATAACCATCATCATGAATATGGTATGCCAGGCAAGCAGACGTTCAGGGTCGGAAACAAGCTCATTAAACGTGGTGGCGACCTGGGCGGCCCCGGTACCCACGAATACGCCACTGGCAGTCCTGACAACATAAGCCAGGGTCCAGCCGGCGATGACGCTGTAAAAAGACAGGATCAAAAAGCCGGTCAACATGCCTGTCCAGCCAATGATTTGCCAACCCTGCCCCCGGTTTTCATCCGCTGCCAGCGCCTTCATCGTATTGATCGGACTTTGCCGCCCTCGCCGGCCCAACATAATCTCCGCCATCAGGATGGGAACTCCCACCAATAACACGCAAACAAGATAAACCATGACGAAAATACCGCCACCGTTCTCTCCCACAAGATAGGGAAAACGCCAGATATTGCCCAGCCCCACCGCCGAACCCGTGGCTGCCAGGATAAAGGCCCAGCGCGATGACCATTGCCCGTGAATAGAAGTTCGATTGCCTGCCATACGCTTTTTCCTGTTCTTTTATAGTGACTTGCCGATATCTGCGCGGGGAACCTGTTGAAACCAAAGACTGATTTTCACTCAAGATCAAGCTGATCCGGTCGCTATATTCTATATATTTTGCGCCCGTACCGCATGTAATAATCCGCAGGGTCGGCCGCCAGCAACACCGCGTAACCGGGGGACAGACAGACACCATGAGTGCCGGCGCTCTAGCTTTCATCAATAACAACGCATTGCCCGACAAAGTAGGCCGCTTTGAGGTCGTCCGTTGCCTGGGAAAAGGTGCTCAGGGGGTCGTGTATCTCGCCCGTGATCCGGAACTGGATCGCCAGGTTGCCATCAAGACGCTGGACAAACGCAGACGTGATCACAGCCACCTGATCCAGGAAGCCCGCCATGTCAGCAAACTGGAACACCTGAATATCATCCCCATTTATGAGATCGGGATACATGAGGATGCGCCGTATCTCGTCTATCAGTTCTGCGAAGGGAAATCACTGCGGGATATTCTGTCAGAGCAGGGGCGTATGAAGGCGCTGGACGCCGTCAATATCACCCGGCAATTGCTGGACGCCATGGGCTATGCCCACCGCAGCGGCATTGTGCATCGCGATCTGAACCCGGCCAATATCATGATCGACAGGGACAATGTGCCGCATATCATGGACTTTGGTATTTCCATCATGATCGATACGGCGACCAATACCCAGGATATCGTCGGTACGGTCAACTACATGGCACCGGAACAGATTGCCGCCGGCGAACCGGGGCCTTCTGTCGACATATTCGCCCTCGGACTGATTCTTCATGAAATGCTGACCGCCCGGCAGGTATTCCAGGCGGACAACACGATGGCAGTGATGTTCAAGATCACCAATGAGAATATCCTGCCGCCTTCCAGCTGTGAACCCTCCGTTGAGCCAAAACTGGACGCCATCGTTATGCAGGCGCTGAAGAAAGAGGTCTCCGCACGGTTTGAAAGTGCCGTGGCCATGAAGGCGGCGCTGGATCTCTATGCGCAGCCCTCGGAAACCGACGCCACCCCGAAGCTCAGTGGCAGTAGCAGCGGCAATCTGGGCACGGTAGATTTTCTGCTGCGACGCATGCAGCGCAAGCAGGATTTTCCGGCTATTTCGACCAACATCACCCAGATCACGCGGCGGGCCTCAAACCATACCAATTCGTCAGTCAATGAACTGTCCAATATTATTCTGAAGGACTATGCCTTGATGACGAAGCTGCTGCGTCTGGTCAATGCGTCTTTTTACGGGCAATTCGGCGGCGAAATCACGACCATCTCCCGAGCTGTGATCATTCTCGGTTTTGAGCAGGTCCGCGCGGCGGCGTTGAGTATCATTCTGTTTGAACACCTGCAAAACAACAGTCAGTTCAAGGAACTGAAAAGTGCCGCCTGTGGCGCGCTGATGAGCGGTATCATTTCCCGGGAACAGGCCCCTCGCATGAATAATATCAATGCCGACAGCGTCGAGACAGCATTTATCGCATCAATGTTCCACAAGCTTGGCAAACATCTGACCATCTACTACTTCCCGGAAGAGTACCAGGAAATAAAAGGACTGATAAACAACAAGGGCATGGAAGAACAACAGGCGGCACGTGCCGTCATGGGCGTTTCCTACGATGACCTGGGCAAGGCCATCGCCAAAGAGTGGCAGTTGCCGGACGTCATTATCAACAGCATGCAACGCATGCCCGATGGTCCCGTGGCCGAGGCGAAATCCGTGAAGGACAGCATCGCCCAACTCGCCTGTTTCTCCAATGCCCTTTGTGAAATAGGCATGAATGGCAAGGATGACAATCAGGCGGCGATGGCCGAGCTCGCTGAACGCTACGGCAAATCCATCGGCATCAAAAAGAAAGATATACAGGCCCTGATCGATTCGTCGAAAAAAGAGATGAAGGAATTTACCAGAGCTCTCAATATCGATGTCGGCGACGTCAGCCTGTTTCCCGAAGCCCGTGATCGGGCACAGGCCGGCTCCGCTTCAAACCCGGCGGCGGCAACGAGTGCGACGGTGGCAACGGACATTAGCGGCGCGGCAGACGGCGAAACACAGGCCGTAGCGGAACCGACAGCCGCCTCTGTCGGCAACAAGGATGCCCTGGTACGCGGCATCGCCGAGATCACCGATGTCATGCTGAGCGATTTCAAGCTGAATGATGTGCTCACGATGATTCTCGAAAATATTTACTCGGGTATGGGCTTTACCCGTGTATTGTTTTGTATCTACGACCGAAAGAACCGGCAGATCGTCGGTCGTTTCGGTCTCGGCAAGCACATCGACGACATCGCGTCCAGGTTCCGGGCCAGGATCGAAGCCGGTAACGATATCGTCAGCACAGCAGTCATAAAGGGTAAGGACTTCATTGTCCTTGACACAAATTCCGACGAATATCGACAGCGAATTCCCCAGTGGTTGCGTCAACTGACCGCACCGCAGACGGTTGTGGTCTACCCCCTGATACTGAACAAACGCTGCATCGGCATGATCTACGCCGACACCGACGATGCCGCCACCTCTATCTCCATGGAAGCCCTGGGTTTTTTCAAGACGCTGAGAAACCAGGCCAGCATGGCCATCCGGCAAAGCCAGATGCGTTAATCATCTCCGAAGAACCGGCTTCAGGCCGGTCGCCGGCAATTGATAAGCTCTGCCCGGCCCGTCTGCTGGTATACTCGCGCCCTGAATCAGGCAGAGACAAAAGTGGGCAAGCTCAAGAAAAAAGATCACAGCAATACCATCGTTCTGAACAAAAAAGTCCGGCACGATTACTTCATCGAAGACCGTTTTGAAGCCGGCATCGTACTGGAGGGCTGGGAGGTGAAAAGTCTGCGGGCTGGAAAAGTACAGATCAGGGACAACTACATCCTGCTGAAAGACGGTGAGGTATTCCTGCTGGGCGCGCTGATCACGCCGCTGTCCACCGCCTCCACCCATATCACCCCGGACCCGCAACGCACCCGCAAGCTGCTGCTGCACAAAAAAGAAATCGCCCGGCTCACCGGTGCCGTGGAACGCAAGGGCTATACGCTCGTGCCCACGGCCATGTACTGGAAACACGATCTTGTCAAAGTGGAGATTGCGCTGGCCAGGGGCAAACAGGCCCACGACAAACGCCAAAACCTGAAGGACCGCGACTGGCAGCGGCAGAAACAGCGCATACTGAAAAGCCGATAATCTACCGGCACTCCTGCAATATGATATTCTAATACTTTAAGGAAGCTCTGATTAAGTACGTTCTCCTTCATGCTGGTGAATACCGGCATCCAGTAAGTTATTATAAGGACTGGATTCCGGCATGCGCCGGAAAACGACACCGGGACTTAATCAGAGTTTCTTTAATTATATGGATCCGTGATCCAGAGTAATCACTTTTATTTCCGGTATTAATATAATACGACTGATTCATTTTCTGATGGAGTGAACAAATTTATGATCGAAATCAATAATATTTTTACCGTCATCGATCCGAGTACTGACAATCAATGTGCTTTGCAGCGCGCCATGCGCATTGCGAAAGTCGTCGATGCCAAAATTCATGCCTATCTTTGTATCTCTCCTTCCCTGGAAGCGCATGATCCCGAAGCACTTCGCAGGGCGGAAATGGCCCGATACAAATCATGGTTGGAAAACATCGTTGAACAAGCCAGGGCAGAAGGCTTTGAAATCACCAGTGAACTTGTGTGGGATGCTGACTGGCGCAATACGCTGGGGGCGGCGGCGAAACGGGCCAAATGTGATTTCATTGTGAAGTCATCTCACCGAAGGTCGGCGGCACAACGCCTGATGATGACTTCTTCAGACCATGCTTTACTGGAAACGGCAAACTGCCCTGTACAACTGGTCTCATCCGAGGTTGTCGGTGACCTGTATAAGGTACTTATAGCGGTGGACACAAAAAGGGAAGATGAAAGATATCGTGCAATTTTTGACTCTGTTGTCGCCTTTGGCAAGTTTGTGGCCGGCACACATGAGAATGGAGAGCTGCATGCCGTTTATGCTTTCTCTGACTCGGAAGATTTTGAACATGTTACCGATATCGCCAAACGAATAGATATAGACACCGATAATGTCCATGTTGTATCAGGAAATCCTGAGGAAGCCATTGCGGAAGCCGCCAGAGAAATTGATGCGCAAATACTGGTTATCGGATTGTCGACAAAAAGCACGCTGACCAACCGCATCTTCGGTCATATAGTGGATGACCTCCTCCATATTGTCGAGAATGATGTTCTGATTGTTCTTCCGGAAAATGAGTAGAACACGGAACCTCGAAAGAGGAACTGTACTATCCAGTCGTTTTATTTAATCTCGTGGATAGTCTATAATTCTTCCACCCGGATATATTTCGCTTTTAATTGTAACTGTATTTGGGGGCGTACCAGGCTTCGACGTGGGTAGCGAAACCCAAGGGGCATGCCGAGGTGCAGATTTCCTCGTAAATCCACCTGCACTTTATATAGTTGCCAACGACGACAACTACGCACTCGCCGCTTAAACCCCGGTAGGGTGCCGTCTGCCCGGTATGTGCTTATGCATCCGGTCCCAGGCGTCGACTCACATAAGCTCGCGATGATATTCGTCCGGCGTTGATTCGTTAAAACTTTACGGAATCGTTGACTGCTTTCCCTGCCGTTCGGGTAACAGTCAATTAAACTAATAGAGTCGGCTAAGCATGTAGAACCAAAGGCAGAGTACTTGCGGACGCGGGTTCGATCAACAAGGGTCGCCTTTACTCGTAAGAGTAAAGTGAAAACGGGGCTCACATCGGTGAAACCTAAAGTCGAAAGACCAGGGCAATACCGAGGGGTAAGTAGAGGGCCAACCTCAGGCTTGCCCTGTAGAGACTCATAGACTCACTGACCTGTACACAGGCGAGTGAATACTAGGATTCACCTGAGAATGCTACAAGGTGAATAACACGCCCCGCATCCTGTTATGCAGGATGAAGGTATAGTCCAGCCCGGCTCGAAAGAGCAGGATAAGCTGTCCCGCCGCCTCCACCAAATTGGCCACCAGACGATCAGGTCTGGTGGTCTTCTATACAGACAAGTGAATTAACAAAACTGTTGATGCAACTGGAGGATGATCTCTGGGCCGCTACTGATAATCTGCGGGCCAATATCGATCTGGAATCCAGCGAGTACGCAACGCCGGTGCTCAGTCTCCTCTTTTTGCAGTTTGCCGATAACGAATACGGTAAGGCAGACAAAGCCATCAATTGCGCCCCCACAAATAATGACTCTCCCGTTCAATGAACACTCGGCTCCAGCAGATCCTTAAAGCTCGCCCCTTCAGGAATCATGACAGGCGGGGTAAAGTCTCCAGAGTCGGCGTACCTGTCGGAGATATACTTGATAAACAGCATGAACAATACATAGTCCTTGTACAGGCTGGCATCCATGCCGCCACGCAGTTCGTCGCAGGAGGCCCAGAGGGAGTTGTAGAGCTCGGATTTTTTGATGGCCATTGCTGATTATTATCGCCTTTCTGATTATCGTTCTTGTTTGTTGCCCGCCGGCAATACCTGTTGTTGCGGGATGACAATACCATTGCGCCCGCAACCGTCCCGGGTACGGATTTTCATAGCATATTATTTTCCGATATGTAACAATATACACTCATAAATAGAATATAAGGGTATATAGTTACATGCCCCGGAACATCGAAAAACTGGAAAAACGACCATTCTTCACTACCGCCAAAGCGGAAAAATATGGCATCTCCCGCCGTATGCTCAGCTATTATACCAGCGTCGGCAAATTTGAAAGAATTGCTCACGGTGTTTATTGCTCGCCAAAATATGTATCTAAAGGCGAAAACCTCAAATGGGAAGACCTGGCTATCGCTGCCAGTAACATAAAAGGTGGGGTGATCTGCCTCATTTCGGCACTAATCTATTATAAGCTCACCGATGAAATGATGAGAGAATTCTGGATCGCCGTTGCTAACGATCACTCCAGGGCCAGGTTCCCTCTAAGCCATATAGTCCGAATGCGAAACATGGATCTTGGTGTGAAGAAAATCGAGCTGGCCGGTATCAAAGTCAACATATTTGATGCAGAACGAAGCATAATCGATTCCTTTCGACTCCTTGATACTGAAACTGCCATGAAGGCCCTGAAACGTTATCTTAATGGTGAAACTGGCAAACCCAATATTAAAAAACTGGATCAATATATCACTGAACTCCGGGCATCGAAAGTTCGGGAATACACAATGGCGCTAATCGCATGAGTGATGCTACCGAACAGCGTGTTAAGGACACGCTCAAGAAGCTTTCAAAGGCGTCAAATACGCCGTTTAATCTGTTACTGGATACGCTTTTTCTTCAGCGCTTTCTGGTCAGAGTCGGGCAATCTGCTTATGCAGACAAACTGATCTTTAAAGGAGGTATGTGTTTGGCCCAATTCATAGAGATCGGCCGGGAAACCAGAGATATTGATTTCCTCCTGACGCGAAGCGTAGGCGGCATTGAAACCATTGAAAATATCACCGAGGAAATTGCCAGAGTAGGTGTTGGTGATAATTTCATTTTTTCTTCGGTATCAGTTGTTGAGCTTTCTCTAAGGCATAAGAAATACCCTGGGTATCGGATCACCATACAAGGTCAGCTTGGTCAAATAAGAAATAATGTCTCCATGGATATTGGCGTTGGCGATGTGGTTCGCCCAATATCATTAGAGGTCAAATTAATGAAATCCAATGATCCATTGTTTGAGGATCGCACGTACCTTCTTGCCTATCCACCGGAATACATATTTTCTGAAAAAGTCGAGGCAATTCTTTACCTTGGCAAACTCAATAGTAGAATGAAAGACTTTTATGATTGCTATCGGCTTGTCAGCGAAAACGTGCTTGATGCCACTGCTTTAAGCATGGCTGTTGCTGAAACGATGAAGAACAGAGGAACGCCACTGGAACGCATTCCTGAACCCACAAAAGTGTTTGATGCAAGGTGGAAAGCCTTTCTCAGAAAAAACAGGATAAACGATCCGGGTCTTGGAGAAGTTGTTGCCAGGATTAATGGGGCTATTAAAGATATCGTCAAATAATGAACCTGGAAGATGCAGGAAAGACAGAATATATAGAACCTGTGATCAAAGGTCGCGATCCAAAATTTAGTGGAAATAATCGTGTGTATGAAAATATCAGTCACTAACATTCATTGACACTCACAAATGATCTGGAAACTGTATCAAGAACATAGAATATGCCCGGGATCTCTGCTCAATCGTGCTTCGGTCTAGAAGTCTATGCCTCTCGACTACCAAACTCTTGAAGCGCTGAGGCAGAACCATCCCACCTGGCGCTTGCTGTCGAGTCCCCATGCCCCCTTGATGGTCAGTTTTTTTCAGAAAGTTTTTGTCGACAAAAATATTCGAATCATGCCGCAGGCGGATCTGGTGGAAGCGCTGGATGATGTGTTGTTTCATTTGCGCGAAATGCTCGGTGATGACAAATTTCCCAAATCGGCACAGGATTACCTGAATGACTGGGCGGCACCGGAAAAGGGCTGGTTGCGAAAGTTCTATCGCCAGGGTTCCGATGAGGTACAGTTCGACCTGACCCCGCACACTGAAAAGGCCATTGCCTGGCTGGAAGGACTCAGTCAGCGCAGTTTTGTCGGGACTGAGTCACGTCTGCTCATCCTGTTTGATTTGCTGCGTCAACTCAGTGAGGGCAGCGACGAAGATCCGCAAACTCGTTTGCAGGAACTGGAAAAGCGCCGCGAGGCAATTGATATCGAAATTGCTCAGGTGCAGCAGGGCAATGTTACGCTGCTCGATGACACGGCGATAAAAGATCGCTTTATGCAATTTAATCAGCAGGCGCGTGAATTGCTCGCCGATTTTCGAGAGATCGAACACAATTTCCGTCAGCTTGATCGCAGCGCACGTGAAAGCATTGCCACATGGGACGGTAAAAAAGGGGAATTGCTGGATGAGATTATGGGTGAGCGTGATGCTATCGCTGACTCCGATCAGGGTGCCAGCTTTCGTGCCTTCTGGGATTTTCTGATGTCACCGGCGCGGCAGGAAGAATTCAGCGAACGACTGGACAAGGTGCTGGCATTACCCGTCATAAATGAACTGAAACCGGACAAACGCACACG
>JAJRTU010000353.1 GCA_024278135.1 Gammaproteobacteria bacterium
CTTCGCTGCATCCGCCTCTTCCTGGGTTCGGGGCGCTTCACGCAAAACCGGCTTCGAATTAATCTTGCCCCCGCTGCCGTCGATGGTGTGCAGAGTATAGAGACTGTCAACCCGCGTGACATGTCTGATTTTCTGGATCGCTTCGTGTAATTTTTCAAGTTTGCCCAGTTTGTCCGGTGTCCAAAGCCGGCTGTCCCTGATATAGATGATGGTCTTGTTATCGGTGCCAAACTCACCCGCGACGCGTTGATAGACCAGGCGTGCCGGATCATTGGCAGGTATCAGGCTGTCGACACCGGTATCGACCTGCAGCTTCGGCAATCCCGCAGCAAAGAACAGGGTAAGCAGTAACAGCCCGAAGCCCACGCCTCTTCGATCATTACAACCAAGCGTAAACAGTTTTAATATCATGGCAATATCTTTTCCATACTGTCCAACCGGTATGACTGCCCCTTATGTTCCGCTGACATGCTGTCATGTTCTTCGCTGTCAATATCTTCCGATACCTTTTGCGGAACAACATAGGGGTGGTTTTGAAATAACCAGTCTGCTGTAAACATTTCTGCGGGAACATAATCATGAGAAAACTTTCTGCGGATAATCTTGAGCAGGGATTGATGGTGATTTTTGATATCTTCCATCAGTATCATTCCCGATCGCCACATATCGCCATCCACCGCCCTTAGATCGTGATAACTTTGCCGCTTGTGCAAGCGACCCTGATTATCATAATGATCCGTCTTCGTGATAAAAAAATTATCCTGTCGTACAAAGTGGCGCCTCACTGGCGTATCTGAACTTACATCATCTCCCGGACGATAGACGTCTATGATAAAATATCGCATATCATCAACATTTCTATCTTGCCGGCGCTTGTATTGATAGTCAGTCAATGTCTCGCCAATAATATTCTCAATGGAAAAATCCGTACCCAGAAAATTTCCGTCTCTGTTGTCACCGCTGCTTTCTATAAGCTGCTACGCAAAAGCGGGCAGGTAAATTGATTTGCTCATGCTTCCCGATGGATCACGCATAGCGAGTACCGCCACGCCGTTTATCTCACGTGGATAATCAAAGACCAGCATGAATTTTGCCGTTCCGTCTTTCTCCACTCTGGAGTACCGATGTACCTTACGCGTATCCCGCTTGCCGTTACGATCACGCATCACCATTAGTTGTTCTTCATACACATAGGGATACTGTTGATGTCGAGAGTGGACCTCTTCCATAATCTCCCGACCGGTTAGCTCCACAGCCTGCTCTGCATAAACTGCTGAAGCCAGGGCCGCTGACAAGAACAACAGAGAGTTATAAAATACTGTTTTCATGGCACTACTTGAGATCCTCCAGCGCTGTTATGCTGGCAGCTATCTGATCGCACAGCCTGGCAAAGAGATCCTGCATGTCTGCAACAATCTGATCATAATCACCCTTTTCAATCTGCTCATCGCTTTGCAGTGATGCAACATATATACCCAGTTCTTTCTCATCGGTATTACTCAGTTGCCAGCGTGCCGTAAGTTGCACCTTGCCATACCTGTCCAGCTCGAAACGGGCAATATGTACCCGTATGCGATAATCCGGCAATGATACAGAGCGATTAAGTGGTGTACCGATATCAATCGTCGAGAGTCTGCCGGCCAGATTTATCGCCAGCGTGCGCAGAAGGTTTTTACGCAGACTTTCGGCCCACTGGTTACCCTCAGAAAACCGCAGCCGATTCTCACTGTTACGAGTAACCAAATGGTAGCGTTGTAGATATTGCGGTATATGTAAATCAACCAGCTCTATTGCCAACTGATTGTCCTTCTGATTCTCCGGAACCTCATCAACAAGCGGATCGACAAGATAATAACGTACTACATTTTTCGATCCGCTGCCCAGACAGCCTGAAAACAGAGCACAAAGCAGGAGCAGCGGGACGACAGGCTTCAATCTGGTTTTATACATCATTCTTCTCCCTCAATATCCTTGCCAAAGATCAGTGATTGCGGGTTGCGTTCCAGTGTCTCCACCAGGGCGCGGATGGATCGTGCGGTTTCTTCCAGCTCAGCGCTTAGTTTGATCACGTTGTACTGCAAGGGTGAATTTGGGTTCAGAACACGATTGGTCAGGGTCAGGGTTTCTTCCAGCTTGTCCAGAGCAACATAACCGGCATTGATGGCTTCGGGTAAACTGGATTCATCAACCTTTTTCAGAATGCTGCGGAATGACTGTAATGAGGCTTGCAGATCCGAGACGATTACCGGTATTTCCGGTGTGTTTATAATCTTGTTCGCGCCCTTCAGCGTCGACAGCAGCTCTTTCCCAATCTCCTCGATCTCCAGTTCATCCAGTTTGGCAACGAAACGTTCAATGGATGCCGTGATGGCATCAAAGTTGGCTGCGGCGATGGTGGGTAATTCAGGAACTCTTGTGTCTCCACCGCTGAGGACGACTGGCGTGTCGGGATGCATGTCCAGCTCTACATATAATTGCCCGGTCAACAGACTTCCGGTACGTAGTTGCGCCCGCAAACCATGCTCTACCAATGTATTCACGACATAATAAGGTGATTCCTGTTCCTTGCCATCACGGGAAATAATTCTTTCCGGCTCGATCTCAATAAGAACGGGTATGCGAAATGTCGTGTCTTCACTCTTGTACTCAAGTCGAATATCCAGGACAGAACCCACCTTTATACCCTTAAATTCCACCGGGGCACCGATAGCCAGACCGCGAACAGAGCTGTCAAAAAACAAAATAAAATTAATCTTCTTGGTGTAGGAGTATTCTTTAATCGTGTCGTACTGATCAAATAATGTGAACATCAGTTTTTCCACATCGTCGTCCATCGGCTCCAGAGTTGCCGGGGTTTCAAAAGCGATACCGCCAAACACCAGCGAGGCCAGTGATTCTGTTTTCATCCTGAAACCATCTGCCCCCATCGTCACCTCCATGCCGCTGACATTCCAGAAACGTGTATTACCACGTATCAACTGATCAAAAGGATCTTTTATAAAGGCGTAGATGAAAACACTTTTACGATCATTGCCCAATTCATGACCGAGCACTTCGCCCGCTTCCATGCCCTGATAGTAGATGGGTGAACCGGTATCAATGGAGCCCAGTCTTTCAGCGACCAGAACTATACGCTTGCCTGCCTCCCCGGCCGTCACCACTGGTGCTTTTTCCAGGCCGACAAAATGCAATTGTGCAGCACCGGGCCCGGGTTCGATTTCGATATAGGCTCCGGAAATCAAGGTGCTCAGTCCGGACACACCACGCAGTCCCAATTGCGGTTTCACCACCCAGAAACGGGTATTTCGGCGAAGAAAGTGTTCTGTGCCCTGATTAAATTCTACTGTAATAAGAACGTGCGATAAATCGTCACTAAACCGGATCTGCTCAACCACACCAATATCGACATTCTTGTACTTGACCCTGGTCTTGCCGACCTCTATACCTTCCGCCGTCTTGAAACTGATGGTCGCCTGCGGACCCTGTTCAGACAATGTCTTTACCACCAGCCAGCCGCCGACAATCAGCGTGATCAGCGGTATCAGCCAGACCAGTGAAATACCGGATCGTTTACTGACTTGTGGACTGGAGACTTCCATTATTCTGTATGTTTATCCTCTCTCAGGTTATCCCAGATCAATCGCGGATCGAATTGATGTGCGGCAAACATGGTAATGACCACCACTCCCGCAAAAAACGTGGCGCCAATTCCAGGACGAATGGTGGACAGGGCATCAAGGCTGACCAGTGCTGACAATAAGCCGACCAGAAAAATATCCACCATCGACCAGGCACCGACGACTTCCGTCACACGATAGAGCAAAGTACGATCCCGCGGCCGCCAAATGGATTTTCTCTGTACGGATATGAGTAAAAAACTCAGCACAATGAGTTTCATTACCGGTACCACAATACTGGCGACAAATACGATCATGGCCAGTCCCCACATACCGGACTCAATCAGATGCAGAACGCCGCTGATGATGGTATTCGGCTCGCCCTGGCCGAAACGAATCACTGTCATCACCGGATAAAGATTAGCGGGAATAATCAGGATGACCGCCGCCAGCAACAGCGCCCATGTCGACTCTATACTGGCATGTTTACGATGGTGCAGTGGCGTCGTGCACCGGGGGCAAGCTTGTGCATGTGATCGCTCCTCACTCAGTAAACCACAGGTATGGCAGTTAAGATAGCGGGCAGAGGGGTTCAACTCATCTTCTTTCGGGTTTGTGTAGGGCGTCAGTGACCAGATAATGCCGGGATCAAAATTTGCCCTGGCTGCGGCATAAACAACCAACAGTGCCGTCAGGGCAAAGAATGAAGTGCCAATAATAACATTGGCGATATCCTGCAGCTTCACAATGGCAATGAGGGCGCCCAGCATGAACACGCTGACCAGACTCCAGGGTGTAACGGCTTCCGCTATCCGATATATCGGCCCCATAGCAGGCGGTGTATAACCCAGACGTACGGATGTCAGCAAATACAGCATGGCGATGATAGTGATGAAGGGAAAGCCAACGCTGGTCAGAAAAATCAGTATCCCCAGTTCGCCCATACCCATTTCATACATGGCCCAACCACCGGACAGGAGGATATTCTCAACAACCCGTCCACCCAGAGTCAGCGACAGGAAAGGGAAACTGTTGGCGATAAAAAAAAGTATCAGGGCACTCAAATACAAAGCCAGGGAACGATTGAGAGAATCCGGGATATGTCGATACAACAGGGAGCCGCAATACTCACAATTCGCCTTCGCACCGGCAGGAATCGACACATAGCGATGCAGGTGATCGCACTCGTGGCATGCGATTAGCTCACCTGCTGGATTATCTGCCATATAAAGTCCCCGGTTTTTATTATAATTGTTGGTAAATCTACAACAAGATTCTGCCCGTATAAGACTCAGAAGCCAAGCAAATTATGGGCCGATTATTGAAGTTGGGGGCCATTTTCTTCCAGCACGACAATATATACAAACACAGCTTGCATGCCTGTCTTTCCGCAACTCGCTTAGAATGTACATCCGCTTCAAATATCCATGACAGAAAAAATCAGATGAGAGAAAATATACATGCTGCTTATTCTACGGGGAGCCTGGAGCTCAAGATGTCAGCAATCGGAACTTCCGCTGTCCTCGTTCCTGCGGAGGAGGCTGTCTTTGGCGTGATCAGCACACATATTCACCCGGCGGTTTCAATTTTTTCTCAGCATTTTTCTGTACGCATACTATGATCTGTTCTGGAGGTATATTATGAAACTATCAATAAAAGCACTTACTCTCACAGCTGCCATTGTCTGGTCTGCTGCCATACTGATGATTGCCGGCACCAATCTGTTCTATCCGGATTATGGTCTGGGCTTTCTGGAGATGCTGGCGTCCATCTACCCTGGTTATCATCCCGGTAGCGGCGCAGGCAGTATCATCACCGGTTCTCTGTATGGTTTTGTCGATGCGAGCATTTGTGCCGCTGTGTTCGCAGGGCTCTACAATTTCTTCGTTGATTGAAATCGCAATTTCCCTATCTGATCATCATGATATTGACCGCCGGCATATTCGTATCGCTTTCAGGCAGAGTTGACATTTTTGTATTGCCTTATATATTCAAAGGGCTTCGGTAAAAAAGTAAACGGGGATGACAGAGCCGGATGAGCAACTATTCAATACCCTTGAAGCTCTGATTTCCATCAGCTCAATAATCAATCAACATTGAGCTGTGGCTTCCCGACTTGCAGATGCCTTCAGGCCGCACAGAATGTAAAACGATGATCGCAACATTGCCATTGCCGGAACAAACCCAGTCTCCAGGAGAGGAGATCGCCAACAGTATCAGCCACGGCATTGCTTTGCTGGCGGCGCTCTCCGCTACACCATTTCTCATCATTGCTGCTGTTGATCATGGCTGCACCGCCAATATTGTCGGCTCCAGCGTTTTTGCCGCCACCATGGTGCTGCTGTATCTCAGCTCCACACTCTACCACGCGCTGCCGGGAGACAAGGCCAGGCAAGTCTTGCAGATTCTTGATCACGGCGCGATCTACCTTCTCATCGCCGGAACCTACACACCATTTACGCTCGGCGTGCTCAGTGGTACATGGGGCTGGACGCTGTTCGGTCTGGTATGGGGTCTGGCCTTCGTCGGTATCCTGCTGAAAGCTGTTGGCGGGATTCGTTATCCTGCTCTCTCGACGGGCCTGTACCTTGCTATGGGCTGGCTTGTACTGGTTGCCATAAAGCCCCTGTGGCTTCTGGTGCCGGGCTGGGGGCTGTTCTGGCTGCTGGCAGGCGGCATCGCCTACACGACAGGTGTCGCGTTCTTTGTAGCAAAGCGGCTGGCTTACAGCCATTTCATCTGGCACCTGTTCGTCATCGTCGGTACTACCTGTCACTTTTTTGCCGTACTGTGGTATGCAATCTGACTCCGAACCGGTATTGAAATTACGATGGTTTCCTTTATTTCTGTTTTTCCATTAAACGCTTATGTGATTTACACGTAATAAACAGAGCCCGCCGGCATTGTTATTTTTACTGTCTACAGGGTTACGTTAAAAAACAGACATGGCAGGCACAATTCAAACCATACCGTTGGAACACCTGACCATCGCCTTTATTCCCGCTCTGGCGGTTATCGTCATTCTTGTTATATGGTCGCTCAATGCCGGTAATGCACTTTATGCCATCGCTCGTATGCTGGTCCAGTTGCTGATCATCGGCTATTTCCTGGCCTATATTTTTGAATCAGATCATGCATGGGTGATCCTGCTGATCCTGGTCTTGATGGTAACAGCGTCAAGCTGGATAGCACTGGACACGATAAAGGGTAAACGCCGCTTGCTGTATAAATACGCATTTTTATCGGTCGCTCTCGGAGGGGGCATCACTCTGGTGCTGGTAACACAGGCTGTCCTGGTACTGAAACCCTGGTATCTGCCACAGCTGATGATTCCGCTTGCAGGAATGATTTTTGCGAACGCAATGAACAGCATCAGCCTGGTTGTTGAGAGACTTAACGCAGAGATAGAAAGAAATGTACCCTATGACGAAGCACGTAATATTGCCCTTCATGCTGCCCTTATCCCGATAATCAATTCATTATTTGCAGTAGGGCTTGTTTCCCTTCCCGGCATGATGACCGGACAAATACTGTCCGGTATCTCTCCACTTATAGCGATCAGGTATCAGATTATGGTGATGTGTATGATATTCGGATCATCCGGTATGTCCGCAGCCTGTTTCCTGGTGCTGGTCAAACCTGTGTTTACGAGGCAAAAGGGCGAGCAATAGAAAACCGTTCACCATCATCCTGTACCCGCCAATACCAAATACCCCTACGCGATTTTGAATAGCTTCTATACTTATATTATATACGCGGCGTAAGGGATTGGCGCGAACCGGACAGATCGAAAATTAATATGCATCAGGAGGAACTGATCATGAAATTATCCATAAAAGCACTTTCACTCACAGCAGCCATTTTCTGGTCTGTGGCGATATTCATTGTTGCCAGTGCCAACTTGATGTTTCCAGGATACGGCAATCACTTTCTGGAATTCGTTGCTTCCATCTACCCTGGTTATCAACCTGGTACGGGCATGGGAAGTGTCATCATCGGCTCGTTGTATGGTTCTGTCGACGGTGGTATAGGCGGCGCTATCTTTGCCTGGCTCTATAATTTCTTTATAAAATAGACTCTTCCCTCAATCGAGTGGGTGGTTTTGTAGGGTCGAATTTATTCGACCACAGGGGACGCTATTCCCGTTCCCATCATATCTATTGCCTTACCACAGTGACCTGCGAGCGCCGTCCTTTGTTTACCGATATCACCGTAGCACGACTACCGGTTCACGAACTCCGACAGCTGCACGATGAGGACGATGTTATTTTCCTTGCCTGGGTTGTAGGGCAGTAAAAACCCTCAAAGCCCGCTCGGCACTGTCCATCAATCATCACCTGCGCCAGCAGGGAAGTCTCTGGTAACGGGCCTTCTATGATCATGCCGCGAGGCAGGATGAGGCGCTGCGCCAAATGGCCCGATATATCGTTGCCAATCCATTGCGAGCCGGTTTAGTTCGTGATATTGGCCATTATCCTCATGGGGATTGCATCTGGATGACGGGGCTTGATGAAGCGCCGC
>JAJRTU010000354.1 GCA_024278135.1 Gammaproteobacteria bacterium
AAACGGTATTCCGCCCGGCTGGTGAACATGCGGTAGGGTTCCAGCGTGCCCCGGGTGATCAGATCATCAATCAAAACACCGATATAGGCCTGATCACGACGCGGACTCCAGGGTTCTTTTTCCTGGACGCGCCGGGCGGCGTTCAGCCCGGCAATCAGGCCCTGCGCCGCCGCTTCCTCATAGCCCGTGGTGCCGTTGATTTGTCCTGCGAAAAACAGACCCCTGATTATTTTTGTCTCCAGCCAGGGCTGTAGATCACGAGGATCAAAATAGTCGTATTCGATGGCGTATCCGGGCCGGATAATATGCGCGTGTTCAAAACCCTTGATGGATCGCACCAGTTCCTGTTGCACATCAAAGGGCAGGCTCGTGGAGATCCCGTTGGGGTACACCTCGCGTGTGTTCAACCCTTCCGGCTCGATAAAGATCTGGTGTGCGCTTTTATCAGCGAAGCGCACCACTTTGTCTTCTACCGAGGGGCAATAACGCGGTCCGGTACTGTCGATATTGCCGTTGTACATGGGCGAACGATCCAGACTGGCACGAATGATGTCATGGGTCCGCTCGTTGGTATGGGTGATATGACAGGGGATCTGCTGCGGGTGTTGCCCGGGCTTGCCCAGATATGAAAAAACCGGCACCGGATCATCACCGGGCTGCTGCTGTAACTGGCGGTAATCAATGGTCCTGCCATCCAGACGCGGCGGCGTGCCGGTCTTCAGGCGATCAACGCGAAAGGGCAGATCCCGGAGACATCTCGCCAGTGTACTGGATGGCGGGTCGCCGGCCCGGCCGCCCTGAAAACTGGTGTCGCCAATATGAATCTGGCCACCCAGGAAAGTACCCACCGTCAGCACCACACAGGGAGCATGGAATTTCAGACCCATCTGGGTGACAACCCCGCAAATGGTATCGCCCTGAACAATCAGATCATCAACAGCCTGTTGAAAAATATACAGATTCGGCCGGGCTTCCAGACAGGAACGAACCACGCCTTTATACAATGCCCGATCAATTTGCGCCCGGGTCGCTCTCACTGCCGGGCCTTTGCGCGCATTGAGAATACGAAACTGGATGCCACTGCGGTCCGCCGCCCGGGCCATCAGACCACCGAGCGCATCCACTTCCCTGACAAGGTGGCCCTTGCCAATACCGCCAATAGCGGGGTTACACGACATTTGCCCCAATGTTTCGACGCTCTGGGTAAGCAATAAAGTAGATACGCCCATACGCGCAGACGCCAACGCGGCTTCGGTACCGGCATGACCGCCGCCGACGATAATCACGTCATAGTGTTGCTGTGATTGTGAGCTCATAAGATTCTATAGCCGGAAAAGGTCGCAGATTCTAGCGAATTTCAGCCGAATTAACGAGTAAAACAGCCATTTGAGTGGCTCAAATCGCTTGTTGCCCACTCATGAAGCAGTATGGGAAAGCACAAGGTGCCCGTCCTGCGGCTCAGCAGGCGCGATCCCGGCCCTCCGCCCGGTAAGCGTTCTTCAGTTCAACATAGTGACCGGCCGCATATTCCAGGAAGTACTTTTCCCTGTCCCCCAGTTTGCGTATCCGTTTGGCCGGAGAACCGATATACAGGTAGCCCGCTTCCAGCCGTTTGCCCATCGGCACCAGACTGCCCGCCCCCAGAACAACGCCATCTTCTATTACCGCCCCGTCGAGCACCGTGGAGGACATACCAATCAGACATCGATTGCCAACGGTGCAGGCATGCAGCAAGACCTTGTGTCCGACAACAACATCATCACCGATGATGGCGGGAATGCCACCGGGAAACAATTCGTTATCGCTGGCGACATGGATGACACTGCCATCCTGGATATTGGTGCGACTGCCGATAACAATGGCCTGATCATCGCCGCGAACCACGACCATGGGCCAGATCGAGCTGTCTTCACCAATGGTCACATCGCCGATAATGACAGCACTTTCATCAACATACGCCGTTTCGGCAATATTGGGAGTCAATCCCAGCACACTTCGTATACTCATATTCAGATTATTGCTCCAGGGCAGTTTAGACCTTATATCCCAAAACTAAAGCTGTGATGGCATCGAGATATATGAAAAAATCTTATCCTAATTTTTACTTCACAACACGAAGAATTATTCTTTCAGTATGAATACAGACAGCATTCAGGCCTTTTGCGGGCGGCACTGGGACGAGTCGGCTCTTCCGGAACTCATTGACTACATTCGTATTCCCAATAAATCACCCATGTTTGATCCCGCCTGGCAGGCGAACGGTTATATGGATAAGGCCGTTGCACAATTTGAACGCTGGTGCCTGGCACAAAATATCCCCGGTATGCAGCTTGAGGTGCTGCGCCTGCCCGGCAGAACACCGCTGATTTTTATCGACATTCCCGGCAACAGCGACGACACCATACTGTTATACGGCCATCTGGACAAACAGCCGGAGATGGAAGGCTGGCGTAAAGGTCTCGGGCCGTGGCAGCCGGTAGTGGATGGAGACAGGCTGTATGGCCGCGGCGGCGCCGATGACGGCTATGCCACTTTCGCCTCGCTGATCGCCATCAGGGCGCTGCAGGAACAACATATTCCCCATGCCCGTTGTGTTGTCATGATCGAGGCCTGTGAGGAAAGCGGCAGTTTTGACCTGCCCTTTTACATCGACGCACTGGCCGAGCGAATCGCTCAGCCTCAACTGGTCTTCTGCCTGGACTCCGGTTGCGGCAACTATGATCAGCTTTGGTGTACCACCTCTTTACGTGGACTGATTGGCGGTGATCTGAGCGTGGAAATCCTCGAAGAAGGCGTTCATTCGGGTGATGCCGGCGGTATCGTACCCTCCACTTTTCGTATACTCCGGCAGTTGTTGAATCGCATCGATGATTGTGACAGTGGCCTTGTCAACGCTGAAGAATTTAATGTCGAGATTCCGGATCAACGAAAACAACAGGCCGAACTGGCAGCCGAGGTCCTGCGAGAAGCGGTCTACAGCAAGTTTCCTTTTGTCAATTCAGCTCAGGCCGTGTCATCCGACCCCGGCGAACTGATTTTAAATCGCACCTGGCGCCCGGCCCTTGCTGTTACCGGTGCCGACGGGCTGCCGGCCATCAGCGAAGCCGGCAATGTCCTGAGACCGGCCACCTCGTTGAAGTTGTCTCTGCGCCTGCCGCCGACCTGCGATGCCCAAAAGGCCGGTAAAAAATTGAAGACATTACTGGAAAGTGATCCCCCCTACGGCGCGAAAATTACATTCAAACCCGACTGGGCTGCATCAGGCTGGCACGCACCAACGATGCCCGACTGGCTCGAACAGGCGATCAACGAGGCCTCGAATCATTACTTTGGTGCGCCGGCGGTACACATGGGCGAAGGGGGCAGCATTCCGTTTATGGGCATGCTGGGCGAGAAATTTCCCGAAGCACAATTTCTGATCACCGGTGTGCTCGGCCCGCACTCCAATGCTCACGGTCCAAACGAGTTTTTACATATTCCCGTGGCGAAAAAGTTGACCTGCTGTGTGGCAGAGATCATCGCAAAGCATTATCAGGCTGCAAGCACGTAAGGGATCAGCTTGTATCCGGTATCTCGGCCACAGGGACACCCCAATCTCGGGATATGTCCGGTTTTATTTTGGAAAGACAATATCGAATGTGTCAATGTAGCAGAACAATATGGCCTTAATTGTCATTAAATCACTCGGGAGTTCGCTATGAAAACAGGTGTAATAGGTTTAGGTGCCATGGGTTCTGGTATGGCGATGAATTTCCACAAAGCCGGTCTCCTGCATGCGGTATGGAACCGTAGCGCCGGTAAAGCCAAAGACATTGCCGATAAAACCCGCGTCTTGCACTGTGACTCACCCGAACAGCTCAGCGCAGAATGTGAACTCATTATCATTTGTGTCTCCCGTGACAACGATGTTCTGGAGATGGTTGAACGCATTGCCGGCACGGTAAATCCTGACGCTGTCGTTGTCGATACATCAACCGTCAGCAGTGATACCGCCAAACAGGCTGCCGTGATATTACAAAAAGCCGGGGCGCATTTTCTGGACTGTCCGGTATCCGGTGGTTCCGAGGGTGCAGTGAACGGTACGTTGGCCATGATGGCGGGCGGCGACAACACTGTTCTGGAGCGCGTCCGCAGCGCTCTGGGTGCCATCACCAACAGTATTGTCCACATTGGCCCCACGGGCAGCGGCCAGGCCTGCAAGGCCGTCAATCAAATCATCTGTGCCGGTCTTTATGAAACCGTCGCCGAAGCGCTGGCCTTTGGCAGGGCTGCGGGTCTGGATATGGACAAAGTCGTGAAGGTCGTATCCAGCGGTGCCGCCGCCAACTGGGTGCTGGACAATCGCAGCAGCTTTATGCTGAACAATACCTATCCACCGGGTTTCAAGGTCAACCTGCATTTAAAAGACCTGAATATCTGCCGGCAGATGG
>JAJRTU010000355.1 GCA_024278135.1 Gammaproteobacteria bacterium
GTCTTTGCCAAATCCAATCCAATTGTTGTAATCTGCATGAGGTCTTCTCCTGTCTCTGTTTGATGGAATGTTTCAGTTACCATCATGGCACATTGTGATGCCGATTAAAGAACGGGAGGAGACCATCTCATTGGGCAAAGCGCAGCGTGCCCATCAGAAAAACCGACAAAAAAAGAAAAGCAATGGAACATCAATTCTGGCAGGAAAAGTGGCAAGCCAATGAAATCGGCTTTCATCAGGATGCACCACATCCTTTACTGCAAAAACATTTTCCCACGCTTGCTCCGGCAAAGGGTGGGCGCGTTTTCGTTCCCCTGTGTGGAAAATCCGGCGATATGATGTGCCTGCAACAGCAGGGATTCGATGTCATTGGCCTGGAGCTGAGCGAAATTGCCGCGCAAGCTTTTTTCGAGGAAAACCATCTGCAGGTCACCGTCAGCGATGCCGGTGACTACAAACGCTTCCAGTCGGCACACATTGAAATAATATGCGGCGATTTCTTTGCAGTGACTCGCGAATTACTGGGCGATATCTCGGCAGTATTTGACCGGGCCGCACTCGTCGCCCTGCCACCGGAGATGCGAGTGCAATACGTGGGACAGATGCGGCATTTACTTGAGCCCGGTGTCGAGGGTCTGTTGATCGTGCTGGAGTATGAACAGGACATTATCAGCCCGCCGCCTTTCGCCGTATTTCAGGAAGAAGTGAACAGCCTCTATGGCCATTGGTGTGATATAAAGTTGCTGGAAAAAGCAGCTTCGGATGTGAAAGGCAAACCCTGTGTTGAACTGGCCTGTCGATTCAGGGTGTTGTAAAAACAGACAACATGGGCTTTATGCCGTTGCCCGTCCGGCGACTATTGATGATACAAGGTGTTTTATGCGTAATTCAGACCGACAAGTCTCCGTCCTCTTTGTTTGCATGGGCAATATATGCCGTTCCCCCACCGGCGAAGGTGTGTTCCGGCACTATGTAAAGGCGGCCGGTTACGAAGACAGGATACAAATCGACTCCGCTGGCACCATAGGCTATCACACGGGTAATCACGCCGATCGGCGTATGTGTGCCGCCGCTGAAAAGCGCGGATATTCACTGGACTCCATCGCCCGTCAGGTCACCATCGACGATATTGAAAATTTTGATTTGATCGTGGCGATGGATGTTGAAAACCTGGAGAACCTGGATTATCTCGTGGGCAGACGTTTGCCGCACATTCGCATGTTGGGCAGTTTTCTCGACGACAGCGATGATCCGGTGATGGGACGTTCCGTACCCGATCCCTACTATGGTGGCGATGCGGGTTTTGAAGCAGTGCTGGACATGATAGAAGCGGCCTGTCCGGCCATGCTGGAACATTGCCTGTCGTTGTCAGCTGATCAATAGCCATGTCTCTACAGGCTCGTATTGAGTCTGCCATCAGCCTGGCAACAGGCGAAGCCGCCCGCTTTGCCGGCTCACGCAGCAGCCCTGGCGGTTCGATCAATGACAGCCGTATTGTCTCTCTCAGCGACGGCAGACAGGTTTTCATCAAGACCCACGCGGCGGCGGCCCGATACCCGGGCATGTTTACACTCGAGTTCGAGGCCCTGCAACGGCTGGCCGCAGCAAACGCCATACGAGTTCCTGTCCCTATTGCCTGTGGCGATGATTTTATTGTCATGGAAGCCTTCCGCGCAGGCAGCCGTCTTGCCGACTGGCCGGAGCTGATGGGCAGGCAGTTGGCCCTGCTGCATCAGGCGACAAAAAATGATCGTTTCGGTTTTGATCAGGACAACTATATTGGCACCACGCCGCAGCCAAATACATGGACAGACAACTGGCTGGATTTCTGGCGGGAACAACGGTTGGGGCATCAGTTACGACTGTTCGCCGGCAAGACCGCCAGCGACGACAGATTGCTCAAACTTGGTGAAAGGCTGATGGACAGGCTCGATGCGCTGCTCGATAAAACAGACGAAGCGGCAGTGTTATTACACGGTGACTTATGGTCAGGCAATGCCGCCGCCGATGAAAAGGGCGAGCCAATTATTTATGATCCAGCCAGCTACTACGGCCACCGCGAGGCCGAAATCGGCATGATGCGCCTGTTCGGTGGTTTCGGCCCACGTTGCGAAGCGGCCTACGAGGAAGTCTGGCCCTTCACCGCCGGGGCCGAACAACGCATCATCCTCTACCGTCTCTACCACGAACTCAACCACCTGAACCTGTTCGGCAGCAGCTACTACGAAAGCTGCCTGTCTACGTTGAAGAGTTTGCTGTAGCAGCATGGGCAAAGCAAAGCGTGCCCATCATAAAATTAAATATGATGGGCACGGCAAAGCCTTTGCCCATCTTACTCCAGATCCAGTGCTTTAAGATCATCATGGAAAACGTGATTTTTCTCATACCAGCCATGACGCACAGCCCGATGAAATGAGCTGTATGGCCACTCATGTGCCTGGCTGACATAGCCGTGTTTGACTGCGTTAAAATGAATATAATCAACATGTTTCCGCCAGTCATCTTCATCACGAATACAGTGTTCCCAAAAACGCCGTTGCCATATTCCTTTTTCGCGTTTTCTGTTTTTTGAGTCATTCACGAAGCCGCTGGATAAACCCGAGGAAAATTTACGCTTGATCACCATCCAGCGTTGCGAAAAATCCGTATCGCTGTCAGGCAAGCGCCATAAAGTATGCAAATGATCCGGTAGTACCACAATCGCTTCAATTTCAAAAGGGTAACGAGACAGGCACAAACGAAAAGCATCGCGCAGACGCTCAATATGCTGAATCAATAAGGGCTGCCGCTTTTCCGTGACCACCGTAAAAAAATAACCGGCCCCCGGTCGATATAAACGCCGATAATCCATTACATAAATCCTCCATTTTATTTTTCGATGGTGGGCACGGTAGAGCCTTTGCCCATCCTGCCACCTGCCGCCTCTTAGTTATCTCCTGTCCCCGTAGGATGTATATGGTCTCCTCCCTTATTGCAAGGCTTGGTAATAAAATAACAGGGACAGAATTGCGAACGTATATTCGGTCTCTCTTTGAAGTAATACAGTACTTCGGACCTTGATGAAATTCGCACGTATCGTCCTTA
>JAJRTU010000356.1 GCA_024278135.1 Gammaproteobacteria bacterium
GCCACCAAGAAGAAGGTAGCCAAGAAGAAGGTAGCCAAGAAGAAGGCCACCAAGAAAAAGGCAGCCAAGAAAAAGGCCACTAAGAAGAAGGCCACCAAGAAAAAGGCTACCAAGAAGAAGGCTACCAAGAAGAAGGCTACCAAGAAGAAGGCCACTAAGAAGAAGGCTACCAAGAAGAAGGCCAGGAAAGGCGCCAAAAAAAAATAGCCCGTCACCTTTGACTGCAGCCCAACGTCAAAAAGAACGTAGACGCGAAGCCAGGGCAGCAATAGAAGCGAAAAAGGAACGACGTAGGGCCTTAGCCAGAAAATTGGCGGGATAAGTGGATTTTTACTTATCAGGGTCTTTCTCAACAAATCAGGGCCCCACTATGTGGGGCCTTTTTTGTTATGTACGGGAACGGCTGTTAACCTGAGCGCTTTGATCAGAAAATTGCTGAACGTTATATTTTCCACCTCTGCACACGTTGACAACCTTGTTCGACCTGCCTAAACGACGTTTCCATTTTTGATGTCATCAAAGTCACCGCCCAGGAGACGAAAATCCAGGAAGACCGGCAAAAGAGAACGGCGCGTGTCGGTGTTTTTGCTGTTCCGTCTTTTTATTATCGCCGGTTGCGTGTTGCTCGCATGGCTTTTTTGGCTTGATTACAGAATTCAGATCGAATTTGAAGGTAAACGTTGGTCACTACCCGCCAGGGTATATGCCAGAGCTATGGAGGTCTATATCGATCAATCGTTGTCAATAAGTGATTTTGAAAAAGAGCTGGAGGCTGTGGGGTATCAACGACAGCCCGGCCCGGTAGCGGTGGGGCAGTATAAGCGTGGTCGCGATAATATTGAATTTATCAAGCGGCCTTTTGATTTTTGGGATGGGGAAGAGGCCCGGCAGCACTTGCGTATCAATTTTCGAGGCAACAAGGTAAGTGCTATCAGTAGCATTCCCGGAGGAGAATCACCAGGCGTGATTCGTCTGGAGCCGCAGCTTATCGGTAAAATCTATCCCCAACACAATGAAGATCGTGTCGTCATTCCTTATCGGCAAGTACCGCCTTTTCTGGTCGATGCACTTGTGGCGGTGGAAGATCGACGTTTTTTTTCCCATGGTGGAATGGATGTTCGCGGCATTTTGCGAGCGCTCCTGGCCAATATCCGTCAAGGTCGCATTGATCAGGGGGGCAGTACACTCACACAGCAGTTGGTGAAAAATTTTTTCCTTACTCATGAGCGAACATACTGGCGAAAGTTCAATGAAGTCATCATGGCGCTTTTACTGGAAAGACGCTATTCCAAGGCAGATGTTCTTTCCACCTATATTAACGAGATTTACCTGGGACAGCACGGTGCTCGCAGTATTCACGGGTTTGGGACAGCGGCTGAATATTATTTTGCAAAACCCTTACAGGAGTTACGTCAGGACCAGATCGCCTTATTGGTGGGATTGGTAAAAGGCGCGTCTTATTACAATCCTTATCGGCATCCACAGCGCTCGCTGAAACGACGTAATCTGGTATTGCGCTTACTGCAGGAATCAAAATACTTTGATGCTGAGCAATTAAAAATCGCACAGTCAATGCCATTGGGTCTGGCAGAAAAACCTGACTGGAGTCGGGCAAAATACCCGGCCTTTATTGATCTGCTGAAGCGTCAGTTGTTGAAGGATTATAAAATAGAAGATTTACGTAATGAAGGATTGCGAATTTTCACGACATTAAATCCTGGTCTGCAGGACAAAATAGAAACCGTCGTCCACAGTCAACTGCCCTTACTTGAAAAACAAAAACAATTAGACCCGGGTAGTTTGCAGACGGCGATTGTAATACTGAACACAAGTAATGGTGAGGTACTTGGCCTGGTGGGCGGCAGGCAGCGAGATAAGGTGAGCTTTAACCGTGCGATCGATGCCTTACGCCCCATAGGCTCTTTGATAAAACCCGTGGTGTATTACACGGCGTTGAAGCAACCGCTGCGATACAATATTCTGAGTTCAGTGGATGATTCAGCCATTTCGCTCAAACAGGACGATAACAGTCTCTGGCAGCCTCAAAACTATGATCGTAAGGCGCATGAGCATGTCACCTTACTCGATGCCCTGGTGCATTCCTACAATCAGGCGACGGTAAGACTGGGAATGGAGTTAGGCCTGGACCAGGTCATTCGCACCCTGAAGCGAACAGGAATCAGGGAAAATATAGAAGCTTATCCATCGCTCTTGCTTGGGGCGGTCGAACTGAGTCCCATTGATGTAGCACAAATATATCAGAGCTTTGCCAATGGGGGGTTTCAGGTGCCCTACAACAGCATCAGAGAGGTACTGAACAATGATGGCAGCGCTTTGCAACGTTACCCACTTGAAATGAACCAGGTGATGCAGCCCGCGCCGGTGTTTCTGACAAATTTTCTAATGACGCAGGTACTCAGTCAGGGCACGGGTAAGGCCTTATCGCAAATAATGCCGGATCGGATGCCGCTGGCGGGTAAAACCGGCACTACAAATGACTTGCGCGACAGCTGGTTTGCAGGTTTTGGTGATGAGATGCTGGGGGTGGTCTGGGTGGGCAGGGATGATAACAGGCCGACTCGCTTGACCGGCGCCAGTGGCGCCATGCGCATCTGGGCAAGCATGATGCGTAAATTGAAAATCAAGCCTTTGGCACTCGTTTCGCCTGAAGATATCGATTGGCTTGGCACGCAGGGGCAAGGCTGTTTGAAGCTGAATTCAATCCCATACATCAGCGGATACGAGCCCGCTCGCTTTACCTGTCAATGATACAATCGTTTATTTCCGGAGCCCGTCAATTTTGCCTGATGCATTGCGAACTGTTATGAACCTGGATTGTAAATTCATTTTATTATGCTCCTGCCTGCTGTTCTTACAGGCCTGTGCATCCGGGCCCAGGCAGAGTATCGCACCGGTGCCGGTGGAAGATCGCACTGTTGAGAAGAATCAGAATGATCCAGCTTACTATCCATCTACAGGTGATGATGATAGTGACAAAGCCGGGTTGTCCTCGCCTGCTGAAAAGAAAACCATGCGCTCTGATGCGGATAAGCAGGTTGTAGTGCTGGCCTTGCTGGAGGACTCAAAAGCAAAGATGGCATCCGGCGATAAAGCCAGTGCGGCGGCCACGCTGGAAAGAGCCCTGCGGCTGGCTCCAAAAAATGCGATGTTGTGGTATCGTCTGGGATTATTACGGTTACAGCAAAAAAACTGGCAACAGGCGATTAATCTGGCGAAAAAATCCAATAGTCTCGCGGCTGGAAATTATCCCTTACAATCTGCAAACTGGAAGCTTATTGCCCAGGCAAATTACAGGGCAGGAGATAAATCAGCTGCCAGACGGGCTGCTGACATGGCCTCCCGGCTTGAACAACATAAATAGCTTACCGGGCATCCGATCCGGCAAATGTCTGGAGGGTCATTGGTTTTTGTTCGCAGGCATTTTCCCTTTCAACATATAGGCAAAGGACAAGACTTCGGAAACAGCCACATACAGCGCTTCCGGAATTTCATCATTCAGTGCCACTTCGGACAGGAGCTGCACCAGTTCAGGCTCTTCTTTGACAGGGATACCATGTTCCCTGGCAATGGTGAGAATACGCTGCGCCAGTTCATCGTTGCCCCTGGCAGTAACGCGGGGTGCGGATATCCGGTCACATACCAGCGCCACGGCCTGATCAGCAGGTCTGTCCGGCATATTCATATCACCGTACTCACCAGCGGTGGGCGACGCGGGACATCAATGGAGCCTTGTTGTATAACCGGGTGCTGATTGATGGTAACGACGTTCAGCCCAGACTGTTGAAGACGTTTTTCCAGATAGCTCAGGTGTTGACGAATCAGATTGTTGGTCAGTATCTGTTCAGCCCAGATCGATGATGATAATTTTTCTCCGAGCAACTTTAACTGTACGTGTATCTTCCCCAGTGGGGCGATATCAAAAGACAGGGTGACAGTCCACTTGCGTGTCCGGCTGTCCTGTTGGGATTCTGCTTCTTCATGGCGGATTTTCAACTCCAGCATATTCTCATGTTGTTCGTCCACTATGGGTAAATCAATGACCCATATGGGCGATGATTGTTCTGCGGTAATAATGGCCTGACTTTGATTTAGCTGTAATTTGGCGATAGCGGATTCCACGGCGCGTCGAAGTGACAGTAATTCCACTACCTTGACATCATTGGCAGCCTCTATATTGCGCTGTCCGTAATTTTTATCGACATTTTTCGTATCACTTGATACTGAGGCTTTTAATTTAATGGCAAGTTCTTCCTGGTTTGTTTTCAGTGATTGCTCAATGGTATTCGCCAGAACCAACAGGTTTGCCTTAAGATCAGTCCTGATCGGGTTCGTCGTGGTCGTGCCGGTGGGTTTATCCGCCAGCGGCAACAACGCCGCCAGTTTTGCCTCCAGGAAAAGACCGGAGTCCTTGATCGTTTGTTTTAATAACCGTGGATTGACAAGCTGCTCTGCTCCGGGCAGCGCTCTTTGCGTACTGAGTAATTGTTCAAACACCGGTTTTGATGTTGTTGACAGGCCTTGTATCGGCGCCTGTAATTTTGACAGCAGCTGATTCAGGTTTTTTGCCAGGCTTTGCAGCTTGTCCTGTTTCGGCAGGGCCTGTCGCAGCAATTGTTCCAGCAATTGTTCCAGCGTGGTTTCTTTACTGCCGGCCTTGCCGGGTTCAAGGTTCTGCAGAACAAGACTTTTCCGGTTTTCAATGACCTGAAGCTTCAACTTTTGCCCGCTTTGATAGGCAAGTGTTGTGCTGGCGCTAAGCGTGTTATTACCGATTTTCAGCAGCAGGTAGCCTTGCTGTTTACGTCCCTGAACGATGGCCTGTAATATCTGCCCCACCTGCCAGGACTTGCTGATCGCCGGTGGGCTGGTGGTGAGAGTAAGCGAGGGTAACAAGGTATTTTGCAATAACATGTCGAATACAGCGTCATTTGCCGTCAAAACTTGACGCCGAATGACGAATTATTCGTTGATAAGATGTTGATTTATATTCGTTTCAGGAAAAAGACTCAGCGCCATAGCGCCAGGCCCGATCCGGAGGATCATCCATCTTCATGCCGGCTTTCAGTTTGAGTTGCCTTAGAAACTCATTCGCATCGGGAATCGATTCCCAGACGCTCGGCAGGAAGGTCGCTTTTTGTGGGCCTGCCTTTATGATTAACCCGTCCTTTCCCGGACGCAGTTGCTTGAGCAACTCGGTCTCCGTACTGAATATTATGGCTTCGTGCGGTGTTAATACGGAGATACTTATGTCTGTATTTTTATATTCTTCTTTGTCCAGCGATCTGAACCGAGGATCCCGAAAGGCGGCGTTGAAAGCATTATTGGCCACGCTTTCGACCAGAGGGTGGATGGCTTCGGTAGTGCCAATACAGCCTCGAAGTTGATGATCCATTTTAAGCGTAACGAAACTGGCCCTGGTTTCACAAAGTTCACCTGAAAATTTACTGGTATCTAATTCGAGTGCCTGGCCGGTATTGAATCCCTGTTCAATACTTTGTCTGGCGATGTTAATTAATTGTTGTCTTTGTTTTTCGTCAAGCATCTGTTTTTCATGTAGCGACCAGGCACCATAGCCAACCACACGGTCGCGGCTGCCTGCCGTATCACCGGAGTTACAAAGCCCATGCCGGCTGACCTGCAATCTTCGTTGTCTGGCAGCAAGCAACAGACCATTCACAGGTCGGCAACCACAGGCCTGCTCAGGATCAATATCCTTATAACTGAGATTTTCAATGGCGGCGGCCGTGGCGGCATCTATGCGTATTGCTGTTGTATAATCATGAAAGTGACTGAGGTCCGAGCTGATAACGATCAGTGTTTCATCCCCACCCCAGAGCAGGTCCAGGGCTTCGGCCACCTGTTCCGGTGTTGCCTCACCGACGACGATGGGTACCAGGCTGAAATGATCCAGACTCATTTGCAAAAAAGGTAGCTGTACTTCCAGGCTGTGCTCCTGGGCATGGGCATCATCGAACAGACATACTTGAGGCAGTCGTTTTATTTGTTTCACCGCCTGGCGGTCGATGCTGATATTGCCAAGAGGTGTGGTGAACGCCGTGGCTGTTGGCAATGCCATGCCTTTGACATAGACACGGTGGGCCGGGCCCAACAGGATGACACGCCTGATTCGTTGTTTAATGCTGCGCAAGCCGGCATAGGCCGCAGCCGCAGTCGGGCCGGAATAGATATAGCCGGCGTGGGGGACAATGAGGGCCTTGGGTGTGTTTATATCGACTTCAACAGCATTGAACATATTGGTGATGACGTCACGTAATTCATCGGCTTTGGCGGGATAAAAGGCCCCGGCAACGGCCGCAGGCCTGATGCTGGGCGGTGAATCAAACAGACGGATCCGCGAATCGGTAATGGACATGGATATGTTCAAGAGAAATTTAGGCTAAAGTATAGGATCTACACCTTGCGATTGCAGCTACTATGAGCAACACAGTTCAATATATTGCTAATACCCGTTATTGGCATACGCTGGATGACGGGCGTGTGCAATGTGACATGTGTCCCCGTGCCTGTAAATTGCATGAAGGTCAGCAGGGTCTGTGTTTCGTACGGGCCTGCGAGCAGGGAAAGATAGTCCTCACTACTTACGGTCGCTCCAGCGGTTTTTGTGTCGATCCGATTGAGAAAAAGCCTTTGAATCATTTTTTGCCGGGCACGCCGGTGCTTTCCTTTGGTACCGCCGGTTGTAACCTGGCCTGCAAGTTTTGCCAGAACTGGGATATCAGCAAGTCCCGGCAGATGGATACGCTGGCAGACGCTGCCTCTCCTGAAAAACTGGCGACAGTGGCTGCACAACTGGCGTGTCGTTCCATTGCTTTTACCTATAACGATCCGGTGATATTTCACGAATATGCTATTGATGTTGCCGAGGCCTGTCGGGCGAAAGGCATCAGGTCTGTTGCTGTTACTGCCGGTTATGTTTGTGCAGAACCGCGACGCGAATTCTATCGCTACATGGATGCTGCCAATGTTGATCTGAAGGCCTTCAGCGAAAAATTCTACAGGCATATCACTGGCGGGCAATTGCAGCCGGTATTGGAGACTTTACTTTATCTCAAGCAGGAAACCCGCGTCTGGTTTGAGATTACCAACCTGTTGATTCCCGGCGAAAATGATTCAGAAAAGGAAATTGATGCCATGAGCCAGTGGATCATGAGTCATCTCGGTCCTGATGTCCCGTTGCATTTTACTGCCTTTCACCCGGACTGGAAGATGCGGGATAAAGCCGGTACAGCGGCTGGCGTACTGACACGCTCACGTGACATTGCCCGGGCCAATGGTCTGCGCTATGTTTATACCGGTAATGTGCACGATATCGCCGGGGGCAGCACCCTTTGTTATAAGTGCGGAGAGCTGCTGATTGCACGTGACTGGTACGTGTTGGGCACATGGCAACTGAACGCAGAGGGTGCCTGTGCAAAATGTGCTACGGTCTGTCCGGGGGTGTTTGAAAAAGAGGCGGGGACCTGGGGCGCAAAGAGATTACCCGTCAGATTGTCGTAAGACCGTGCTATGCCGATATTCAGTGGAGAGTTACCTGCTGTGGATGCCTTATTGCAGCTGTTTGTAATTTAATAGCGACAACTTTAAGTTCTGTACTGCCATTCGGAATGACTCCAGCCTTGAAAATCACCCCTCGGCACTGTAGTATGCGCCTCCGTTGATGCGGGGTGGAGCAGTCTGGCAGCTCGTCGGGCTCATAACCCGAAGGTCGCAGGTTCAAATCCTGCCCCCGCTACCAAATTTACCATGTTGAGTGATGGTGAACAGCACTTCGCGCAGGTCGCAAGTTCCTTTCCTGCTGCCGGTGTTGTCAGAATTCACATGGTATGAGTAAGGCCCCTGCTGGGGCCTTTTTTCTAGGTCTGGGAAACGAACCCTCAGCAGCGGTTTTTTGCTTATACATTGGCAGAATTGCTGCAAAAAGCTATACTTGCCAGATTATTTGAGGAGTTTGTTAGAAAGTGGGCCGCGTGCCCATTTTTTTTTAGGTCAATGTACAGACAAAATCAAGCTTTAGTGGCACTGCTGCACCCGCTTATCACCGGTATGGGATATGAACTGTGGGGTGTGGAGCAATTACCTGATGGTCGTGGCTCATTGCTGCGGGTTTATATCGAAAACGACGCGGGTATCACTTTGGAGGATTGCGAGCAGGTGAGCAGGCAGGTAGCAGGGGTACTGGAGGTCGAAGATATTATCTCCGGCAGCTATCGTCTTGAAATATCTTCGCCAGGCCTGGACAGATCTTTGTTTACACTGGAACAGTTCAGTCGTTATCGGGGACAGCATGCCCGCGTGTATTTGCGTCAGAAAGTGGAAGAGCGCAGGCAAATCAGGGGAGAAATAGGGAACGTTGGTGATGATTCGGTGACGATAATCAGTGAGGGGAAGGAGTACACAATTTCGGCAGGTTTGATAGACAAGGCAAATCTCCTGTCGCTTTAGAGACGAATAGACGGTAATGGTAAACAATTGAAGAGCGATTCATGAACAAAGAAATCTTAATGGTGGTTGACGTTGTTTCGAATGAAAAGGGCGTTGCAAAGGAAATAATTTTTGAGGCAATTGAAGCCGCATTGGCTACGGCGACCAAGAAACGTCATCGTGAAGATATTGAAGTACGGGTGTCTATTGATCGTGAAACAGGCAGCTATGATACCTTCCGGCAGTGGGAAGTGCTGCCCGATAGCGAAGAAGAACTGGAATTTCCTACTCGTCAGATCTTTCTGAAAGATGCCGTTGTGCAGATGCCGGGAATAGAAGTGGGTGGCTTTATCGAAGAACAAATGGAATCGGTGGAATTCGGTCGTATCGCAGCGCAGACAGCGAAGCAGGTGATTGTACAAAAAGTACGCGAAGCAGAGCGAAAACAGGTAATAGATGCCTACCAGGATCGAGTTGGCGAAATGGTCAGCGGTGTCGTGAAACGTGTGGAGCGAGGTAATGTTGTCCTGGATCTTGGAAATAATGCGGAAGCTTTCATCCCCAGAGAAGATATGATCCCGCGTGAGGCTGTCAGGGCAGGCGATCGATTGCGCGCCTATTTACGTGATGTACGCCCCGAAGCTCGCGGTCCACAATTGTTTTTAAGTCGAACCGCGCCTGAATTGCTTATCGAACTGTTCAAGATTGAAGTTCCGGAAATCAACGAGGGTATGATTGAATTGATCAATGGAGCCAGGGATCCAGGCTCCCGCGCCAAGATCGCAGTGAAGGCCCATGATCCACGTATTGATCCCATTGGTGCCTGCGTCGGTATGCGCGGTTCACGCGTGCAGGCAGTGTCCAATGAACTCGGCGGCGAGCGTGTCGATATCATTCTCTGGGATGAAAATCCCGCCCAGTTTGTTATTAATTCCATGGCGCCGGCAGAGGTGGCATCGATACTGGTTGATGAAGATGCCCACAGTATGGATGTGGCTGTTGCAGAAGATAATTTATCGCAGGCGATTGGTCGTGGCGGGCAGAATGTGAAATTGGCCAGTGAGTTGACACAATGGACTCTGAATGTGATGTCCGTAGAACAGGCCGAAGAGAAGAATGAGGCGGAAGCTCAGACATTACAGGTACAACTTATGGAAGAGCTGGATGTCGATGAGGAGATTGCCATCATTCTGGTACAGGAAGGCTTTTCCAGTGTTGAGGAAGTCGCCTATGTGCCTGAAAATGAAATGCTGGATATTGAAGAGTTTGATGAGACCCTGGTCACGGAATTACGTGGGCGGGCACGTGATGTCATGTTAACGCGTGCTATTACCAGCGAAGAAAAAATTGCCGATGCCATACCGGCAGATGATTTACTCAACATGGAAGGCATGGACAAGGCTCTGGCATATGAGCTGGCCGGGCTCGGCATCATGACAATGGAAGATCTGGCAGATCAATCTATTGACGAATTGCTGGAGGATATTGAAGATCTTGATAGCGAACGGGCCGGTGAGCTGATTATGGCAGCACGAGCGCCCTGGTTCGAAAGCGAAGATGACAAAAACGAGGAGGGAGTTGCGGATGCCTGAAGTCACCGTAAGAGAGTATGCCGATGTCATCGGCATAGCGGTAGAGCGTTTACAAGAGCAACTGCTGGAGGCCGGACTGGCAGACCGAGCGGCGGACGATCAACTCTCGGATGCGGAAAAAACCGAATTACTGGGATTTCTCAGGCGTAAGCGTGGCAAGGATGATACCTCCGAGCCCAGGAAGATCACCCTAAAACGTAAGACAGTAAGCGAACTGAAAGTGCCGGTGAGCACTCAGGGACGTGGTAAACCCCGTTCTAAAACAGTGAGTGTGGAGTTTCGCAAGCGCAGGACCTACGCCAAACGGAGCATGCTGGAGGAAGAGGCGGCAAAGCAGGCGGATGAGGAAAAGGCGCGACAGGCGGAACTGGAAGCACTGGAAGCTGAGAAGCAAAAAGAAGAGGAAGCCGCGCTGGCAGCCAAAGCTGAAGCCGAAGCTGCTGCAATGGAGGCTGAGAAAAAAGCACAGGAGGTCATCGATGAGCCTGAAGAACCTGTAACAGCTGAATCGGATACTGTTATTGATGCCGAAGCCGATGATGGGGCTGCAGTGGCAGACAAAGAAGTGGCTCCTGAAGCCCCGGTAGCAGAGCCCGAGATCAAAACGACAACACCGGATTTGATTCCCACCAAGGAAAACCGGGACAAGCCCGGGAGCAAGGCCACAGATAAGAAATCGCCACGGTTCCACCGCAAGGAGTTGCATGTGGCGACCGACAAGTCCGGCCGACGCAGAAAAAAACAGCGTACACGCTCCATTGTCAATAAACCGACCCAACATGGATTTGAAAAACCGACGGCGCCGGTAATACGCGAAGTGGAAATACCCGAGAGTATTTCTGTTGCTGAGCTGGCACAGCGCATGTCGGTCAAGGGTACGGAAGTGGTCAAGGCGATGATGAATCTGGGTAGTATGGTCACCATCAACCAGACTATCGATCAGGAAACGGCCACTGTTGTGGTTGAGGAAATGGGTCATATTCCTAAAATCATGCAGGAAAATGCAATGGAAGCGGAAATTATTCAAGCTGCCAGGGCAGAAGGCGATGAGATTGTTCGTGCCCCGGTCGTCACCATCATGGGCCATGTGGATCATGGAAAAACATCCTTGCTGGACTATATCCGTAGTACCAAGGTAGCGGCAGGAGAGGCAGGCGGGATCACTCAGCATATTGGCGCCTATTCGGTGGAGACATCCAGGGGCCATATTACTTTTCTGGACACACCGGGCCATGAGGCCTTTACGGCGATGCGTGCACGAGGGGCTAAAGCCACTGATATTGTTGTGGTCGTTGTTGCGGCAGATGATGGCGTGATGCCTCAAACCGAAGAGGCCATAGTGCATGCCAAAGCAGGCTCTGTACCGGTCATTGTCGCCGTCAACAAGATTGATAAAGCTGATGCCGATCCTGACAGAGTCAAGCAGGAATTATCCAAGCACGAAATAATCCCCGAAGATTGGGGTGGCGATACCATGTTCGTTAATGTTTCTGCGCTGACCGGCGAAGGCGTTGACAATTTACTGGAGAATATCAGTCTGCAGGCCGAAGTACTGGAATTAAAAGTAGCGGAAAAAGGCCCTGCCTCCGGTGTGGTGATCGAATCCCGCCTGGATAAAGGGCGAGGACCTGTTGCCACTATTCTGGTACAGAGCGGTGAGCTGAAAAAAGGGGATATCATTCTCAGCGGGCACGAATTTGGCCGAGTCAGGGCGATGATGACGGACAGTGGCAAAGACGTGGAAGTCGCCGGACCCTCCACTCCGGTTGAAGTGCTGGGACTGTCCGGTACACCGAATGCCGGTGATGAAATGATCGTTGTCCCGGACGAGAAAAAAGCCAGAGAGATAGCCTTGTTCCGTCAGGGCAAGTACCGTGATGTAAAGCTCGCCAAACAACATGCATCAAAGATGGAAAATATGCTGTCATCAATGGATTCAGATAAAGTCGAGGCGATTAATCTGCTCATCAAGGCAGATGTGCAGGGTTCATCTGAGGCACTGGCCGATGCGCTGTTAAAGCTGGGTAACGATGAAGTGTCGGTTAACATCATCAGTAATGGTGTCGGTGGCATCACTGAATCCGACATTAACCTGGCTATGGCATCGAAGGGTGTTGTCATCGGGTTTAACGTGCGTGCCGATAATTCCGCCCGTAAACTGGTGGACGAAGAAGGTGTGGATTTACGTTATTACAGCGTAATTTATGAAGTAATTGATGACGTAAAGTCTGCCATAAGTGGCATGTTGTCCCCCGAGATTCGCGAACAGATTATTGGTATTGCTGAAGTCCGTGAAATATATCGCTCGCCTAAATTTGGTGATATTGCCGGCTGTATTGTCTCCAGTGGCGTGGTGAAACGCAGTAATCCCATTCGTGTCCTGAGAGACAATGTGGTGATATACGAGGGTGAACTGGAATCGTTGCGTCGTTTTAAAGACGATGTTAATGAAGTAAAGTCAGGTACTGAATGTGGTATAGGCGTGAAAAATTATAATGATGTCAAAGTAGGTGACCAGATAGAAGTGTTCGAGCGTATCGAAGTGGCCCGTACCCTGTAAATTGAATATTATCTATCAGCGCCGGTCTGTAACACTGACAGTTATTTTCATGTTCCCGGTCTTACCTTTCCTGCGAGAAGATGCCTAAAGAATTTGGTCGAAACAGGCGTGTTGCTGATCTTATTCAACGCGATCTGGCAGGGCTTATCCAACGTGAAATGGACAGCAAACGCTTTGGTTTAATCACTGTCTCGATGGTGGATGTCGGTCCGGATTTATTGAATGCCAGAGTCTTTGTCACGAATCTGGGTGATAATGTTGACCGGGAGGCTTTGATTATTGCGCTGAATAAACGTGCCGGACATTTTCGTCATGTATTGGCACAGCACTCTCAACGGCGGACCACGCCCAGACTTGATTTTGTATTCGATACCAGTATCGAACAAGGCAGTCGCTTGTCCGCGTTGATTGATTCCGTACAGATAAAGCGCGATAACGAATCTGAATAAACACTACGTTGCTTTTGCATATAGAAATAATCCCCCGTGTCACTTGCAAATTATCATTTCCAGGATATTTTTCTGTTTCATAAAGCTCTTTTAACAGCTGTTTTCATTTACACTTAATTGTCAAAATGAGTAGACATGGTCGTCGCAGGGGAAGGGATATTCATGGCATATTATTGCTGGATAAACCCGCCGGGATAACGTCCAATGACGCCTTGCAACGGGTAAAAAGATTGTATGACGCACGTAAAGCAGGACACACCGGTAGTCTCGACCGGCCTGCGACAGGACTATTACCTCTATGTTTTGGTGAAGCCACCAAATTCTCCGCCTATCTGCTGGATGCCAATAAGTATTATCGAGCCACATGCAAACTGGGAATCGAAACCACTACCGGTGATGCTGCAGGCGACGTGGTGCAGGAAAGGCCGGTACCCGATTTGAAGGAGCAGGAACTTGAGGACGTTCTAATCAATTTTCGTGGTGATATTCAGCAGGTACCGCCGATGTACTCTGCCCTCAAGCATAAAGGACAGCGTTTGTATGAACTGGCTTATCAAGGTGTGGAAGTAGAGCGGTCGGCTCGACCGGTGACGATTTTCCGATTGCAGCTGATTAGACTGGAGAAAGACTGCTTTGAAATAGATGTGCTGTGTTCAAAAGGGACATATATCCGCACCCTGGCGGAAGATATCGGTAAACGCCTGGGATGTGGTGCCCATGTGGAGTCTCTGCGAAGACTGGGCGCCGGTCCCTATTCAGCGGAACAGATGATTGATATGTCGACCCTGGAAGGCCTGGCGGCGGAAGGCAGGCAAAGCCTGGACAGCAGGCTGTTAAGTGTCGATACGGCATTATATGACATGCCTGAAATTACCCTGGTGGAAAGCCTCGCTTTCTACCTGTGTCAGGGCTAGGCAGTGACGGTGCCACAGGCCCCCACCGAAGGCTTATTACGACTCTATGACGGCAAAAAACAGTTTTTGGGGCTGGGGGAGGTGCTGGATGATGGCAGAATTGCTCCGCGAAGATTGCTTAAATTGTAACTATCACCGGAATCAGCCAAAAAACTTGCCTGGATCAGTGACTTTTCCTTGTTCGTATGCAGGCGCCTCGGTACAATACGCGCGATTTTGCGACAGGAAATTTCAGGAGCAACCGACGATATGGCATTAAATCAGCAGCAAAAAGCAGGTATCATCAGTGAGTATCAACGTTCAGCATCGGATTCGGGTTCGCCAGAGGTGCAGGTGGCCCTGTTGACAGCGAATATTACCGATCTGTCCGGCCATTTTAAAGTGCATAAAAAAGATAATCACTCTCGACAGGGCTTGCTTCGTATGGTGAATCAACGTCGCAAATTGCTGGATTATTTAAAGAACAAGGATGTCGTGCGTTATCGCGAATTGATTACCAGGCTCGGCCTGCGCAAATAACGCCATTACTCCAGATAATTCTCTTATCTACAAATTAATTCTACACATTGGCAGTTGAAGTAAATATCTACTTAAGCTGCCATTCTAATTTAATTTCAATTTATATCATTTGACGTCAGGATAATACTAATGAACGTGGTCAAAAAAGAATTTCAATTTGGGGATAATACAGTCGTGCTGGAAACCGGCAGGATTGCACGACAGGCAACCGGTGCAGTACTTTGCAGTATGGGAGATACAGTGGTGCTGGTTACCTGTGTTGCCAGAAAAGAAGCAGATGCGGGACGGGACTTTTTCCCGCTGACCGTTGATTATCAGGAACGTAATTATGCTGCGGGCAAGATACCTGGCGGTTTTTTCAAGCGTGAAGGTCGTCCTTCCGAGAAAGAAACTCTGACATCACGACTCATCGACCGACCTATCCGGCCGTTATTTCCCAAAGGGTTCAAAAACGAAGTGCAAATCATCGCTACTGTCATGTCTCTGGATCCAAATGTTGATCCGGATATTCTGGCGTTGATCGGTGCCTCCGCATCTGTGTCCATCACCGGTATGCCTTTCGGTGGGCCCATAGGCGCTGCCAGAGTGGGGTACAGGGATGGAGAATACCTTCTCAACCCGAGCTTTAACGAACTGAATGACTCGGAACTGGATCTGGTTGTCGCGGGTACACGCAGTTCCGTATTGATGGTGGAGTCAGAAGCGGGAGAGCTAACCGAGGATGTCATGCTGGGTGCCGTCATGTTTGGGCATGAACAGATGCAGGTGGTGATAGAAAACATACAGGCAATGGCAGAGGAAATCGGTGCCAAGTCCTGGGATTGGCAGGGTGCAGATCAGGATGAAGAACTTACCAACGAGATTGACACCCGCTGCGGTGACCTGATACGTGAAGCCTATGCGATAACCGACAAACTGAGCCGTCGCGATCGTCTGGGTGAGATTAGATCGGAAGTTGTCAGTGCTATTCTCGAGGAAAATGAAGAACGTTGGTCGCAGGGTAAGATTCAGGCCGCTATCGAAAAACTGGAAAGCAGTGTAGTGCGAGGTGGTATCGTCGCTGGTGAACACAGGATTGACGGGCGCGTACCGGATGCCATACGCCCCATATCTGTTGAAGTCGGTGTATTGCCACGCGCACACGGTTCAGCGTTGTTTACCCGGGGTGAAACCCAGGCAATCGTGGCTGTTGCTCTCGGCACAGAACGTGATTCGCAGATAATTGACGCGATTGAGGGCGAGCGTAAGGAACAATTTATGCTGCATTATAATTTCCCCCCTTATTGTGTCGGTGAAACCGGTCGGGTCGGAACACCCAAGCGTCGTGAAATTGGGCACGGCAGACTGGCGAAGCGCGGCATGATTGCAGTGATGCCGGATCTAAGCGAGTTCCCCTATGCGATTCGGGTTGTTTCTGAAATTACCGAATCCAATGGCTCCAGTTCCATGGCCACGGTCTGTGGCACCAGTTTGTCTTTGATGGACGCTGGTGTAACGACCTCTGCACCTGTTGCGGGCATCGCCATGGGTCTGATAAAGGAAGGTGACAAGTTTGTGGTGCTGTCCGATATTATGGGCGATGAGGATCATTTGGGTGATATGGATTTTAAAGTCGCCGGTAGTGACAAGGGTATTACAGCGCTGCAAATGGATATCAAGATAGACGGTATTACCAGAGAGATCATGGAAGTTGCATTGGCCCAGGCCAAACAGGGGCGTATGCATATTCTGGGTAAAATGAATGAGGTGATCACTGAGCCACGTAAGGAAATGTCCGAGCATGCACCGCGCATTACCACCATCAAGATCAACCCCGATAAGATTCGAGATGTTATCGGCAAGGGGGGCTCAACCATTCGCGCTATAACGGAAGAAACGGGTGCTACCATCGATATTGATGACGATGGTACAGTCAAAATTTTCTCTGTCGACAAGGCTGCCAGCGAAGACGCACGCAAGCGCGTTGAACAAATAACGGCAGATATTGAAGTAGGTAAAATTTACGAAGGCCGCGTACAGAAATTGATGGATTTCGGCGCTTTTGTCAATATTCTCCCTGGCAAGGATGGTCTGGTTCATATTTCACAAATCAGTGAAGAACGGGTTGAGAGTGTCAGCGACAAGCTGACCGAGGGTGATATGGTGAAAGTAAAGGTACTCGAGGTAGATAAACAGGGACGAGTACGTTTGAGCATGAAGGCGGTTAATGAAGGATAAACGAAAACCACGTTTTTGAATGAAAGGGGCTCTAAGCCCCTTTTTTTATGTACAGGATGTACTGTACGCCGCGGGCGCATGGATGCGCAGGAGCGGCGTTGTTCAGGGCCAGGATTGTTCCAGACAATCCTGTGGCATTTCCTCCATCCATGGATGTCATGTACGGTCAGGAATATTGCTCGGCAAGCGCTCCCGGCCTTGCTCTATCGCCTACATCCATATAGGCGTCCTGCAAACCCTAAGTACCTGCATCCCTGCAGGCATAATTGCTGAATGTGTGCAATAAATTCTCCCCCGATTTAACCCTTTTTGCGGGTTTGTACGTTTCATTCAGCAGAGGTATTCCATCCCCCCCACATTCAAAGGATAAGCAGGAGAACAGACATGAAAGCAATAAACAAAAAATCCGTCGCGATCGCTGTCGCCGTATTTATTGCCGGTTGCGCTCAACCTGAAGAACAGGCAAGGCAGGATATAAAAAATCCGACTGCCAGCTCGCAGGTCATTATCGGGTTGGAGAATGCTCCGCCCGGGGATCGCTCAGGTCCAAAAGAGAATAAACGTCGGCAAGATGTCAGTATCGCGATAAACAAACAAATCAGAGGCCAAAGCAAAGACTATCCGGTCGAACGAAGAAATAAGGCAGCGAAGATGAGGAATCAGCACCAGCAGGTCACGATGAGCGCTCCCGCAGCAGTCGTCATGGCAGACGTCCTGTCCCTGAATGCCATTCGTATCGGTTCCGAAGTGCTTAAGCGGGAAAAATATGCGCATTACGAGGATAACGCGGTCAAACGTGTACTGGAGCATCCGCTGTCCACGTTCAGTATTGATGTCGATACAGGGGCCTATGCCAATATTCGCCGCATGCTGAAAACCGGGCAACTGCCGCCCCGGGATGCCGTGCGAACAGAAGAGTTGATTAATTATTTTTCCTATCAGTACCCTGTTCGTGGCGAGTCGCCTGCGCCTTTCGTCTTGCATAAAGAGATAGCAGGAACTCCCTGGAATGACGACAGTTATTTGTTGCATATTGGTATAAAAGCGTACGATCTGCCTGCGGAGCAGCGGCCCGCCGCCAACCTGGTGTTCCTGGTTGATGTTTCAGGTTCGATGCAATCAGCCAATAAGCTTGGATTACTGAAGTCATCCCTGAAACTTCTGACCAGACAACTGGGTCCCGATGACAGGATTTCCATTGTGGTTTATGCCGGTGCTTCCGGTGTCGTGCTGGAGCCGACCCCTGGGAAACAGAGGGCTGGAATTATTTCCGCTCTGGATAAATTAAATGCAGGGGGTTCCACCAACGGGGCGGTGGGTATACGCCTTGCCTATACTGTGGCCGAACAGGCTTTTATCGAAGGCGGGATTAACCGTGTACTGTTGGCTACGGATGGGGATTTCAATGTGGGCACGAACAATATTGAACAATTGAAGGATCTTGTCAGAAACAAGCGCCAAAGCGGTATCGCTTTGAGCACACTGGGTTTCGGCACCGGAAATTATAATGATCATTTGATGGAATAAATCGCTGATGTCGGCAATGGCAACTATGCCTATATTGACACACTGAATGAAGCACAAAAGGTGCTGGTGGATGAATTGAATTCAACCATGATGACTATTGCCAAAGATGTGAAAATCCAGATAGAATTTAATCCTGCCGTTGTGTCCGAATATCGTCTGCTGGGTTATGAAAATCGTCTGTTGAATCGTGAAGATTTTAACAACGACAAGGTGGATGCCGGTGAGATTGGCGCAGGTCATACGGTAACCGCAATTTATGAAATCAGCCTGAATAGCAGTAAGGGTCTTCGCATCGAGCCATTACGATATCAAGAGGACAAAAAACGGAATATCGATCTTGATGAGATAGCCTTTCTGCGCTTGCGATATAAAGAACCGGAGGAGGATAACAGCAAGTTAATGGAATGGGTTATCGGACGAGATGAAATTATTGAGGATCCTGAACAGACCAGCAATGCATTTCGCTTTGCCGCCGCCGTGGCATCTTTTGCACAACAGCTGCGTGGGGCTGTAAATACAGGTGAGTTTACTTACGATGATATCGCTGAGCTCGCGCAACAGGCCAGAGGGAAAGATCCATTCGGCTATCGCGGCGAGTTCCTGGGTCTGGTGAATTTGGCGCGGTCCATCAGTCAGTCGCCAAAGCATGTGCAGGTTACACATTAAGCGGAATATACAGCTGCAGGGGATACGGAAGCCGGAGAAAGCGTATCGTGCATCGGAGTAGCATGGGATTTTCTCCAGACGCTTCGTGTCCTCTGTGGCAAATTCGAAATAATACAATTCTATTTTGACTTTGCTGTCTGACAATCCGTACACTTTCCCGCATGGGAGAGGAAATGACAGACGAGGAATTAATGCTGAAGTATCGGAAGGGTGACGCGGCCTCGTTTGAGTCCCTGTATCAACGACATAAAGGTGCCCTGTATCGCTACATCCTGCGTCAGTGTAAAAATGAAAGTATCGCGGAAGAGCTGTATCAGGATGTCTGGATGAATTTGATCAGGGCGCGTGAACGTTATGAGGTAAAGGCAAGATTCACCACCTTGCTGTATCAAATGGCGCATAATCGCGTCATTGATTATTATCGGCGGCAACAGACGGCGATTAGTGCCGGTATGACTGGTACCGAGCAGGATATCAATGAAACACCGACAAGGATCCAGGATCAGCCCGAGCAAAAGGCTGCCTTGCAGGCGCAGACTCATCGTTTGTTCATCCTGATAGATAAATTGCCAGGGGAACAGAAACAGGCTTTTTTGTTACGTGAAGAAGCCGGTATGAGTGTGCAGGAGATAGCCGAGACATGTGGTGTAAATCCGGAGACGGCCAGAAGCCGTTTACGTTATGCCGTTAACAAGCTTAGAGAGGGTTTGAACGAATATGAGCCGGAATAAGCACGAAGTGGAATTTGAGGACTATCTTGCGGGTGATTCTGCACTTTCGGCGAGTTATCGACAGGTATCGTCAGAGCAGCCTTCGGCGCACCTGGATGATGCCATCCTGGCGGCTTCACGTCGTGCAGTGAAAGCCAGACCGCGTTATGCCTTCAGCCCCTTTGCATCAGATTGGCATGTGCCTTTATCTCTGGCGGCTGTACTGGTACTTTCGCTGACGGTAGTTGTGACCGTACAAAAAGAAAGAGATGAGAACTACCAGGGAGCCCCCGCGGAATTCAGTCCCGAGACCACATCAGGAATCACAGCAGAGAGCTTTTCTGCTGCTGATCACGAAGCCGAATCAGTGCCGATAAAAGGTCGTGTAAAAGAGAAAAAAGACGCACCAAAGACAGAAATGGATTCAGTCCTGCCCTACACACCAATCCCTTCACCGCCTTCATTGAAGATACCGGACAAGATGAAGCCAGCAGGACAATCAACCAACTTGGTCAAAAAAGAGGAGATGGTAGTGCCTGTCGAAAAAAGGCTGAAACCGATGTTTGCTGATACGCCGGTCACGGTCATGCCGGACAGGTCGGCATACGCAGCCAAACCGGCAGACATTCCATTATTACCTAAACAGAGGCCATTATCCAAAGTGGCAGAAGAAGTGAAAACGAAAACAAATGTTCGTATGGAACAATTGGAAGAAAACAAGCTGAATGTTCCATTGCATGTTATGGGTAGTGTTCAAAAAACACCGGAAGACTGGCTGGTCTTGATCAGGCAGTTATGGATAGGTGGCAGAACGGATGAAGCTGTGCAGGAATTGAAACTGTTTTATAAACAATACCCTGATTATCCAGGAGAGAAAGTAAAACAGAACCTGGATCAGGACTTGATTAACAGGGTAAAAACAGGACGTTGACCCGGGTCTGAGTCTGCATAATCCGGATTGCGATTTTCATGCCTTAGTGGATGACATGGTGAATGCCGGTAACGATCCTGCGATGTCTGCGTGGTGTGTTCTATTGCTATTGTGTATATTGAGAGAAACCGAAAACTGAGGGGGTAGGAGATGGCTTACGTGGCACTGGTAATTATACTCGCACTTATACAGTATCTCTTTTTTATTGCAATGGTGGGCAAGGCCAGGGGAAAGTATTCGGTTAATGCACCTGCCACAAGCGGGCATGAGATATTCGAACGTATTTATCGAGTACAACAAAACACTCTGGAGCAGTTGGTTATATTTATTCCTTCCATTTACCTGTTCGGTCTTTATGTTCATGCACCGGCGGCAGCAGGGATTGGGCTGTTTTTTCTTCTCGGCAGGGCAATTTATTACAAAAGTTACGTCACTGATCCCGCCACCCGAGGCACCGGCATGTTGATAGGTTTTTTTGCTTTTACCATTCTCATGCTGGGTGCCTTGATCGGCATCATTCTGGAGCTTGTTTAAGCATTATGCAGACAGGATTGAAATCAGCAGAGGTAAAAGCAGGTGTTTAAGCTGAGCATTAACGGTGAACAGACCACTGTCGATGTGGAACCCGATATGCCCCTGCTGTGGGTCTTGCGTGACGAGTTGGGTCTGACAGGAACGAAATACGGCTGTGGTATTGCTGCCTGTGGAGCCTGTACCGTACAGGTTAACGGGGTCGCCACCCGCAGTTGTGTGCTGCCTGTCGCTGCCGTTGACGGTGCCGAGATAATGACGATTGAAGGACTGGGCAAAAATGGATTACATCCGGTTCAGCAGGCATGGATAGAATATCAGGTGCCACAATGTGGCTACTGTCAATCCGGCATGCTGATGTCCGTCGTATCTCTGCTGGACAATAACCCCGAACCCGGCAACGAAGAATTAAACAGGGCAGTGTCCAATATTTGCCGCTGTGGTACCTTTCAACGTGTGCGGGCCGCCATTGACTCACTAAAGCAGGTCTGAAGTGGGCAAGCATGGGTAAACTGACACGAAGGACTTTCCTGATCAGCAGTGCAGTACTGGGTGGTGGCGCCCTGTTCGGTTTTATTGCCACGCCAAATCGTCTCGGGATACGTGCCGGCGCGACACAGGAGAATACATGGTTGGCCACCTGGGTGAGTATCGCCAGCGACAATACAGTAACGATATGGGTGCCCCATGCAGAAATGGGTCAGGGCATACAAACTGCACTGCCGATGATGCTCGCCGAGGAACTGGAAGCGGACTGGTCGTTGGTGCGTATGCAACAGGCACCAGCCGAGGCGATATATGCGGTTGGCGATGTCATCAGGGGCTTTATCGCGGGAGGACTGGAGGTCCCCGGCGTGTTTCGACGTCATGTCGATTATTCCTTTTACAAACTGGCCAGCATGATGAATATGCAGATCACCGGCGGCAGCGCCAGTGTGCGCTTCACCGGGCAAAACGGCATGCGCCGTGCCGGTGCCGCAGCCAAAGCCATGCTCATACAGGCCGCAGCGGATAAATGGCAGGTGGCCATCCAGGAGTGTGAAGCAAAATTGAGCCACGTTTACCATTATGCCAGTGGTAGATCAGCCGGTTATGGTGAACTGGCGGGTGAGGCGTCTCGCCTGAGGCTGCCTCCTCATCCCCTGCTCAAGAGCAGGCAGGACTACAAAATTTGTGGTAAGTCCATACCTCGTTTTGATACCCCGGCCAAAGTTGTCGGCAAACAGGACTATGGTATTGATATTCGCCTGCCAGGTATGAAATATGCTGCTATCCGTCACTCGCCGGTATTTGGTGGTAGCGCCGTATCCTTCGATGATACCGGGGTTAAAGGAAAAAAAGGCTTTGAGGCAGTGATCCTGCTTCCCGATTCAGTGGTGTTGATTGCTGATAATTACTGGCGTGCCAAAACAGCGATTGATGAATTGCTAATAGAGTTCAGCGATGGCGAACATGGCGACTTTAATTCAGAAAAATTGTTTGCCGAGTTAGAGCAGCTATTGACAACGGCAGAACCGGAACTGGATTTCGAGCAAGGTGAAGCGGACAGGGAACTGGCTTTGCTTACAGTGGACGGGGTCATCAGCGCTGATTATCGCGTGCCGTTTCTGGCCCATGCCACGATGGAGCCAATGAATTGTACTGCGTATTATCATGAAGGGCAGTTGGAAATCTGGACGGGCACCCAGGACTTGCTGGGCGCGCGGGCACTGGCAGCGGAAATTGCCGAACTGGATATGGAGCAGGTCGTCGCCCACCCTGTACAGCTTGGCGGCGGCTTTGGTCGGCGTTTTCCTTCAACCGGCAATTACATAGAAAGTGCCGTGCGTGTCGCTATGCAAGTACCTTATCCGGTGCAACTGATCTGGTCACGCGAAGAGGATATTCAACACGATTATTATCGGCCAGCGGTGCAGAGCCGTTTTAAGGCCACGTTAAACGCGAAAGGTCAGCCACAGGTCTGGCATAACATCTATTCGGATATTGGTGTCAATGACGATACTGCCGCCGCATTTCACCCCTATACTGTTCCTCACCAGAGAATTGGACGGGTGAAGCATGAAACGCCGGTGCCTGTGAGCTATTGGCGCAGTGTTGAACACTCTTTCCAGGGTTTTTTTGTCGAGTCTTTTATCGATGAACTTGCTTACAATGCCGGGATTGATCCTTTCTTATATCGGCTGGGCTTGCTGGATCAGGCCCCACGCTTCGCTGCTGTGCTGGAATTGGCAGCAAAAAATATCGGCTGGGGACGTATGCTGGAAGAAGGGCGCGGACTGGGTATTGCGATCAAGGAAAGCTTCGGTACCATCGTTGCTCAGGCCGTTGAAGTGTCAGTACCGAAACAGGACAGTGTGAAAATTCACCGCGTTGTTGCTGTGGTTGACCCCGGCGAGGTCATCAACCCGGAGATCGCCCGGGCACAAATCGAGGGTGGCATCATCTACGGTTTATCAGCGGCGCTGTTTGGGAAGATCACACTTGAGCAGGGCCGCGTGCTACAGAGTAATTTTCCTGACTATCGAATGGTGAACCTGGCTTATGCCCCCCAAATAGAAGTCACTTTTATCGAAAGCGGTGAAGATATCGGTGGAATGGGGGAAGTGAGTGTCCCACCCGTAGCGCCTGCTGTTTGCAATGCTATTTTTGCCGCGAACGGCAGACGTATTCGCCAGCTTCCCGTTATCGATCAGAACCTGACTATTGTTGCTTAGTGCTCCAACCTCCGGCTTTTCCCAAGATGTATCGGAAATCAGAAAAATTGCATGTTGCCAGTGGCGAGTTTGCGGTAGGATTCGCATTTTTCGGGAAGATGACGTAAGCGATGAAGTTGAACAGAGAGGAGTTCGTCAATTGGCGACAAAAGTCGATCACTTTGCTGGGGATGTCCGGGGTGGGCAAGACCAGACTCGCCTATGTCCTGCGCAATCATTGCTGGTTCCATTATTCCGGTGATTATCGTATTGGTACGCATTATCTGGATGAACCCATCATCGATAATATCAAACAGCAGGTGATGCAGATCCCGTTCCTGAAAGATTTGATGCGCTCAGATTCCATTCACCTGGCTAACAACATTGGCATAGATAATCTGAAACCGGTATCAACGTTTTTAGGGAAAGTAGGTAATCCGGAGTTGGGTGGGCTGGGTCTTAAGGAGTTCAAGCGGAGACAGGAACTGCACCGGCAAGCGGAAATCGCCGCTATGATGGATACACCGGAATTTATCTGCAAAGCTCGTCAGGTGTATGGCTATGATCATTTCATCAACGATGCCGGCGGCAGTTTGTGTGAGCTTGAAGATCAGGCCGTGATTGACTGTTTGGCCGAACATACCCTGATCTTATACATCAAGGCTACCGCGACCGATGAAAAGGAGTTGATCCGACGAGCAGAGGAAACGCCCAAACCGATGTATTATCAGGAAGTTTTTCTTGATGAGCAACTGGCGATATTCATGCAGGAGAAGGGTCTGGACTATGTCGCTTTGGTTAACCCGGATGATTTTGTTCGCTGGGTGTTCCCGCGTTTGTTTTACGCGCGCATACCGCGTTATTAAGCTATCGCAGAAGAATATGGTTATACCATTACCACCAACGATATTTCCACTATTAAAAATGAAGAAGATTTCATCGAACTGATTGCCCGTACCCTGGATGAATAAACTGAAACAAGAAGAGAATTTATATCATGCCACTGGTTGCCAATACTGATCTGCCAAGTTTCAACAGGCTGCGTAAAGAAGGAGAAACCA
>JAJRTU010000357.1 GCA_024278135.1 Gammaproteobacteria bacterium
CCACTTGCAACATAAGCAACTGCTGCGGCAACATATCTTTTAATTCATTGGGCGGGATACGAAAACGCCCCAGGGGAATATCAAGTTCGTCTATTGTATATCCCTTAATACCGGTTTCCAGACCCCAGACATTGTCGAGGGTCCTCGCTTCCACTTCTTCAAAGGCACCCAATACGCGGCGCCGAAACGCCTGCAAACTTTGCCACGGGCCGAAACAGGCATCCATACCCACAATGGCAATATCCGGAGTCGCCTTCTCCTTTAGAACCCGGGTGCCGGTCGGCGCCCGGGAGACGGGGAGATTGCCATCCCACTGTTCCAGCAACACATGGGCATTGATCCCGCCAAAGCCAAAGGCAGAGACAGCGGCACGTCTCGGCGTGGTACCGTCACGTCGTTGCCACGACCTGGCCGCATTCAGGATCGTAAAAGGGCTGGCATTGATATCAATACCGTTGGCAGCGGATTCATAGTTGGCTGTGGGGGGGAGTTTGTTATGCTTCATGGCCAGCAACACTTTTATCAGACCCGCCGAACCTGCCGCTGTCAACAGATGACCGATGTTGCTCTTGACCGAGCCGATAACACAGTCCTGTGCATTCCTGTTGTCTCCCCACAGGGCCCTGAGACTGTTGAACTCGACGACATCACCGACCGGCGTACCGGTTCCGTGACACTCGATCAAATCCACGTCGCTTGCCTGCCAGTTCGCCTGCCGGTAGGCCCCGTGCATGGCACGCAACTGACCTTCTGAATCCGGCGACATCAGGTTGCCCTGAATATCATTGGAAAGACCCACACCGGCGATGGTGGCATAGATATCATCACCGTCCGCCAGGGCGTCCGCCAGTCGTTTCAATACGACAATCCCCGCACCTTCACCCACGACCAGGCCATCACCCTTGCGATCAAAGGGGGAGCAATGTCCGCTGGCTGAAATAGCATGCAGGGCGGAAAACCCCATTTGCGTGTAGAGAGAATCCGGGCGCGATAATCCGCCACATAACATGGCATCGCTGCGACCGGCCTGCAGCTCATCTACAGCATATTTCAGGGCATAAAGTGAAGAAGCGCAGGCGGCATCAAGGGCATAGGCCCCCCCACCCAAACCCAGTGTCTGAGCAAGTACACCGGCAGGCAGGCCTGCCACATAACGATTGAGTTTATTTATCTCAGGCCGGCTGCCTGGTTTGCCCAGGATCTGTTTTTCGAAAACGGGCAGTAGAATTTCATCCGCGATGGCGGAGGCGGCATGCGTCGGCAAGGCAATGTTGCCGATAATGATACCGACACGCTGTTTATCAAGATTGGCGGTGACAGCATCCCGCCAGGCCTGATGACCGGCATGCAGAAGCAGGTGAAACATCGGGTCCAGATCGGCAAGGAATGCTCCATCAACGTGCATGTCCACCTGGCTTTCATCGACAAAGCAGGCCCGCTTTGAATACACCTTGTCGGCCCGCGGACCACCGGCCACATAGACGTCTTCCAGAGGCAGCAACCAACGCCCTTCCGGTGGTTCACGCGAACAGTCACGCGCGGCCAGAATGTTCTCCCAGAATACATTCAGATCCGCCGCACCGGGAAACACAGCACCGACACCGACTATGGCAATACTTTGATTCTTATCCACTTTTATCAACAGTTTACGGGGGACAGGGAGTCTAGCATAAGTGAGCCCGGGGAAAAGCCGCAGGCCGGTCAATTTTACGGTATTTCCCCCGCCATGAAGCAATCAATCCATCATCTGGCCGGGCACTGATTTCGATCAATGACCCGTATGCCGGATTCAGGCAGGGTGTTGACCGATCAGCACTGCAAGGATATCTTGACTGCCCGGAACATCGTGCTGCACGGACTACGGGTGGGAGTGAGGGTGAAAGGCGCCGGGTGCCGGCGGCACCGGAGACAATTGAATACGAGGATATAGAAAATGCGCACCTTGAATGACAAAGTAGTGGTCGTCACAGGCGGTGCCAGAGGTCTTGGCAAGGCGATTTGCAAACGACTCGCTGACGATGGGGCGAAGATTGCCATAGCCGACCTGCTGGATGCATCCGAGACGATGGCCTTATGCGGTTTAAGTCGTGATCGTATATTGCAAAAAAAATGTGATGTCAGCTCTGCCGAAGATATAGAGGCGCTGAAAGTCGAGGTCAACAGTACTCTCGGCAGCTGCGATATACTGGTTCACTCGGCCGGCATTTTCCCGACCTGCCCCTTTGATGAGTTAACATTTGAACTGTGGCGCAAGGTATTCAGTGTCAACCTGGATTCCGCTTTTCATCTCTGCAAGGCCTTTATCCCCGGCATGAAAGAAAAGAAGTGGGGTCGGATCATCAGCATTTCATCGAACACGTTTTACATTGCTCCCCCTGCCCTTGCCCACTATGTGGCGAGCAAGGGCGGCCTGATCGGCCTGCATCGTGTATTGGCGGCTGAGTATGCCGAGTTTGGCATTACCGCCAATACCATCGCCCCCATGCTCACGCGAACCGAGGGGGCGGAAGAGTATTTTGCGCAGCAACAGGAAATATTCGACATGGCCCTGGAGTGGCAGGACATAAAGCGCCCCGCCGAAGCGGCCGATATCGTCGGTGCGGTATCTTTTCTCGCATCAGAGGATGCCGGTTTTATCACCGGACAAACACTGCCTGTGGATGGCGGCACAGTGAAATTATAAATCGGCTGCTGCCACGAATTTTATATTTACCGTTTAGTCTTGCCGACAATCCAGTTTCCCACCACCGCTTCGAGTACATCCAGCGGCAAGGGGCCGTTTTTCAGTAGCACCTCGTGGAATTCGCGAATATCAAAATTATCACCCAGGTGTTGACGTGCATGCTCGCGCAGTTCCAGAATTTTGTTCATGCCGATCTTGTAGGCGGTCGCCTGGGACGGCATGACGATGTAGCGTTCGATAGCCTTGACCACATCAGCATGCGGGTTCGGGGTATTCTCATCCAGGTATTGAATAGCCTGCTCCCGGGTCCAGCGTTTTGCATGGATGCCGGTATCCACGACCAGACGGCAGGCCCGCCAGATTTCCATGGAAAGACGTCCGAAATCAGAGTAGGGATCGCTATAAAAGCCCATCTCTTTCGGCAGGAATTCCGAATACAGACCCCAGCCTTCCCCGTAGGCCGTGTAATGACCGAACTTGCGAAACATGGGAATATTCTCCAGCTCACCGGCGATGGAGCCCTGCATATGATGCCCGGGTATGCCTTCATGATAGGCCAGCGCCTCCATCTGATATATCGGCATATTCGCCATGCGATAAAGATTCGCATAGTAGATCCCCGGCCGTGAACCATCCGGTGCCGGTCGTTGATAAAAGGCCTTGCCGGCGGATTTTTCCCGGAATGCCTCCACCGCCTTTACGATAAGATCGGCCTTCGGTTTGGTAATAAATACCTCATCAAGACGAGCCTTCATTGTGTCTATAATATCTTCCGCTCTGGCCAGATAGGCCTGTTTCCCGGCAGCTGTATCCGGATAATAGAATTGCCTGTCATCGCGGGTGAAGGCAAAAAAGTCCTGTAAAGATCCGGTAAAACCCACTTGCCGCATGATATGACGCATCTCTTCCTGAATCCGGGCGACTTCCCGCAGCCCGATGTTATGGATATCATCCGCACTTAAATCCGTCGTCGTCGTTCTCCTGAGAGCAGCCCGGTAAAAATCTTCACCATCCGGCAGTTTCCATACACCATCATCGGTGGTGGCGATTTTCTCCAGTTCCCGCAAGCGGGCTATCAGGCTTTTATAAGCGGGGCCCATCTGTTCTCTGAGCGCCCGACGAGCCTGTTTTATTAAATCGTTTTTTTCAGACTGGCTGATGTCAAGCCCGGCCACCTTGGCCTTAAAATCTGCCAGCAGCGTGCTGTCCTCCCCTGTCTGTTCAAACGGAATCCCCTTGATGACATTCTCGCTGTCCGAAATAACATGGGGATAAACAAAACGCGGCGCGAGTATGCCCAACTGCGCCCGGGTCTCCAGATTACGCTCCACCTGTGACAACAGCCTGCCAGTACCGTTCAGCCGACTGATGTAGTCTTCGGCATCTTTCTTGCTGGAAATGCGGTGAATATTGATCAGAAAAGAGGGGATCCGGCTCTGCATGCCATGCATTTGATTGACCGGATAGTTGTGATATCGCCATTTGTAAAAATCAATTTCATCTTCCGCATTTTTGATAAACAGCTCATAGCTGATTAATGTCTGCTCATCAAGCAGGTCCGGATTAATGGCTGCTTTCAGCTCCGCCAGTTGCGTTTTGGTAATTTCCAGATCTTCCGCCGCTTTCTCGTCGGAAAGATCATCCCACTTGTCCTGATTGTCCTTGATGCCCAGGTAACTCTGAAACATCGGGCTGCGTTGCAGTTGTTGCTGAAAGGCCTTTTCGAAGAAGGCATTGGCCTTTTTACTTTCTGCCATTATCGCTGCTGTCGCGTCTGCTTCACTGCCCGTCGGTACAGTTTGGCAGGCGGCAATAAAAACCGTAATGATGACTGTTGCCAGGGTTGATCTGTTCATTAAATATTTCCTTTCCTGGAGGATCTGTCTTTTTTTAAAGTGGTGATTCACGTTATTTCAATCAATTGGCCCGCATTATACATGTATATATTTTCTCTGCTGAGCAGGAAACGGCGGGGGTGTCAGAGGACTTCGCTGATCGTGACAAACCTGTTGTTATGCACATCTTTTTTGACATTGTCGCTGGTGAATATTTGACCGTTCATGGCAATATACGTATTCGGCGGGAGCGTCTGAACAGCGGCCACGGCACATCCGATATTGAATATGGCATCACTTGTTTTAAACTGTGCGGGTTCCAGCGCGCCGGTGAGGACAAGGGTTTTACCCTTTACTTTACTCAGGATTTTCGCTGTCTCCACCATCGTATCGGTACCATGTGTAATGATGATACGGTCCTCTTCAGTGCTTCTGACATGATCGAATATCAGTTTGCGATCCGACGCATCCATTTCGAGACTGTCTTTTTGCAGCAGTGATGAGACGCTGTATTCAATATTCAAAGACAATCCCGACAGGATCTTCGTTATATTCGGAGGCCCTACTTCATATTGACTTTTGGCGTCAAAATAGACTTTATCAATGGTGCCTCCAACTGTCAGTATTTTTATTTTAAGCATGATAAAACCCTGATATCCGGCACAGCTTCAGCAGGGAATGAGGTGAAGCTGACAATGAATACCCCTGTCGTTGATCACAATGGGTAGTGAGGCAGGCTACGATGCATGGACCATTCTGTCCAGCGGACGTTCGTCAATAGGCAGGTGTATCAGGGCCGCCAACAGTCCCAGTACGATGCCGGCATACCAGACGGGATCATAAGAACCGCTCGTATCATAAAAGTATCCCCCCAGCCAGACCCCGGTAAAACTGCCCATCTGATGAGCGAAAAACACCAGGCCGAATAATGTCGCCATATAACGGACACCGAATATCTGCGCCACAATGCCGGACGTCAGCGGCACCGTTGACAACCAGAGGAGACCCATGACCACGGAAAAGGCATAGATAGTGATTTCTGTGTCAGGCGCCATAAGAAAAATACTGATGGTAAGGGCGCGGGTAAAGTAAATAAAACTCAGACCACCTTTCTTGCTCCATCTTTGACCGACCATGCCCGACAAAAAGGAACCGGCAATATTGCACAGTCCTATAATGGAAATGGCATACGCACCCACCACGGGATCGAGTCCGATATCCCGGATATAGGCCGGAAAATGTACCGTAATAAAGGCAACATGAAATCCGCAGACAAAAAATCCCAGTGACAGCAACACGAAACCACGATGAGCAAGGGCTTCCCGTATGGCTTCACGAAGAGACTGCTGATGATATGGCGTCTCTGACGAACCGCTGTGGCCCGGCAAACCAAAGGCCAGTGGAATAATGACCAGGGTCGAAGCCGCGAGCAACCAGAGCGTGGGGTGCCAGCCGAGCACAGATATCGCGCCCTGTGCTATCGGCGAAAAAATGACCTGTCCGAACGAGCCTGCAGCTGTACCCAGGCCCAGCGCCATGGAACGGTGTTGTGGCCCTACCGCATTCGCTATCGCCGCCAGGGCGATGGAAAAAGCCGTGAATGCTATACCGAGGCCCGTCATCAGCCCGGCACTCAGATACAGCACGACACTGCTGTCGGCTTCTGCCATACCGAAGGTTCCCGCCGCATATAACACCGCACCCGCTGCCAGCACTTTTGCCGGTCCCAATCTGTCCGCCATAGCCCCGGCAACCGGTACGCCTATGCCCCACAGCAGGTTTTGCAGGGCCAGGGCAAAAGCAAATGTCTCGCGGTTCCAGCCTCTGGCCACCGTCATCGGCTCGAGAAAAAGTCCGAAACTGGAACGGACGCCAAAACCCACCATCGCAATCAGGCAGGCGGCAATGATGACGACACAGGGTGTTCTCCACCGGAGCAGAGATGAAAAATGGAGACTCAAACGCATTAGGACCAGCCCCGGGGATGAAATGATTGTGCGAAATAACAATACATGGAAATTCATCTTACACCACTACTGTCCGGTAAAAGAGATCAATGATTACGATAACTCACTGTTTTAATAATGGAAACAGCTGATTAATGGATGTTACCGATTTCAACTGTGAAAATCCCTGCTCTGGGGTAGGCTCCGCTATTTTTGGAGCAAAC
>JAJRTU010000358.1 GCA_024278135.1 Gammaproteobacteria bacterium
CATCTCCTTTTCGGGCACGCCCAGATACTGGAGTTGTCGTTGATAAAAATACTGTGATTGCCGAACTCTCTGTTCATCCCATAACCCAGTGTCTTCTTCAGCCATCCACTGTATGCAACGGTGCACCACAATACCGATATGTTTAATGGTTTCTCCCGCCCACTTGTATTCTATCGGCGTATATTCCGCTTGCGCACCTTCGCCGCTTGTATCGTTCGCGTATACCGGTGTGGCCGGCGGTGCAGGCAACTGCCAACCCGGCTTCAGTCGTCTCAGACCTTGCGGTAATATTGGCGTATCGTCCGGAGGATCCCCGGCATCCGTGTGACACTGAGAAACAGTCTCGTCGAACAGCTTTTTTGCAAACGGCCAGAGTTGCGCCAGTAAACTGTTTTTGCGTGGCGCCAACACCTTGTTTTCACCGCCCTTAAGATCGGGCTCAACAGTCGCTATTATGTGTAACTGTTTTTTTGCCCGGGTGGCCGCCACGTATAACAGGCGTCCCAGCTCATAAGCTTGTTTCTCACTTTCCAGTCGTTTCAGATATTGATATATCGGGGATTCTGATTCCCCCGCGCCCTTGACAGGCGCCAGCAACAGATCCTGATGCATGGCATGGGGTCGCTCCATCCACAACAACAACCTGGCTTAATCCGCACCACTGCCACGTGATAAACCCGGTAAAATAACCGTGTCAAACTCCAGTCCCTTGGCTTTATGTATCGTCATTATCTGTACGGCATTTTCGCTGCTGATATCCGCTGCGGCATACAGCGCGGCCACTTTTTCCGTGAAGGCTTCTCTGTTCTTAAGCTCACCGCCTTCATCAAAGTCATCAAGCAAGCGGAAAAAACTCAGGCTGTTTTCAAGATCATTTTCGTATTGCACACTTGCCGGGCCACCGATACTCATCCATACAGACTCCACCCAGGAACTCAGACGCCTGCGTCCCCGCTCGTTGAAAGCGGCCTGTAATATCGTTCTTATTTTTATGACTCTTTGCCGGGTCGACTCGCTCAAGGCACTCACCCGGCCCGGATCCTGCAAACAATCCCATACACTGAGGTCCCTGTTTTCAGCCACCAGTTGATGTAATTCCACCAGATTCAGGCCGCACCAGGGAGCACGCAGCAGCGCCAGCCAGGCAACGCGATCGGCAAAGTGGGTCAGCGCCAGGCCAAGTGCCAGCAAGTCCTGAATTGCCGAACGTTGCCCCAGGGCCTCAATATCCACCGCACGACAGGGGACAGATGCCGCTCGCAACTGTGAGATAATGTCCTGCAAATGGCTGCGATTCCTCACCAGAATTGCGATGTCGGCCTGCGCGTCCCTTTGCCGGCTTTCATTAATGAGTTGTAGTACCAGCGCCGCTTCTCTCTTGTCATCACGTGATATGAGCGGGTGCAGTTGCACCGGCTCAGGCATGCTTGCGCTGTGAAAAGCATCGGCGTGGACATATTCCACTGCACCGCGGCCAATGTCAGCCCTGTCCGGCAACACCTGTTTGAATGCCCTGTTTACCCAGTCCACAATCCCGGGCTCGGAACGAAAGTTTACAGTGATGTTCAGTCTTGTTAATGCCACCTGATTTAATCGTTCCTGTTGCCAGGTATTCAGGAACAGACCCACTTCCGCTTCACGGAAACGATAGATTGATTGCATCGGATCGCCGACCAGAAACAAACTATGCCCGTCATCCGTTGACCAGCCCGCCGTCAGTTTTTCCAGCAACACATATTGATTAATGGAGATGTCCTGAAACTCGTCCACCAGTATGTGCTTGATTTGATACTCCAGATGCAGGGCCAGATCGCTTGGTGCCTCGGCTTCACCGAGGGCCTGAATGGCGGCCTGAGTAATACCGGTAAAATCCATTTGATTGCGCTCGGCGAACAGTAATCGCAGTTGCGCATCAGCCAGTATGAGCAAGCGATACAAAGCTTCGACCACTTTCCATTCACTGTCGCTGTAGTGTATCGGTGGCAGGTATTTTATTTCCAGAAGTTGTCTGGCCAGCCCCTGCTCGGCAGACAAATTAGCTATCAATGCGGCGAAACGCGTCTTCATGGCCTTGCGGGTTTCACTCTCAGCCTTGTTCCCCGATGCCGCCGGAAAGCCCAGTTTTACATTGGCTGATTTTCGCCAACTGTCATTTTGTGTAAACAGCAAACTCACCATCGCCTGCCAACGTTCCAGATCGGTCGCCTCGCTGCCCGGCATCTTTTCAATGCCCAGACAGCGGGTAATTATCGAATCGCTTCCATCATCATGCAGATTGGCAGCCGCAAAAGCTGACAGCGCCACCAGTTCTTCCCGGTAGTGTTCCGGCAGGCGCTGCTGTATCTGTTCCAGTACTGAGGCCACCAGGTGGGCAAGAGCGGCTTCCAGCTCCTCTCGTTGATGTTGTTTTGGAATGTGACGCAACCACTGGTCGCGACGTGCCAGCATACTCGCCAGCATATTCCTGAGCCGTGGCAGATCATTGTCGAGATGTGCTAATAACAAGGCAATAGCGTCTGACCAATGCCCGGCACTGTCCAGTTCGGCCAGCGTAGCGGCAGCCGCCTCCTGGTACAATTCACCGGCATCTTCAATCGTTTCCGGCTGGGCGCCAAAACGGGACAGGATGGGCATCTGCCGAGTCAGTGAGGCCGTCAGAGAATCAATGGTTTGTATGCGCAGGCGCCCGGGATTGTCCAGCAGTTGCCAGGCTTGTTTTTTGTCCCGGGCGATAACGGCTGCCGCCAGTTCATGAGTAAGCTCAGACGCCGCATCCTTCGCCGACCGATGATTCGCCACCTCATCCAGGGCATGGATAATACGCTCTCGCATCTCCGCCGCGGCCTTGCGGGTGAAGGTGATGGCGATAATTTCTTCCGGTGCATTGACAATCGCCAGGATCCGCAAATAACGTTGAATCAGCAATTCTGTTTTACCGGAACCTGCCGGGGCCTGGATAATAAAGGAGGTCTGCGGCTCCAGTGCACAGCGCCGCTGTTTCAGATCGACAGGATCATTCATGGTTCCGGCCTGTTTTCTCCGTATCAAAAACAAGCGTACTTGTCTTTTCATAAACACGGCATAAGGCATGTAGATCACAATATCGGCAGCTGTTGGCATTCTTCGGATCGACAGCGGCCTTACCCTGTCGAAAATCACCAGCCAGTTGTGACAGACATTGCTCCCAGCCGGCCAGCATACCCTGCCAGTCGGTTAATTCCTGTGCGTAACGCGTTTCCGTCAATGACCTGA
>JAJRTU010000359.1 GCA_024278135.1 Gammaproteobacteria bacterium
TTTTCCCGGGCCTTAGACAGAGCCATCAGGGACTTGCCAAAGCACACCCGCATTGATAAAGGGGAAGTCGGCCTGTAAGCCGGGTTCTGTTCTGACGATAGACATCATCAGTGGTAATCATTCATCTGGGACCTGCGTCACCGCAAGCCTCAAGCGACCTACCCGAACCCGGTGCGGACCACACCTGTGCGGGTTCCTATTTGGTCTTGCTCCGGATGGGGTTTACCCTGCCACTGGTGTTACCACCAGCGCGGTGTGCTCTTACCACACCATTTCACCCTTACCCCGTAAACGGGGCGGTATATTTTCTGTGGCACTTTCCGTCGACTCACGCCGCCCAGGCGTTACCTGGCACCCTGTCCTGTGGAGCCCGGACTTTCCTCTATCGATAAACGACAGCGATTACCCGGCCGACTTCCCGGACGCCAAGCTACTAAAAATACAGTGTTAATGCCACTATATTTAGAAAAATCGCCAAACTGCACCAGGTCGGAGAATTAAAGGCAGGGAAGTCTGTCGATACCCCCTACTTCTCCTTCAGATCCAAGGCAAGTTTGTAGAGTTCGTTTTTTTTCAGGCCGGTAATCTCAGCAGTGAGCGCCGCAGCCTGTTTAAGCGGGCCGGCTTGCAGAAGTATTTTCAGTATGCGTACAGCTTCCTGTTCTTCCGGCCCCTGCACTTTGGTATTGCCCTGTACAACAATAACAAATTCGCCCTTGCAGGGGATCTGTTCACTGTGCAGGCATTGACATAGTTTCGCCAGCGTATCGTTCCGGACTGTTTCGTAATATTTGCTGAGTTCTCGGGCAAGGCAGGCTCGACGATCCGCCCCAAATGCCGCCACACTGTCCTGCATGAACGACAGTATCCGGTGGGGCGCCTCGTAGAACACCAGCGTACGGGACTGTCGTGCCAAATCCTGTAAACGCCTGCGTCTGGCCATCTGCTTTTCAGGTAAAAATCCCTCAAAAACGAAACGATCCGTGGGCAGACCCGACACAGACAGGGCAGTAATGACTGCTGATGCCCCGGGGACAGGCACGACCTTGATGCCAAGCTGATGCGCCTGTTTCACCAGTTCATAGCCGGGATCATGAATCAGCGGTGTACCCGCGTCGGAGATCAGAGCAACATCTCCACCCTGCATGATTTTCTTAACGATACCTGTTGCTGCGGCATGCTCGTTGTGATCGTGATAGGCGCACATTGGTGTATCGACGCCCAGATGCTGCAGTAATTTTCTGCTGTGACGGGTATCTTCGGCAGCGATGAGATCAACCTCTGCCAGTAAGCGCCGGGCCCGTCCCGTTATATCTTCCAGATTGCCTATTGGCGTCGCCACAACGTATAACACCCCTGATTGATTTGACACAGTAAACTCCACTTGGTTAGGCTAGGAGGCCGATCGGGAGTAGAATGATCTGTCGCAACCGGGCCTGTTGGGCCGGGTTTTGTGATCATTTTCGTTAATGAGAACCACTATTCACCCCAAATGAACACAAAAACTGACGCAAACAATCTTACGCTCGCCACGACCACTGTTTTCGGTCATCGTCCCGGCCGAACAATTAATCATACTCAGAACTCGTCAATGCGAATAGTACTCTGTTACCTGGTGCTTGCCCTTTTCTTCCAGGCTTGCAGTCCGTCAGCAACAAAGCAGGTCGCCAATGCAGCCAATGCTGAAGCACAGGCACAGCAGTTGATTGTAGCAGGGAATTACCTGGCGGCGGCGGACGAGTATACTCGGCTGGCCAGGCTCTACCCGGAGCAGGCCGTTTTCTACCAGTTACGAACCGCGGATAGTCTTATTCGCGCCGGTGACACGGAGCAGGCAACGGATATTTTGCAGTACGTCGAGACGGGTGAATTCGATGACAAGCTGTATAAAACAATTTTGCTGTCACGCATTGCTCTTATTAAAAATCAGGCACAAAGCGCACTGTCCCTGCTCAGCACTCCGCCAAAACCGGGAACCCCGGAAGATCTGAAAATAGCCTGGCACAGGACAAAGTCGAAAGCCTATGAGCTGGCGATCAACTTTATCAATGCTGTTGAGCAACGGATTCAACTGGATCGCTTTCTGCTTGACCCGGGGGAACGGCAGACAAACATCCAAAGCATTTGGGAAGATCTGAACCGCATCAAACTCCCGGTGTTACGCGAATTACGCAGCACGGGTTCCGAGTCAATAAGAGCATGGATGGAGCTTGCCATCATCAATCAAACCATGTTGTTCAAGCCCGGCGTGCTGGAGCAGGCACTCAACAGCTGGATTGAACAGTATCCCGATCATGCCGCCACACCCACCATCACCCGTGAGATACTGGCCTTAAGTAACAAGGCTGTATTGAAACCGCAGCATATTGCTATCCTGCTGCCTTTGACAGGCCAGTATGAAAATGCGGCCCATGCCATACGTGATGGTTTTCTCGCGGCCTGGTACAGTGAGCAGGATGACAAGCCCAGGATCAGTATTTACAGTGCCACAGCGTTGAACATAGAAAGAGTCTACCGTCAGGCAGTAAGTGATGGTGCTGATTTTATAGTGGGACCACTGGAGAAGCGGGCCGTCGATACTTTGCTGCAAAGCGCCACGGCCAAGGTCACGACACTTGCACTTAATCATGGTGAACAGGTCAATTCGGAATCCCATCAATCTGGCGCACAACAAATTCCGCTGTTAATCCAGTTCGGTTTATCACCTGAAGATGAAGCCCGTCAGGCAGCCGAAAAGGCCATCTTTGACGGTCATAACAAGGCCCTGGTTATCACCCCCAATAACAACTGGGGCTTGCGTCTTGCCGAAGCGTTTGGCGAAACCTGGAATGCCCTGGGCGGCAAGGTGCTTGAATACGTCAGTTACGATCAACGATCCCGGGATTATTCCACGCCGGTAAAAAAGCTGCTCAATATCGACAGCAGTCAATTGCGGGCCAGTAAACTGCGACGGAAATTAAACCGCAGCCTGAAAAGTGAACCACGACTACGCGAGGATGCGGACATGATATTCATGGCCGCTTTCCCCTTGTCTGCTCGACAGATCGTGCCGCAATTTCGATTTTATCTGGCCACAAATATTCCGGTTTACTCTTCATCACATGCCTATAGCGGAATTGAAAACAGACAGGCGGACAGTGACATGAATGGCATTCTTTTTACGGATATGCCGGCCCTGCTGGAACCGGAGCGTATGTCGTCTCCCATTAATTTGACGCTGAAACGCAACTGGTCGACTGATACATCGAACTACAGGCGTTTATATGCTCTTGGTGTTGATGCTTATCGCATAATCCCCAATATCGGCAAATTATCACTGCAAAATACCGCTGTTTACCACGGTGAAACAGGTGATTTGTATATGACCGACTCCGGTCGGATACAACGCAAACTGCTGTGGGCGAGGTTTGTTAACGGCTTGCCCAGTCTTTCAAGGTGAAATTGAGTACGACTACCGACAAGGGTAGACTAGCTGAAGACAAGGCGCTGGATTTTTTAACGGCTGAAGGCCTGGTACCCATTACCCGCAACTATCGCTCTCGCCAGGGAGAAATCGATCTGATTATGCTGGACAAAGATACCACCGTATTTGTCGAAGTCCGGGCACGCACGCATAATAATATTCTGCATCCCGTAGAAACGATTGATAGGCGCAAGCAAAACCATATCATTCGCACCAGTCAGCACTATTTGCAACATACGGATAAAAGCGGAACCCGCTATTATCGTTTTGATGTCATCTCTCTGAGCGGCCCGATGGATAAGGCGAATATCGAGTGGATAAAAAATGCATTTGATGCATAATCGAAAAATAAACAACAGATAACTGAATATTCATGGACCCGGTTCAACGCGTTATAGAAAATTTTAATGAAAGTATTCGACTCAAAACGGAAGCGAGCGAACAACTGGCTGCCCCTGTCGCCGCTGCTGCTGAACTGACAAGCAATTGTTTGCTCAATGATGGCAAGATACTTAGTTGCGGTAATGGAGGTTCCGCTGCGGATGCACAACACTTTTCTTCAGAAATGCTGAATCGCTTTGAAATGGAAAGACCCGGCCTGCCTGCTTTTGCGTTGACAACGGACTCTTCCACGCTCACTTCCATCGCCAATGATTATCAATTTGCTGATATTTTTTCAAAACAGATCAGAGCACTGGGGCAACCCGGTGATGCTCTGCTGGCCATCACGACCAGTGGCGACTCTCATAATATTGTACATGCCATTGATGCTGCACACGACAGAGACATGCGGGTGGTCGCCCTGACAGGAAGGGAGGGAGGGCAAATAGCGGATCTGATACGGGAAAATGATGTCGAGATACGCGTTCCCAGTTGGTCTACCGCGAGAATTCAGGAAGTACACTTAATGATCATCCATTCAATTTGCGATCTTATTGATCGTCGCTTGCTCGGATTGGAGACATAGTTATGAAAAATATAATATTATTTACACTGCTCGGTATCATGACACTGCTGGGCGGTTGCGCTGCCGTTGTAGTCGGTGGAGCCGCTACCGGCGCCAATGTTGCCCGTGATCGGCGGACTACCGGAACCTTCATAGAGGACGAGGCCATTGAATTGAAAAGCCTGAAAGCCTTTGTTGATGACAAGGAAATCAATAAACAAACACATCTTAATGTCACCAGTTTCAATACCATCGTACTGGTCAGCGGCGAAGCGCCAACTGAAGCCTTGCGACAACGTGCCATTGACATTGTCAGAAACATCCCCAAGGTCAGCCATGTACACAATGAGATCAGCATTGCCGGTCCCAGTTCACTGATGTCACGCAGTGGTGATACCTTGATTACCACAAAGGTTAAAACCAAACTGATTGTGGAAAAAAACCTTGATGGCTCCCATGTCAAGGTCGTAACAGAAAATGGTGTGGTCTACCTGATGGGTCTGCTGAACCGGAAGGATGCAGACAAAGCAACCGAAATCGCCCGTCAAACAGGAGGAGTACAGAAGGTAGTCAGACTATTTCAATACAGCGACACCGCACCCTGAGACACTGATGATGGCGGGACGACGACATGACAAACCGCCCCTCGTCACGGTCGCCTGAATACTTCTTCATCACTTGATGATTTTCAGATGAGGCTTCTTTAAGGGGGCAGATGGTTCAGTGGGACCGCCTGGATCTGTGCCATATCCCGTATCAGTCTCTTCCTCAGGAAATAACATACCTTTACCGTTTTCCCTGGCATAGATCGCCAATACCGCCTTAATGGGTGTGAGTATATTTTGCGGCTTACCGGCAAAACGTGCATTAAAACTGAGGAATTCGCTGCCTATCTCAAGATCACGTACTGCATCAGTTGCGATATTCAACACTATCTTGTCATCCTCGACATACTGTCGTGGTACTTCGACATACTCGGCTGTGGCATCGACCAGCACATGAGGTGTCATATCATTATCCACGATCCAGTCATACAGAGCGCGCAGTAGATAGGGGCGGGTTGAGGTCATGAATCCGTTATCAATATCAAAGCGGGGGACATGTTCAAAATGGAAGTGAAAGAATACCTAGAGATGTAATTCTCTTTCAGTGTCAGACATACTAATCTTGAAGGCTTCACGCTCGAACAGACTTTCGGCATATTGATCAAGAATTTTGGCCGATGCGGGTAGTTTTACAGCGTAGTGATCAATGCGCCACAGCAGAGGAGCCATCAAACAATCAATGAGTGTGTATTCATCCGACATGAAGTAGGGTTTTTGAACAAAGGCCGGCGCGATTGCCGTTAGATTATCCCGTAAGCTCTTTCTGGCATTGGCGGCGGCAAGCTCATCTTCACTCTCAATATCATCCAGCAAGGAATACAGATCAGTAAAGACCCGAAAACGTAACTGCCGATTACTGGCACGACTCACCGGATCAACCGGCATGAGTGGAGGGTGAGGAAAGCGCTCATCCAGATATTCCATAATTATCTGCGCATCATACAAAACCAGATCTCTGTCTATCAGAGTCAAAACAGAATTGTAGGGATTCAGATCATTCAACTCTTCCGGACGCTGCTCATCACTTATGTAATTGATCTCAACATTAATATCCTTTTCTGCCAATACAATACGGACACCATGTCCTATCGGACTGGTGGTATCCGAATACAACACCATTACTGAGCGCCTGTTGGCTACACTCACCATAAAAACCCCCTATATTAACTGCTAAATAACAGTTGTGTGAATAAGAGCCAAGAATCAACTCAATGTATATCTTTCCAATATTCCTTTTTCAGCAGATAAACGACAGGCAGCAAGATGAACAGAAGATAAAAGATCACCCAGAATCCAATCTGCTGTCGCTTGAGTTTGATTGGCTCACCCAGATAATCCATAAAATTGACCAGATCCCGGACTGTCCCTGCATATTCTTCAGGCGTTTGCAAGCCGCCCGTTTCCCGTTCCAGATGCAATATTTTTTTCGTGATTCTGCCATCGGCATGCTTTTCCTCTTCGTATACCGGTTGCTGCCATCCCTGCAACTCCCACAAAACATGCGGCATACCCACATCCTTGAAAGTCAGATTATTTACCCCCAGCGGACGGGAAGGATCACGATAGAAGGTCATAAAATAGGTATAAAGCCAGTCTACGCCACGGGAACGTGCTATTACCGACAGATCCGGCGGTATGGCACCACCGAAATACTGTTTGGCATCCTCCCTGGTCATGGCAATCGTCATGGTCGAACCGGTCTTTTGGGTACCAAACATCAGATTATTTTTCAATACATCGTCGCTGATACCCAGATCCTTGCCGAGGCGATTAAAACGCATGTAGGCGGCGGCATGGCAACTAAGACAATAATTGACGAACGTACCCGCGCCACGCTGCAAGGAATCCTGATCCGACAGATCGGTATTGGCGTGCATTAAGCCCTGAGCTTCCGATGCAGTCAATGCAGGACTGCAAAGGATTACCCCCACCAACAGTAAAAACAGTCGTATACTCATGATGTCACCCTTTCCGGTACCGGTTTGTCATTGTCATTGCTGGTGTAAATTGGCATCAGAATGAAGAAAAGAAAATAAACCGCTGTAAAGAATCGTGCTATCCAGGTGTAGACGGTTGTGGCGGGTTGCATGCCCAGCCAACCCAGTGCCAAAAA
>JAJRTU010000360.1 GCA_024278135.1 Gammaproteobacteria bacterium
CTACGCATCCTGGCACAACTGAACACAGAGCGTGTCCCGCTTGATCTGGCTTCGCTCTATGAAAATCAAAGCGTCGTGGATGCTTACGCTGAACACAACAAGATTATCGTAGCTGTGGGCAGGAAAACCTTTGCTGTTCCCCTGCCTGAACAGGCAATAAAAGCGGGCGATGAAACGGAAAAAGAAGCAGGCAGGATGGCCGATGTCATCGCCCATCCCGCCAGTGTTCAGCGGGCTGATCCGATGGCGGCCATGATAGAACAAATGGCGGCAGGTGATCTCGCCAGGGCCGAAGCGCAGCAGGCCTTTTTGCAGGTATCGAACGGCATTGCCGACACCATGAGCGAGGTACTGTCCCTGCAGATGTCTCTGTTGCAATCGCTGCCGGGATCCCCGGCGCCCGGGTTCCCGCTTGAAGCGGAGCCGACAGAAAATGCGCAGATACCCGCTTTTGATCGGGACATGTGTATGGAATTTGCTGTCGGTTCCGTAGGCAAGATGCTGGGTGAGCAATTTATCGAAGCGGATACTTACCCGACCCGGGTCAGGTTGCCGGATGAACCCTTGATGCTGGTTGATCGTATTATTGAAGTTGAGGGGGAGGCTTGCTCGATGAGCCATGGCCGTGTTGTTACCGAGCATGAGGTACATCGTGATGCCTGGTATCTGGACGCCGGTCGTATCCCCACCTGTATCGCTGTCGAGGCGGGTCAGGCGGATTTGTTTTTGTCAGCCTATCTGGGTATCGATCTTGAAACGAAGGGCCAGGCTGTTTATCGTTTGCTGGATGCTGAAATTTGTTTTCATGGCCCCTTGCCCGAGACCGGTCAAGTTATCCGTTACGATATTTGCATCGATCATTTCTTCCGTCAGGATACCACCTGGCTATTCCGTTTTCACTTCGATGGCAGCGTGAACGGTCAGCCCCTGATTACGATGCGCAATGGTTGTGCGGGATTTTTCACCCAGGCCGAACTGGATGCAGGTAGAGGCATCGTACTGAACTCTCTGGAAAGACAAAGTATGAGCGGCAAACGCGCGGAGGACTGGCAGGATCCGCTGCCGATGGGGCGGGAATCCTATGATGATCAGCAGATCCATGCCCTGCGGAGCGGTGATCTGGCGGCTTGTTTCGGTGCGGCCTTTGCCGGGCTTCCGCTGACGGAACCGGCCGGTTTGCCCGGTGGCAGGATGACGCTGGTGCATCGTATTGTTGCGCTGGAGCCGGAGGGCGGCCGTTTCGGCCTGGGCATGATTACCGGCGAAGCGGATATTCATCCGCATGACTGGTTTCTCACCTGTCATTTCGTCGATGATCAGGTTATGCCCGGGACGCTGATGTATGAATGCTGCCTGCATACCTTGCGTGTGTATCTGCTGCGGATGGGCTGGGTGGGTGAGGCCGATGAGTTTGTTTACGAACCCGTTATTGGCGTCTCCAGCCAGTTAAAATGCCGGGGTCAGGTACTGGCCGACACGAAAAAGGTGCAGTACGAAATCAGCCTGAAGGAAATCGGCTACAGCGACGACCAGAGCCCCTATGTTATCGCCGACGCCCTGATGTACGGTGATGGCAGGCCCATTGTGCAGATGACGAATATGTCATTGCAACTGAGCGGGCTCAGCAAACAAAGAATAGATGCCATCTGGGCCGGGAAGCGGCAGCCCTCGGCCGTGGCCGCCCGATCTTCGCAGTCCTTGTTTGATTACGCTTCCATCCACGCCTTTGCGGTGGGTGATCCTTCCCGGGCCTTTGGTGACAAATATCGCATATTCGATCGGGAACGTGTCATTGCCCGCCTGCCGGGACCGCCTTTTCAATTTCTTGATCGCATTATTAGCATCCGGGACTGCAAACCGTGGGAATTGCAGGCCGGTGCTGTCATCGAGGGCCAGTATGATGTTCCGGAGGACGCCTGGTATTTTGCTGCGGACAGACAGCGCAGTATGCCGTTTTCGGTGTTGCTGGAAATTGCCCTGCAACCCTGCGGCTGGCTGGCGGCCTATCTGGGTTCGGCGCTTCACAGTGAGGTCGATATGTCGTTCCGGAACCTGGGGGGCAAGGCGACCCAATGTCAGGCCCTCGGGCCGGAGACCGGCACCTTGACAACAAAAATCAAGCTGACCAATGTGGCACATTCCGGCGGCATGATCATCCAGAATTATGATTTCGAAGTGCGCACTGAGCAGGCGGTGGTGTATGTCGGTGATACCTACTTCGGCTTCTTTTCCAAAGCGGCACTGGCCGATCAGGTGGGCATTCGAGATGTGGAGCCCTACGAGCCGGGGGCAATCGAAAAAGCGCGGGCCCTGCAGTTTGCCTATCCTGACGTGGCGCCCTATCCCGATCAGCAAATGCGCATGGTACATCACATAGATTGTTTCGATCGGGCAGGCGGGCCTTCGGGGCTGGGTTTCATACGCGGTACGGTTGAAGTCAATCCGGATGCCTGGTTTTTCAGGGCGCACTTCCACCAGGATCCGGTGTGGCCGGGGTCGCTGGGGCTGGAGTCTTTCATGCAATTACTCAAAATTGTGGCCCATGATCGCTGGGGTGAGGGTCATGGCGGGAGCAGAAACGCGTTTCAGTGCATGGCATTGGGGCAGACGCATAGCTGGCTTTACCGGGGCCAGATACTGCCCACGGACGAAAGAGTCACCGTGCAGGCCGTGATTACCGAGGTCCTTGATGAAGAAAAACAGCTGAAAGCTGATGGGTTTTTGAGTGTGGATGGCAGAATTATCTATCAGATGCAGGATTTTGCCCTTAGAATGACGATCCCATGAGATATCGCAAGGTTCAAATGGAGTCAATCGGTTATGAGCTCCCTTCCGAAGTCATCACCTCAGATGATCTGGAGCAGCGCCTGATGCCGATGTATGACGCTCTGCATATCGCCCCCGGGCAGTTAGAGGCGTTGACCGGCATCAGCGAACGGCGTTGGTGGGATGCCGGGCATGCCTTGTCCGATGGCGCGGCAGCGGCGGCACGCAAGGCCATCGCCCAGTCTAATGTCGAGCCGGAGGATATCGGCGTATTGATTTATTCCGGCGTGTGCCGGGAAAACTATGAACCCGCCACTGCCTGTGCTGTCGCCGACAAAATCGGCATACGTACCGATGCCTATATCTACGATATCTCCAATGCCTGTCTGGGGACGCTGAACGGTATTATCGATATCGCCAATCGTATCGAGCTGGGTCAGATCCGGGCCGGTATGGTTGTGTCCTGTGAATCGGCCAGGGAGATTGTCGAGACGATGATCGAACGCATGGTGCAGGAGAAGTCGATGGAGATGTTCAGTTCTTCTCTGGCGACGCTGACCGGTGGTTCGGGTGCGGCGGCGGTATTACTGACCGACGGTTCTTTTGATAACGACAGTTCCCATCGTCTGGTTGGCGAGGCCACACGCAGTGCGCCCGAGCATCATCGTCTGTGTCGATGGGGGATTACTTTTACCCCTGCGGAACTGGGTAAATTGATGTTCTCACCGGACAAGTTGATGACAGCACTGGATGAAGTGTTGCAGCCGGATGCCATTCCCACGGCACTGAAAGAGATCATGACCAGTGAAAAACTGCCACCGGTGATTTCCAACCTGATGCCCTCGGAATCTTTGCCGGCGGCGATGACGGAATTTATGTCCACGGATTCCGTTTCGGTTTTAAAGCACGGTGCGAAACTGGGTGTGGGTACCTGGGGCGCCTTTCTGAAAAAGATGGGCTGGGCCCGGGACCAGGTGGATAAAGTCATATGTCATCAGGTGGGAGAAGGGCATCGGGATACGATACTGAAGGAGTTGGGTATTGCCCCGGAAAAGGATTACAGCACGTTCAAATATCTCGGCAATATGGGCACAGTATCATTACCGATGACCGCGGCCATCGCGCATCAGCGTAACTTCCTCAAGCGCGGGGATTATGTAGGTTTTCTGGGTATTGGCAGTGGTCTTAACTGCCTGATGATCGGGTGGGAGTGGTAGCGGAACGGTGAAGTGATAGCTTCGCCTGCTGTACCGCACCGCTTTGGCAAGATCTGCGTTTTTCCGCCCGATTAGAAACGAATAACAATACATGCTTTATCCCGACTATCCCTTTCGTGGTCAGCACACCCGTATCCGGGGTCTGCAACTGCACTTCCTTGATGAAGGCCCGAAGGCGTCGCCGCCGCTGGTTATGCTGCATGGCAATCCCAGCTGGTCGTATTATTACAGACATCTGGTGCTGGCCCTGCAGACTGATTTCCGTTGTATTGTTCCTGATCACATTGGCATGGGCCTGTCTGAAAAACCCCGGGAACAGGACTACGAATTTACTCTGGACAGACGCGCGGATGATCTGGAAGCCCTGTTGGAGACAGTGGGCGTCAAGGAAAACATCACGCTTGTCCTGCATGACTGGGGAGGCATGATCGGGATGAGATATGCAATGCGCCATGCGGACAAGATCAAACGGCTGGTGATTTTAAATACAGCGGCTTTCCATCTTCCTGCGGGGAAAAGGGTTCCCTGGCAATTGACACTGAGTCGTGTCCCCCTGCTGAACATGATACTGAATCAGGGCCTGAATGCCTTTTGTCGTGGCGCCGTCAAATATTGCGTTACCCGACAGCCGATGTCTGCCGAGGTCGCCGCGGCCTATCTGGCACCGTACAACAGCTGGCAGAGCCGACTTGCGGTGAGGAAGTTTGTTGAGGCCATTCCCCTGCAGCCGGGGCATCAGGCCTATGCTGCCGTTGAGCAGGTGGACAAGGCGCTGCAGCGTTTTTCCACGTTGCCGATGTTGATTTGCTGGGGGCTGCAGGATTTTGTTTTTGACGGTCATTATCTGAATGAATGGGAAAGCCGTTTTCCGCAAGCGCAGGTACAGCGCTTTGAAGATGCCGGGCACTATATTCTGGAAGATGCCGCAGCGGACGTAATTCCTTTGATTCGTCAGTTTCTTGAAAAGAATCCGATAAGTCAGTAGGCGCCATGAAGGCCCAGGAGTGCATGCCAATATTCGTTTCTGTGTTCCCTGGCCGCCCTGTGGTTTAATTATTGCTATGCCCTATTCCAATATAGCCGCCTATTTGCCGCAGATGGCCTCACTTCAGCCTGAAACACTGGCCGTGGCCATCCAGAAGAAAGGTCATGATTATCCACGTTATACCTACCACGAACTGAACGAGGCCAGTGACATGCTCGCCCGGGGTTTACATGAAATCGGTATTGTCAAAGGCACCCGGACTGTATTGATGGTGAAACCCGGTCTTGAGTTTTTCGCCCTCGTATTCGCCCTGTTCAAGGTGGGAGCGGTACTGGTCGCGGTCGATCCGGGCATGGGTATCCGGCATCTGGGCAGTTGTCTGGACGAGGCGGAGCCCGAGGCCTTCATCGGCATTCGCCGGGCCCATGTCGCCGCCGGCTTGTTTGCATGGGCGAAAAATACATTGAAGATCCGGGTCGTGGTGGAACCGTGGCCGCTGTTCGGTTTGTTCATGTGCGATCTGGCGACGCTGTACCGGAGTGGCGCCGAATCGGACAAAGCGGCCATGAACACGGTAGCGCCCGAAGACAGCGCCGCCATATTGTTTACCAGCGGCAGTACCGGCGTACCAAAAGGGGTGAACTATACGCACGCCAATTTCACCGCACAGGTACAGGCTCTGCAGGCTTTGTATCAGATACAGCCGGGTGAAATTGATCTGGCGACGTTCCCCCTGTTCGCCCTGTTCGCACCGGCCATGGGCATGACCTCCATCATTCCTGAAATGGACTTCACCCGTCCCGGCAGTGTTGATCCCGCCCGGATCATTGATGCGGTCAATACGTTCAAGGCCACGACGATGTTCGGATCACCGGCGCTGCTGAACCGGGTTGGCCGGTGGGGAATCGATCATGCCGTGCGTATGCCGAGTCTGAGACGGGTGCTGTCCGCCGGTGCGCCGGTATCGCCGCGGATATTGCAATGTTTCAGCCAACTGCTTGAAGAAGATGTCGAAATTTTTACGCCCTATGGAGCAACAGAATCCTTGCCCGTGGCCTCTATCGGCAGCCGGGAAGTACTCGGGGAGACCGGGAAACGTAGCGCTGAAGGCAGGGGTGTTTGCGTCGGCAGACCTGTCGAGGGGATGACGGTGAAGATCATCCGCATTACGGATTGCCGTATCGCCACCTGGCGTGATGTGGAAGCGCTGGAAACCGGACAGATCGGCGAAATCGTGGTGCAGGGTCCGCAGGTCACGGCCTCGTATTACAATCGCAGTGCTGACAATGTACTGGCGAAAATAGCGGACGAGCAGGGTGGCTTTTATCATCGCATGGGCGATCTGGGTTATTTCGACGAGCAGGGTCGCCTGTGGTTTTGCGGGCGTAAAAGTGAACGTGTTGAAACGGAAGAGGCCAGCTATTACACGATCTGTTGTGAGGGGGTGTTCAATACCCATGCGCGCGTGTTTCGAACAGCATTGGTGCCGCTGCGGGAAGCGGAACTCCTCAAGCCCGCCCTGTGTGTTGAACTGGAAAGCGACAGTCGACATACCGATCAGAAAGTGCTGATTCAGGAACTGCTGGATATTGGTGCCCGTCATGCACATACAGCAGCGATTAAAAAAATCTTCATTCATCCGGCCTTTCCGGTGGATATCCGCCATAACGCGAAGATTGGCCGCGGCAAACTCGCCAGATGGGCGCAACAACAAAGCTGATGCGGGTACTGGTTACCGGTGCAGGTGGTTTTCTCGGCCGGGCTCTGGTCCGGGCCCTGCGTGCCCGAGGAGACGCGGTGTCCACCTTGCAACGGGGAGAATATCCGCTGCTGGAACAACTCGGCGCCACTGTTTACAGCGGGGATATTGCTGATCGGGATGCCGTCATCGGGGCCGGCGAACATTGTGATGCGGTTATACATGCGGCAGCGAAGGCCGGCGTGTGGGGGGATTATGCGGATTACCACCGCAGCAATGTCAGCGGCACATTGAACGTAATTGAAGCCTGCCGGAGGTTGGGGATCAAGCGACTGGTGTACACCAGCTCCCCCAGCATTGTGTTTGCCGGCGGGGATGAACAGGGTATCGACGAGTCGACCCCGTTCCCGGCGCATTATTTGACTCATTATCAGCGCACCAAGGCCGAAGCCGAACAGAGCGTGCTGGCAGCAAACAGCGCTGAACTGGCCACGGTAGCGCTGCGGCCGCATCTGCTGTTCGGACCTGGCGACCCGCATCTGGTACCGCGTGTGATTGCGCGGGCCAAAAAAGGCACACTGCGACTGCTTGGCAACAGTCGAAACCTTGTCGATGTCACCTATATCGACAACGCAGTGTCTGCCCACCTGCTGGCGCTGGACGCCCTGCATCCCGATGCTCCCTGTGCCGGCAAGGCCTACTTCATCAGCAATGGTGAACCGATGGCAATGGCAGATATCCTCAACAGCATACTGGCTGCCGCAGGCATGGCGCCGGTCACGAAGTCGGTATCACCCGGGCTGGCCTATGCTGTCGGCGCCATACTGGAAAAGACCTACGCGCTTTTGCATATACAGTCCGAGCCGCCGATGACCCGTTTTATTGCCCGCCAGCTCGCCTGCTCTCACTGGTACGATATCACTGCGGCCAGGCGGGATTTGCAATATGCGCCGACCGTCAGTGTCGAAGAAGGCATGCAACGACTGCAGGAGGCGCTGGAAGGCAACGATGACCTGGCGTAAACCACCTGAGGATCTGCAACTGGATACGGCTTATATCGATGTATGGCGAAGTCGGATTGATCTGGCCAAGTCGGATGTTGCCGCCTATGCCGGCACCCTCTCACGGCAGGAACGGGAGCGGGCGGCAAAATTCACTTTCCCGGACAAGTACGAAGAGTATGTTGTTACCCGAGGTCTGTTGAGAAAGGCACTGTCCCATGTTCTGAAACGCTCTCCCGGCACATTTCAATTCGATTACACTGCCAGCAGGAAACCTTATTTGTCGTGCAGCGCCGGCGACGCGCCCGTGTCGTTCAATGTCAGTCACTCTCACGGGCAGGCCCTGGTTGCCATTTCCGTCGATCGAAATATTGGTATCGATATAGAAAAAATCCGCGCCGAAGTGGAATATGAAAAACTGGCCCGGCGTTTTTTCTCCGGGGCCGAATTCGAAGCGCTGATGCGCTGTCCGCCTGAGCAACGCGTAGTGGCATTCTTTGCCACCTGGACCCGCAAGGAGGCCTTTGTTAAAGCTGTCGGCAAGGGTATCGCCTTTGGTTTAAGTGAGTTCGATGTCAACGTCAACCCTGTCGAGGCCCCGGTCATGCTGGCGACCCGCTGGAACCCGCAGCATGTATCGAAGTGGTTCATGGCGACAGTCGACACAGACGAAAACTACCAGGCGACACTGGTTGCCGATGGCGGCGAGTTTCAAATGCGTCTATGGCAAGATCATGCGAGTTCGGACAGGATGTAATACCGATGTGCTGATTTGTTGTGGTTTGTATCTTGGCGTAATAAACAACATAAGATAGATTGGTTAACTAAATGAAATCACTATAATTTATTGATTTCTTTTACATAAGAAGCGAAAATATTCACGTCTTATGATTAAAACCAACATAAAATCAACAGCTTACTATTATCGCTTCAGGCTATATGGCTTTCTGCTGGCCTGTATATTTTGTGTGCTGCCTGTTTTCGCCCAGAACACGGAAGATTTCGGCGTATGGGACGATGTCTCCGAAAGCATGGAATTGATTGTTGATATGGAGCATCAGGTCGATGAAGTGAGCGAAAAAGCACTGTTGGTCAGACTCGGCGTGATAGGCGGTCTGGCACCGGAATATCGTGGTTCTGATCAGTATGAACTGGGCTATGCACCGAATATCCATATTGTCTGGAAGGACTTTCTGTTTATAAAAGGACGTAAACTGGGCGTCCAGGTCTTTAAGGGCGAACATTTTTATGGTGGTACCTTTGTGCGTTATACCGGCGGTCGCAGCGACAACAACGATGGCCTGGAAGGTTTGGGCGATATCAGTCGCACCTTCACCACCGGTGCCTATCTCAATTACCGTTTTCAGGGTATTCGCCTGAAAACCGAAGTGCGCCATGATTTTTTTAACGAAGGTCATGGCACCTTGTTGATCGCCAGACTGGGGTCCAGGATCCCCTGGCAGGATCCGCTTTTCTCCCTCAGTGTTGAGACGACATGGGCGAGTCAGCAGTATATGAACACCTTTTATGGTATAGACACCTTTCAGTCATGGCGTTCCGGTCTGTCGCCCTACCGCGCCAAATCCGGTATGCGAGATGTCTCTCTCAGCCTGAGCAGTGCCTACAAGCTTGACAAACACTGGTCACTAAGCGGACAGTTGCGTTATCAGTATCTGTTGAAAGCCGCAGCGGACAGCCCCATCGTCGAGGACATCGGTTCAAGGAACAAAATTATTGTCGGGATGGGTCTGAATTATACTTTTTAACAGGGAATAGCGATCCGCGAATTATGGTGTAAACTCGGCATTTTTCTGTACAAAAGCAAGAACGAATTATGATTGATATCAGCCCTGCCAGGGCGTTGGAGTTACAACAGGAATTGTCACTGCTTGCCGACAGTGATGATGTGCATGATACCATCCACGATCTTATCGAACAGTCCGGTTTTTTCAGCGATCTTGACCGCGATGAAATCGCCATGCTGGCCGTATGGATCAAGGCCTTTTCAGCCCCGACCGGCACGATGTTGTTAAAGGAAGGTGGAGAGAATGCCAGCCTTTGCATCATTGTTGAAGGTGTCGTGAATATCTTCAAGGAAGCCGCGCATAATGAACACGTCAAGATCGCAGAGATTCAAAGTGGCGCCTGTATCGGTGAAATGGGTGTGATTGACGGTCAGCCGCTGTCAGCATCAGCGGTCACCGCGCAGGATTCCATTGTACTGGTCATGACGCCGGAGGATTTCAACAAGCTGATGGAAAAGAACAGCAACCTTGCTGTGAAAATATTACTGAACCTGGCGAGGATTATCAGTGTGCGTTTGCGCAGCACCACCCGGCGACTTGCGGATTTACTGGTCGTGAAAATCTGAACCGGCCGGTATTCTGACGCGGCGCACCCTGTCCTTTATTTTCTCAGCACCAGGTAAATACCGCTGCTGATCAGGACGGCACCACCCAGATGGTAGTAATACAGCCTCTCGCCAAGGAAGGTGATCGCCATGATGGCGGTGAAAACAGGAATCAGGTTGATAAACATACCAGCCCGGCTCGGGCCGAGAATTCGATTGCCCTCATTCCAGAAAAGCATACCAAACAGTGATATCGTCAATGCCAGTGTCAAAATGGCCATGACAGAAGTCATATTCAGCGGAACGGAACGATACAAAAACGTTTCAGCAATATAAAAAGGCAATAAGCTCAGACAACCTGAGAAAATGATGACTAACAATGAGACCGCGGCGCCAAGATCTTCAGGAATTTTTCGAATATTAATGGCGTAGATGGAGAAGCCCAGCACGGCAAACAGCGTGACGAAGTCGCCACTGTTAAATTGTAAACCGCTGATAACGTGCACGTCCATCCGGGACACCATGACGCCGATTCCGGCAAGTCCGATGAATATACCGAGGACCTGA
>JAJRTU010000032.1 GCA_024278135.1 Gammaproteobacteria bacterium
GTCGCCGGTTCGTCGGTGATTACCAAGGTGATTACGATGCCGGCGGACTTGACGGAAAGCGATCTGGAGAACCAGATTGAGGTGGAGGCGGATCAATATATTCCTTTCCCTCTGGAAGAAGTGGCGATGGATTTTGAAGTGATAGGCCCGTCAGCCGACAACCCGGACAGGGTTGATGTTCTGTTGGCGGCATCTCGGAGTGAAAATGTTGATTTACGTGTTGCCACGCTGGAGATCGGCGGCCTTGATGTGAAAGTGATTGATGTGGAGGCCTTTGCTCTTGAAAACACCGTTGCCATGTTGGCCAACGATCAACTTGGCGGCGTTGAGGATCAGATTATTGCCGTCGCGGATGTCGGTTCATCGGTGACGACATTCAGCGTGCTGGAGAATCTCAAGATAATTTACTCGCGCGAACAGCAATTCGGCGGGGCGCAGCTTACGGAGGAGATTCAGCGGCGCTACGGTCTGTCTTATGAGGAGGCGGCCCTGGCCAAAAGGCAGGGCGGCTTGCCGGATAATTATGGTCCGGAGGTACTGGAGCCTTTCAAGGATTCCATCGCGCAACAGATCAGTCGAGCGCAACAGTTTTTCTATTCATCCAGTTCAATCACCAATATTGATCATCTGATTCTGGCGGGCGGCTGCGCATCCATTGACGGTATCGCCGAGCTGATCGAGTCGAAGATAGGCATTCCCACCGTTGTAGCCAACCCTTTTGCCAATATGTCTCTGTCGTCCAGGGTGCCGGCGCAAACCCTGGCCAACGATGCTCCCGCGTTGATGATATCCTGTGGTTTGGCCTTGAGGGGAACTGAATAATGGCAAAAATTAATCTGCTGCCCTGGCGCGAGGCGCAACGCAAAGAGAAGCAACAGGAATTTTTTGTCATGCTGGGCTTCGGCGCATTGCTGGCTGCGGCAGTAATAATTGGGGTGCACGTTTACTTTTCGCAGCGAATCGAAGCGCAGCAAAGTCGCAATAAGTATCTGGAAGATCAAATTTCCCTGCTGGACAAAAAAATAGAAGAAATCAAACAGCTGGAAAGCGATAAGGAGAAGTTGCTGGCTAGGATGCGGGCTATTGAACAATTGCAGGGTAACAGGCCCTTGATAGTCCACTTTTTTGATGAACTTGTCAGGAGTTTGCCGGATGGCGTGAGTGTGACGGCCATCTCTCAAAACGGACAGGTCATTACCATCAACGGTGAGGCACAATCGAATGCGCGAGTCTCTTCGTTCATGCGGAAGCTGGAATCGTCAGATTGGCTGGAGTTGCCGCAATTGGACATTATCCAGGTTAAGAATGAGAACGATGTGCGAATCAGCAGTTTTAAAATGCGTTTTAATCAGGTGATTCCGAAGGCATCTGAGGAAGAAGATATATGAGTTTTGTAGATGATCTGAAAAACCTGGATCAGAATAATCCGGGGACCTGGCCTTTACCTATTCAGCTCGCAGCAGCAGCAGTGCTTTGTATCCTGCTTATCGGGGCCGGGTATAAAGTTGACTGGAGCAAGCAAATAGAAGAGCTGACGGCAATTGAGGCAAAGGAGCAGGAGCATAAAACTGTTTTTGAGGCGAAGCAGAGAAAGGTGGCCAATCTGGTGCCCCTGCGTGAACAGATGAAAGAGATGGAGCAGTCTTTCGGTGATATGCTGAGACAGTTGCCCAATAAAACCGAAGTGGCCGGCTTGCTGGTGGATATCTCACAGACGGGCCTCGCTGCCGGACTGGAATTTGAGCTGTTTCAACCGAAAACCGAAGTACCCACTGAATTTTATGCGGAATTGCCCATCAGCATTGTCGTAAAGGGCAGCTATCATCAAATGGGCGAGTTTGTCAGTGGGCTCGCTGCGTTGCCACGCATTGTGACAACACATGACATTAAAATACAAAAAGGTGCAAACCCTGCAATTTTGTCGATGTCTGCGACGGTCAAGACTTATCGGGCCATCGAAGAAGAAGAGGAAGAGGGCTGAGGGTATGAGAAATAAAGTTTTCCGGTTATACCCCCATCTGCTCCTGCTGGCCCTGTCGCTTGTACTGGGTGCTTGTGTTTCCAGGGACATCAGCGATTTGGATATGTGGACACAGGATGTCTTGACGCGACCGGGCGGCAGGATTGAACCACTTCCGGAAGTGAAGCCGTATGAGGCCTATGCCTATGAGTCCGCCAGGCAAAACTCGCGCGATCCTTTTGAACCGTTTTACCAGAAAAGGCAGAGTGACGAAGTGCTCAAGGAAGAGAATATTGGCTTGACCAAGGAAATGGAGGCGGAAATAAAAAATCGCAATCGTGAAGAACTGGAACAGTTTGAACTGGACAGTCTGCGAATGGTAGGCACGTTGGAGAATGCTGACGAAAATTGGGCCATCATCAATGATCCCGATAATACTGTGCATCGAGTCAAAGTAGGTAATTACATGGGGCGTAACGTTGGCAAAATCATCAATATATTTGAAGACAGGGTCGAGTTGCGTGAAATCGTTCAGGATAGCAATGGTCGATGGGAAGAACGTCAGGCCGCAATAGTGCTAGTTGAAGAATAAATGTTATGGGGTAGCAATAATATGATTGATACAAAAACAATCACGATGCTTCGCGGGAATATAGATGGTTTTTCAGGCAGGCTTGCAAAATCAGCCGTTATGGTTTTCTTCACCTGTACTGTGTTCTTCAGCGCGACAGTCATGGCAAATATCAGCCTGGATGATGTCAGCTATTCAGCTTTGCCTGGAGATAAGGTACAACTCACTCTTCAGTTTTCTGAAGCCCTGCAGGAAGAGCCGGTTAACTTCACCATTGATAATCCGGCCAGGATTGCCATTGATTTACCTAACGTGAGCCTGAATCTGAAAGAAAAGAGTCAGACCATCGGTATCGGGATGGCACATAGCGTTGCGGCGGTGGAAGCAGCCGGACGTACTCGTGTCGTAGTGAATCTCGTCAGTTCCACTTCATATGATATTCGCTTGCAGGGTAATCTGGTATTGGTCACATTGGGGGCAGGGACTCCTTCAATGGATAATATGTCCTCTGCCGAGTCGGGAGGGGCTGCGTCCGGTACCGCCAGCATAGAGAATATAGATTTTCGACGGGGAGACGGGGGAGAAGGTCGAATCATTGTGAAACTCTCCGATCCTTCCATCAATGTGAACCTGGGTCTGGAGTCGGGACAGATAGTGGTTGATTTTATTTCCACTAATTTGCCTTCAGAGCTTGATCGTCGTCTGGATGTTATTGATTTTGCGACACCGGTCAAGGAAGTGGACACATCTGCCTACGCGGGCGGCACCCGAATGTTGATCAGCACCATTAATGAGCAATATGATCATCTGGCCTATCAGTCTGAAGATGTGTTTACCATCGAAGTACGGCCCTTGTCCAAAGAAGAACAGGAAGAAGTAAAGAAGAAAAAGTTCGGTTATACGGGTGAGCGTCTTTCTCTGAATTTTCAGAATATTGAAGTACGGGCGGTTCTGCAGTTGATTGCAGATTTTACCGGCTTGAATCTGGTTGCCAGCGACACTGTCGGCGGTAATGTAACTTTGCGCTTGAAAAATGTGCCCTGGGATCAGGCGCTCGATATTATTCTCAAGGCCAAGGGTCTGGGTATGCGTCAGGCCGGAAATGTCATGATGGTAGGGCCGCAGGAAGAGATAGCCGCCAGAGAAAAACTGGAGCTGGAGTCAGCGCGACAGGTGGAAGAGCTGGCCCCCTTGCGTACCGAGTTTGTACAAATAAATTATGCCAAGGCGGCGGATCTGGCGGGTTTAATTCAATCGGGTGAAAGTAATTTGCTCTCAGACAGAGGCAATGTCTCAATTGATGACCGTACCAATACGCTGATTATTCAGGATGTCGCCAGCAGTCTGGAGGCCATCAGAGGCATGGTGTCGAAGCTGGATATTCCCATCAGGCAGGTCATGATAGAGTCACGCATCGTCAATGCGGATGAGAGTTTCACCCGGGATCTGGGTGTGCAGTTTGGTTACAGCAAACACAGCGATCAACAAGCCCAGTCAAACGGGGAGTTTTTTGCAGCCGGGGGAGGCACAGCGCCGGGTTTCAGGGATTTCGGTGGAGCGACTGCATTTAATCGGGGTGTCGACGATTTACTCGTGAATTTGCCGGTGGCGGGCGCGACATCGGGTATCGGTCTGGCAGTGGGCAAGATAGGTTCCTATTTACTGCAACTGGAGCTTTCCGCCCTGTTGGCAGAAGGTCGTGGCGAGGATATTGCCAGCCCGAAAGTGATTACCTCCAATCAGACCGAAGCGGTGATTGAGTCCGGTGTTGAAATACCTTTTCAGGAAGCATCATCCAGCGGCGCGACATCCGTTTCATTCAAGAAGGCGGTGTTGGCTCTGCGTGTGACGCCTCAAATTACACCGGACAATCGAGTGCTGCTGGATCTGAACGTGAACCAGGATACGCGTGGTTCTCCTGATGTGCTTGGTGTACCACCGATTAACACCAGGAATGTACGTACACAGGTGCTGGTTGATGATGGTGAAACAGTTGTTCTGGGCGGGGTATACAGTCAGGTGGACAGACGGTCAACGGATCGCGTGCCGTTTTTCAGTGAGCTTCCCATATTGGGCTTCCTGTTTAAGAAGAACAGAATAGAAAACTCAAGAACGGAATTACTGATATTCGTTACACCAAAAATTATTAAAGAAGATCTAAAAATATAAAATTAAGAAACAGTTACTTTGGTGCCCCTCGAGAAAGATGTAGCTTCGGCTACATCTTTTTTTTTATGTACAGGATGTACGGTACGCCGCGGGCGCATGGATGCGCAGGAGCGGCGTTGTTCAGGGCCGGGATTGTTCCAGACAATCCCACGGCATTTCCTCCATCCATGCAGGCGTCCTGCAATTCCTAAATACCTGCGTCCATGCAGGCACAGGAGTGGTTCCCATTCATCCCGGAATTCCACGATATTTGTGTATTCTGCACCGCATGCGCAGCAGTGCTTCAGTTTCTTTCCCTTGCAAGTAAATAATTGTCCGATGCAAGCACACAAACTACAAATTGCTTGCTAATATGCAAGTTAATATGATGCGCAATATATTTATAATAGGGCCGATGGGTTCAGGAAAAACAACTATAGGTCGTCAACTGGCAGCCCGACTGGGCAAGCCGTTTTATGATTCAGATCGGGAAATAGAAAAACGAACCGGCGTGGATATCGCGCTGATATTCGAGATTGAAGGTGAAGAGGGTTTCAGACAGCGCGAGGCAAAAATGATTGGCGAGCTTGCCGTCATGAACGATATCGTACTTGCCACCGGAGGCGGTGTTGTGCTTTCCAAAGATAACAGAACATGCCTGCAAAAAAATGGCCGGATTGTCTATCTTAAATCCTCGCCTCAAAAATTATTTGATCGAACAGTTAAAGACAAAACGCGTCCCTTGCTGAATACGGAAGATCGTATGACAAAAATAAATGAGTTGCTGGAAAAAAGAGGTCCTTTGTATGAAGAGATGGCAGATCTTATAATTTGTACAGA
>JAJRTU010000033.1 GCA_024278135.1 Gammaproteobacteria bacterium
ACTAGTTCAGATACTTACAGGAGTCAAGGGGATAAACACCATACTTATATACCGTACCTGAGGCTCTGATCACAACTGCTAAAATACAGACCATGGATATTATTTACCTGAATGATTTACGAATTGATACTGTTATCGGTATTTATGACTGGGAACGGCAAACAAAGCAAACGATTATCCTGGATATCGAGATGGGTACGGACATTGGCAAAGCCGCCAGAACTGACAGTATTGAAGATACGATAAATTACAAGGCCGTGGCAAAACGGCTGTTTACCTTCGTCGGTGAGAGTGAGTTTGAACTGGTGGAAACACTGGCGGAGAAAATAGCGGAAATATTGTTGAATGAATTCAAACTTCCCTGGTGTCGTCTGCGTTTGAACAAACAGGGAGCGCTGAGAGGTGTTCGAGATGTGGGTATTATTATAGAACGGGGACGGCGTGACTGAACCGGCGCAGGTATTCATCGGTGTCGGCAGCAACATCGATCGCGAAGACAATGTGCGGGCCGGTATCCGGGTTTTGCGTGATCAGTTCGCCAATGTTGTCACGTCTACTGTTTACGAATCCAGCGCAGTCGGTTTTGCCGGGGATAATTTTTATAACCTGGTCGTCAGCATGGAGACGACACTGGCACCGGCAGCGTTGCAGGAGAAGTTGCATACGATTGAAAATCAGTTTGGACGCCAACGCGGGGGGCCACGTTATGCCTCGCGCACACTGGATCTGGATCTGTTATTGTATGATGATCTGGTTTGCAACGAAGATGGTCTGCAGATACCACGTGAAGATGTCACCATGTTTGCCTTTGTCTTATGTCCTTTGTCGGAGTTGGCAGGCGAATTAAGACACCCGGTATCGGGCGAACGCTATGCCGATCTGTGGGCCGCTTTCGAGCAGAAGGATCAGGCCTTGTGGTCGGTCGGACTGGAATTGTGAACCTCTATAAACAGGAAAACCGGATAATGCTGAAGCAAATTACTCTCTTGACCCTGGTGTTGATGTTGGCGGCGTGCAACGCTGCCGGCACGAGAACAAAAGCAGATGGGCTGACAACAGCGATGGATGAATATGTGGCCGCATTGCGCTGGGGCCGGTTTGACAGTGCCAGGGAATACCATATGCACAAAGACGGAACACGTCCGGATATTGATTCCTCACAACTGGAATACATTCGCGTCACGGGTCATACCATCAAGAAAAAGACGGTCAATGATGCCCTGGACGAGGCTACGGTCAAAATGGAAATACAGTACTACCACAATGAATACGGCACGCTGAAAAAACTCGTCATTGATCAGCAATGGTGGTACAGCGATGAAGCCAAGCGCTGGTTTCTCAGCAGTGACTTTCCGAAATTCTAAATAGCCGTTTTGATTTCCCGTACATCAGGTCGGGTTTCGGCCTGTGGAAAGATTATTTCACCGCATCCGGTGCCGGCCGGTAACCTCTGTCAGCCAGTATCCGGCCACGTTTCAGGCGGTATTCGGCAGTATTCTTTATACCATAGCCATCCATCAATCGATTATAAAAATTAAAAAGCCCACAGATCATCACCACATAGTGAAAATCATTTTCATCCCAACCTGCCTCAAAAATGGCATCAATATCGGCCTGGCGTATTTTCGAAGGTGTTTCCGTTAATTTTTTCACATAACGAAATATCGGTTTGAGCCTGTCGTCGACCGGACTGCTGTCAATATCATCCAGCAAAGCGCCCAACAGGTCTTCACTGATACCGTAGGCTTCTGCGGTGGCCTTATGTGTATTAAAGCAGTAAGTACATGCGTTGGTGCCGGATGAAAAGGCGGCAATCAATTCCCGGTCCTTTGCAGAAAAATGACATTGACCTGTACGCATAACTTCCTCTGTCAAGTCGGCTAAAGGAAAAGCCTGCTCAGGATAACGCCTCATCACGGATGCAGCGCTTTCTTCTTTTTCCGGTATTGATTTTATATAAGACATAAGGTTCTCCGATCAGTAATTTATTGAAAAAATAATTGGCGCAGTTTCTCTCCTGGATCCTCTGCGCTCATGAAGGCCTCGCCCACGAGGAAGGCACTGACACCGTTTTTTCGCATGAGTTCGACATCGTCTTTATTGTGGATGCCGCTTTCAGTCACGACAGTGCGATCAGGGAAGATATCAGCTAACAGACCGAGTGTGGTATCAAGCGAAGTTTCAAAGGTGTGCAGGTTGCGGTTATTGATACCAATCAGGGGACTGCGCAGTACGTGGGCGCGCTCCAGTTCTTCCCTGTTATGGACTTCCACGAGCACCTCGAGTCCAAGCTTTTCGGCAATACGGAACAGTTCATGCATCTGGGCATCATGTAGTGCTGCAACGATGAGTAGAATGCAATCAGCGCCAATACTTCTTGCCTCATACACCTGATAAGGATCGATGATAAAGTCTTTGCGCAATACGGGCAGTTTGCAGGCGGCTTTCGCCTGTCGCAGGTCATCATCGCTGCCCTGAAAGAAATCCGCATCGGTCAGGACCGACAGACAGCTTGCGCCACCCTGTTCAAAACTGACGGCCAGCTTTGCCGGGTCAAAGTCCTTTCTGATGAGCCCTTTGCTGGGAGAGGCCTTTTTAATTTCAGCGATAACGGCGGCTTTGCCCGCGCTGGTGGTCTGGTTGATGGCTGTATAAAAAGGGCGTGTTGCGGGAGCGTCCTGGCTGCGTTGTATGATTTCTTCCAGTGAAGTTTTAAGTTGTCTCTCGGCAATTTCTTCCGACTTGCGTTGCAGTATGTGTCGTAGTATGTCCGGAGTATCCTGCATGAGAGTTTGACTATATTAATATTCAGTTTATCGACGGCGGAGATGATTGATTCAGGTGTCTGCCTCTCGGCTGTTGGTAAATGTGACAAGTTCTTTCAGTTTTTGTTTCGCTGCACCGTTGGCAATGCATTGTTTCGCCTTTTCAACACCACTGGCCAGATCCCCAACCACACCGGCCGTATAAATGGCCGCTCCGGCGTTAAGCACGACTATATCTTTAGCTGTCCCGCTTCGGTTGTCGAGCACTGCTTTGAGTATCTCCAGGCTTTCTTGCGCATTGCCGACAATAATATCCTCCGGATCACCTGGATCAAGACCAAAATCTTCCGGGCTGATCCGGTAATTGCTGATCTCTCCCTGCCGCAGTTCGGCGACATGGGTCGGGGCACAGACACTGATTTCATCCATGCCATCTTCAGAATGTACAACCATGACGTGTTTGCTCCCCAGTTTCTGCAGCACTTCCGCCAACGGGTGCACCCATGAGGCCGCAAATACGCCCATCAGCATATTCGGTACCCGGGCGGGATTTGTGAGCGGACCGAGAAGATTGAACAAGGTTCGTACAGCAAGTTCTTTGCGTGGTCCTACGGCATGTTTCATGGCCCTGTGGTGCAAGGGTGCAAACATAAAGCCAAGGCCGATGGTCTCGACACAGGCCGCCACCTGTACGGAATTCAGATCAAGTTTGACACCGGCGGCCTCCAGCACATCGGCGCTGCCGGAGCGGCTGGAGACAGAGCGGTTGTTGTGTTTGGCCACGCGAGCACCGGCGGCGGCGACCACAAAGGCGGAGGTGGTGGAGATGTTAAAAGTGTTGCTGCCGTCCCCGCCGGTACCGACAATATCCACAAGGTGGGCATGTTTCAGCTCCACCCGGGTTGACAGATCACGCATGACACCGGCGGCGGCGGCAATTTCTTCCACGCTCTCACCCTTCATACGCAAGGCCACCAGAAAGCCGCCTATCTGAGCCGGGGTGGCCAGACCCTGCATGATTTCGCGCATGACGCCCTGCATCTCCTGCGTCGTCAAAGACTGTCCTGACAGTATCTGCTTAATCGCGTTTTGAGTGTGCATGGCGAATTATCAGACCGGAGTTGTTATACAGACTGTTTGAGAAAGTTTTGCAGGAGCTGGTGACCAAAGGACGTCAAAATGGATTCTGGATGAAACTGCACTCCGTAAATCGGGTAGTCCTTATGACGTAATCCCATGATCTCATCTACTTCTTCATCGTCGTTTTCAGTCCATGCGGTAATTTCCAGACAATCCGGCAGGGAGTCTTTTTCCACGACCAGAGAATGGTAGCGGGTGGCGGTGAAGGGGATATCAATACCGCTGAACACATCACTGTTATTATGGATAATCTCCGATGTCTTGCCATGCATAATGTCCTGCGCATGGACAATGCGCCCGCCAAAGGCCTGGCCGATGCTTTGATGGCCCAGACATACCCCCAGCAGGGGCAGTTTTTCTTTGAAATATTCAATCACATCAATGGAGATCCCCGCCTCATTGGGTGTGCAGGGGCCGGGCGAAATAACGATTCGCTCAGGTGACAGGTCCTCAATCTGTTGCAGGGAGATTTTATCATTGCGATAGACCCGCACATCTTCGCCCAACTCACCCAGATATTGCACCAGGTTGTAGGTGAACGAATCATAATTGTCGATCATAAGCAGCATGTTATTAATTTCCCGTCATGGTCATGGCGATATTATCCGGTGAAATAAAACTTCCTGAAAGGCAATCACATGCCAATGTACGGGAATTCGGCATTTCCATTCAGATCAGGCCCTTCTCCGCCATGGCAACAGCACGGAAGATAGCCCGGCCCTTGTTCATCGTCTCATCCCATTCCCGGCCCGGGTCGGAATCCGCCACGATTCCGGCACCAGCCTGAATATGTAAACAGTTATCTTTTATCACCGCCGTACGAATGGCAATAGCTGTGTCCATATTGCCGACCCAGGACAGGTAGCCGACCGCACCGGAATACACACCGCGTTTCACCGGCTCCAGTTCATTAATGATCTCCATGGCGCGGATTTTCGGGGCACCGGATACTGTGCCGGCAGGGAAAGTGGCGCGCAACACATCCATCGCATCGTGTCCCGGCTGCAAGTCGCCTTCGACGTTGGAGACGATGTGCATGACATGGGAATAGCGCTCGATGGTCATTTTTTCCGTGACCTTGACAGTGCCCGTGCCGGCAATGCGCCCAAGGTCATTGCGACCCAGATCAATCAGCATCAGATGTTCCGCCAGCTCTTTCGGATCAGCCAGTAGTTCCTGCTCCAGCGCTTTATCTGCCGCCCTTGTTGAACCTCGTGGCCGGGTACCGGCTATAGGTCTGACGGTGACGGTATTGTCTTCGAGCCGGGACAGTACCTCCGGTGAAGCGCCAACGACCTGGAAATCGCCGAAATCCAGGAAAAACATGTAGGGCGAAGGATTGGTGCAGCGCAAGGCCCGGTACAGATTCAGCGGGGGGGCTTTGAAGGGAATGGACAGACGTTGAGACAGGACGACCTGCATAACATCGCCTTCGACGATGTAGTCCTTGACAGCCCGTACCGCCTGTTCAAATTTTTCCTGACTGAAGCCTGAAACAAAATCACTTTCACCCACCAACTTGGAATCTGCCAGGCCGGAGCTGGCAATACTGGAATGCAGCAGCCTGTCCGTCAGGCGGTCCAGATCATGCTGCGCCTGGGCATAGGCGTCATTTTCAGCAGGATCAGCATGGACGATCATCAGCAGTTTACCGCTGAGGTTATCAAAGACAACGACACGATCGGAAACCAGCAGCATGATGTCCGGGCAGTCCAGTGGATCATTTTTGTTCAGGTCCTGCAGGCGCGGCTCGATGTAGGCAACACAGTCATAGCCGAAATAGCCCACCAGACCCCCCGTAAACCGAGGCAGACCATCCACATCAGGTACCCGATATTGTTTTTGAAATCGGGATATCTCCAGCAGAGGATCGCTGACTTGCTTTTCCGACACCCGCTTATTGTCCCTGTCTACAGTGACTTTTTTACCTCGTACCTGCAGGACGGTATTGGCAGATAGACCGATCATGGAATAACGCCCCCACTTTTCGCCGCCCTGGACCGATTCCAGCAGGTAGCTGCGTGGTCCGGCCGCCAGTTTCATATAAGCGCTCAAGGGTGTCTCCAGATCCGCCAGGATCTCGCGGGTTACCGGGATGTGGTTGTATCCCTGTTGCGCGAATTGCTGGAATTGTGCCTCGCTGACAATGCTCACTAAATGAGATCTGCCAGCTCGGCGAGGCTTTCGACAACCGCATCAGGTTGCAGATCATAAATGTCCCGGCCCATATTATAGCCATAGGGCACACACAGGATCTGGAAACCGGCAGCACGGGCCGCATTAATATCGGTGACCGAGTCACCCACCATCAGGGCCGCATCGGCAGAGATGGAAAAATGCGCGGCGGCATGCAGCAGGGGTTGTGGATCAGGTTTTTTTACAGGCAGCGTGTCACCACTGACGATGATGCCGAATTCATCGTAAAGCCCCATTGCTTTCAGCAACTTATCGGTGAAGCGGCCTGTCTTGTTGGTCACACAGCCGATTTGATAATCGCCTGCCTGCAGATAGGCCAGGGCCTCGTTAACACCCGGATAAACGCGGCTGCGCTCAGACAGGTTATCAAAATAATATTCCATAAAGACGGACAGGGCCCGGTCATACAAATCCGTTTCCGGCTGACCGTCAAAATCATTTGTCACGGCGCGCCTCAGCAGTCCTTCAATCCCGCTGCCGATCCAGCGACGTACCTTGTCCTCACCACAAACGGGCAAGCCCAGTTGCCCTAACATGGCGTCAATAGACCAGGCCAGATCCGGGGCGGTGTCTATCAGCGTACCGTCAAGATCAAACAACACCAGTTCCGGTTTACGTAAAGTCTTCGTAGTGCCCCCTTACAACAGCGGTGTTATCCGGACTTTGCTCTGGACAGCTCTGCGCGCATGGCACGGATGGTGTCACCGTAGTTCTGGCTGCCAAAGACAGCCGATCCGGCAACAAAGGTGTCGGCGCCGGCCTCGGCGATCTGTCGAATATTTTCCACCTTGACGCCGCCATCGATTTCGAGCCGGATATCATGGCCGCTGTCGTCGATAATCTGCCGCGCCTGTCGTAATTTTTTCAAGGCTTCGGGAATAAAATTCTGCCCCCCAAAGCCGGGATTGACCGACATCAGCAAGACCATATCGACTTTGTCGATGACATGTTGCAGATAATCCAGCGGGGTGGCCGGATTAAATACCAGTCCGGATTTGCAGCCATTTTCGCGTATCAGCTGCAATGAGCGATCAATATGCTCACTGGCCTCAGGGTGAAATGTGATGTAGTCGGCACCGGCCCCGGCGAATTCCGGGATGATCCGGTCTACCGGTTTGATCATCAGATGTACATCGATTATTGCCTCTATACCGAAATCACGTAAGGCCCGCACAACAATCGGGCCAAAGGTCAGGTTGGGCACATAGTGGTTATCCATCACATCCACATGAATGCAGTCGGCGCCGGCGGCGATGACCGCTTCGCTGTCTTCACCCAGGCGGGCCATATCCGCAGAGAGAATGGATGGTGCAATAAGGTATTCAGGCATTGGATTATCTTGTTCAGTATCGGTTCAGGCCCTTGACGGATTATATCCGGACGCAGGCAACGACGAGCTGCGCACTTTACCCGATCAGACCCGTCATCGCCAACTCCTGGCATAGTGCGCTATTATCATGCCATGTTCAAAAATCTCACACTGTTATTGTTGCTGTTGTCCAGTTCCGCCGGCACCCTGGCCTACAATGACAGCTATGAAAAGCGTATTGCCAAACAATTGGCAGCAGGCAAACCGGCCTCCGAAGTGCTGTGGCTGCAGACCAAAGGCGGGGAGTTTCTATCCCTGTACCGGGGAGCGGACAGCGATCAGGCGAAAGGCGCCATTATTATCCTTCATGGTATGGGAGGACATCCGGACTGGCCGGAAGTGGTGAACCCACTCCGCCGGGCGTTCCCCGCTTCGGGCTGGGCCACGCTGTCCATACAGTTGCCGGTCCTGTCACCAGTTGATCCGGTTGCTGATTACGGGAAGACCCTGGACGATGCCAAACAGCGCCTCCAGGCTGCAGTGCAACAATTAAGGGAGTGGCAGTTTTCCAATATAGTGATTATCGGGCACAGCTTCGGGGCAGCCGCTGCGGCCCGGGCTCTGGGCAGCGGGTAACTGAAAGAGGTCAGGGCCTTTGTCGGTATCAGTATGCAGGCGCAACAGTTTCTGAGCCCCAGACTGAAACTGCTGAAACAACTGGAATCCATCAACATACCGGTGCTGGATATTTATGGCAGTCGTGACATGCTGGAGGTGAAGCGTGAGGCGGATGATCGTCGGCTGGCTTCGCGCAAGAATGGCAACAAGCTGTACCGGCAGATGGTCATTGAAGGTGCCGATCATTATTTCAGCGCTGTGTTTGATGTGCTGCTTAAACGTATACAGGGCTGGCTGGCGAAAGTCGCACCGGCCGAAAGTACCGGAGCGGAAGAAAATACAGGGGCAGCGCCAGGCCCGAAACAGGAGGCGAAAAGCGGAGAATAATATATTATGGATGCCTGTGACGGATAAGCGATGAGGTGGCAGCGATGAACCAGGATGTACAGAGCAACAACAGTATGCCCGATAAAGATGCACGCACCTGGGCAATGATTTGTCATCTGTCCGCCCTTTCCGGCTACCTCTTTCCTCTTGGTAATGTCCTGGCTCCCCTGATTATCTGGGCGATAAAGAAGGACGAGTATGCCTTTGTCGATGAGCAGGGCAAGGAGGCGATCAATTTCCAGTTAAGCATGGCGATTGCCTATCTTGTTGCGTTGCTGCTCTGTCTTGTGGTCATTGGATTTTTTCTGCTGGGTATCCTCGGTGTTTACGCATTAATCATGATTATTATTGCTTCCATCAAGAGCAATGATGGTGTCGATTTCCGTTATCCCCATACCATCAGGTTTTTTAAGTAAACATCGCTTTTATTAGTTTAATTTAATCAGGAGGTCGTCGTTATGGGAATTGGAGAAATTTTATCCTTTGGTATTATTGTTTTTATCATCGTTCTGTTAGTGAAGATAGCGGTAATCGTCCCGCAAGGCCATGAATTCACCGTTGAACATTTTGGCCGTTATACCAAAACCCTCCGACCCGGCCTCCACTTTATCATCCCCATAGTCGAAGCTATCGGCGCAAAAATGAATATGATGGAGACTGTCCTGAATGTGCCCTCACAGGAGGTCATTACCAAGGACAATGCCATGGTGACCGTGGACGGTGTGGTCTTTTTTCAGGTGCTGGATGCCGCCAAGGCGGCCTATGAAGTAAACGATCTGTCCAACGCCACGCTGAACCTGACCATGACCAATATTCGTACGGTGATGGGGTCGATGGATCTCGACGAATTGCTGTCAAAGCGCGATACGATTAACGCTCAGCTGCTGACCGTCGTGGACGAGGCTACGGTCCCCTGGGGCGTTAAAATGACCCGTATTGAGATAAAAGATATCAGTCCTCCCAGGGATCTGGTGGATGCCATGGCCAGACAAATGAAGGCCGAACGGGAAAAACGTGCCGCCATCCTGGAAGCCGAGGGTCTGAAACAGGCAGCCATACTGGAAGCGGATGGTGAAAAGCGGGCGGCCATACTCGAAGCCGAAGGGAAGAAGGAAGCCGCCTTTCGGGAAGCAGAGGCCCGTGAGCGCCTGGCAGCGGCCGAGGCCAAGGCCACGACGGTTGTCTCCAACGCCATTGCCTCGGGCAATATTCAGGCGATTAATTATTTTGTGGCCACAAAATATGTGGATGCCCTGAAAGATATTGCGACCGCGCCCAACCAGAAGTTAATACTGATGCCGCTGGAAGCCGGCAACGTCATTGGCGCCCTGGGTGGTATTGTCGAGATTGCCAAGGAGACATTTGGTGAATCCGACAAGGATAAACAAAGCAGCGGAATCTAGAATTATGGACTGGATAACACAAATCGAATTCTGGCACTGGTTTATAGCAGCGGTGGTATTGATCACTCTGGAGATGGTCGTCTTGCCGGCAGTCTTTTTTTTGTGGATGGGTATCGCTGCAGGCGTGATGGGACTGTTGCTGATGTTGATACCGGATCTGCCGTTTATGGTGCAGATCATCATCTTTACCGTTCTTGCCGTTGTCAGTCTTGCTATCCACAGGCACTACCTGAAAAATAACCCACCGGCGACAGACGAACCCACTTTGAACCGCCGTGGCGAACAATATATCGGTCGGGTATTTACGCTGGAAGAAGCCATTGTCAATGGTGCCGGCAAGATAAAGGTGGACGATTCCATCTGGAAGGTCATGGGCGAAGACATGCGTAAAGGCGATAAAGTCAAAGTAGTCGGTGTTGACGGGACTGTGTTCAAGGTGGAGGCGACCCAGGGTAGTGCGTAATGAAAACTATTGAGCAATGGTTAAGCGAATATGACGAGAGTCATCAAAACCGGATAAATAAAATACTGCACTGGTTTTGTGTGCCGCTCATCATGTTGAGCCTGTTGGGCCTGTTCCGGTCAATATCCATTCCCCCCGGATTTTCTGATCTGCCTTTCCATTTCAACTGGGCTGTTGTCCTCATTCTTTTTTCGCTGGTTTACTATTTTTTCCTTTCCCTGTCTCTGGCGGCAGGGATGCTGATAGTGTCTGCTGCAATGATACTGGTACTGGAGCTTCTTGCCGGTTTGCAAACAGCCCTTTGGCTGATCTCACTTGTCGTATTTGTACTGGCCTGGGTTGGCCAGTTTATCGGTCATCAGCTTGAAGGCAAGCGTCCTTCCTTTTTCAAAGATGTACAGTTTTTGTTGATTGGCCCGCTCTGGTTGCTGTCTTTTATTTATCGTAAACTGGGCTTTTCGTATTAAGTGCATAGAAGCAAAAAAATCACAACAGCTCTGCTTCCCGGCAAGCATTGTCAAATCATAGGCGCGAACAGTTGTCTGGAATGAAACAAATAATACACCTGGTGTTTTTTTCTGTATTTATGCTGTGCGGTTCAGCCAGTGCAGAAACCTTACAGATGACAATTCATGCCAACAGGGCGGTGGATTTGACCCAGCCGATGTATACGGGAATGCCGTACTGGCCGGGCACGGAGCCGTTCAAAATGGAACGCCTGGCCGATTACGATAAAGGCTATCGTATGCATAAATTCACGCTGTGGGAGAATATCGGCACTCATGTGGACTCACCTTCACATTTTGCCGCCGGCAAGGGTAAGCGGACAATCGATCAATTACCGCTCGATCAACTGATCGTGCCCATCGTGATCATTAACGTACAGGACAAAGTCGAGTCCAATGATGATTATCAATTAGCCGTCGCAGACATTGTGAAATGGGAGGCGGATCACGGTCAGATTGGAAAAGGTTGCCTGGTGGTGATGAATACCGGCTGGTATAAAAAGTTTTCCGATCCTCAGGGCTATGTCAATCAGGACGAAGAAGGCGTATTGCACTTCCCCGGCTTCTCCGCGGCATCCGCAAAACTATTGTTGCAAAGAGAGGTCGCCGGAATCGGTATCGATACGCTCAGTCTCGATCCCGGGAATGACCTGAGCTTCCCCGTACACAATATCATGTTGGGGGCAAATAAATATCAGGTGGAAAACATGAATAATCTCGACGCCCTGCCCGCAACGGGTGCCATCGTTGTCATAGGCGTCCTTCCGGTGCGTAACGGCTCTCAGGCGCAGGCCAGGATAACAGCTTTGATGGCATAGACGATTTTTGCCTGTATTTGTTCGTGTCCTTTTAATCAGAATGCCGGCCGGTTTTCTGAAACGATTTTCAGTGAGAACTGAAATACAGTAAAATAACGTCTGGCCTGTTTTGATCCGGGACCTGCGCCCGTCATGGATCTGTCTGCGTAAATGAGGAGTTAAAAAATGACAGAACAAAAAATCTCTGCCGAGGCAGCACAGACGATACTCGAGGAACATTTCGCACCCTGGGTCCGGGATTTGGGCATCTGCTTTGACAATGTGGCTGGTGGTCAGGCCGTTTTGCGTATTCCGGTTTCCGAGCGGCTTAACCGGGGCGGCGGCACCATATGCGGTCAGGCCATTATGGCTGTGGCCGATACGGCGATGGTCTTTGCCATCGCATCCATTTTTGAGGGCTTCGTCCCGATGACTACCGTCTCCCAGTCATCTTCTTTTCTGCGTCCGGCGGCAGATAAAGACCTGATAGCGCATGCCAACATCATTAAACCGGGCAGAACCATTGTTTACGGGGAGATCAATATTCATTGCGGCATAGCGGAAAAACCGATAGCACATATCACCAGCACCTATATGTTGTTGTAGTTTGACAGGGATAGTGTATTCAGGATAAAGCAGGATCTGAATATCGCTATTGGAGCAGACGACGGCTTTCGTATTTCTGCACTATTCCAGCATGCCGGTCAATCTATCGAGGTCCGCATTCAATATCGATTCCGCACCGTCGACCAGTTGACGAAGAACATCCGCTGCCGGTTCGCAGGCCCTGACGGCACCCACACCCTGGCCCGCATATTGTGCCATGGCATTGACCTTGCCGCTGCTTGTGGACATCGGACTGAATACACTGAATCGAGGGACATCCACCTGCCTGTCACCGACCCTGATTTCTCCAATGATGCCTTCCGGCAGATTTTCCGCTGCACTGATTGACTGTGACAGCACCCGATGCGGCGCCTCCCAGCCCACCGAGAATTGCTCTGTATACACCGTATCTTCACCCTCCGCTTCGATCAGGGCCTTGATATAGTCCGGGTGATAACCGGATTCCGGTGTCGCCACAAAACGTGTGCCGATGCGAACGGCGGAGGCACCCGCCGCCAGGGCCATGGCGACGGCCCTGGGTGTGGCGATGCCACCGGCTGCGACAACCGGACAGGTAATGACATCAAGCACATCTGCCATCATCGTCATCAAACCACGCGTCCCTCGTACATGCCCACCTGCTTCCACACCCTGTAATATTACAAAATCACAGCCGGCATCTACGGCTGAGAGCGCTTCCTGAACGGAACCGACCTGCCAGCCGGCCAGGGCACCTTTTTTATGTACACGTTGCACCAGTTTCGCATCCGGCTCACCAAAGAAAAAATCGACAACCCGGGAATATTGTGCGGCGATATCAATGACCGCCTCATATTCCAGAAAAGGAATCAAAAAATTCACGCCAATACGGCCTACGGTATTTGTTTGCACTTCGGCAAGCGTTGTTTCGAGTTGATCCACCGTCAGCATGATCCCGCTCAACATACCGAGCCCCCCCGCCCCGGCCACTGCTGCCGCCAGCTTTGGTGAGGCCATTCCCAGTCCCGCACTTTGAACAGGTGCGATGCAGCCCACCAGTTCAGTAAACCGTGTTGTCAATGTCATCCGCTCTCTCCATTATTCAGGAATGCATCATTACATAAACGGATTGTTAATCCCATTTAACCATTAATTCTTCCCGCTCTTGAAATATATGTATACCATGTTGAATCAATAAGAAAACGCTTTGGGGTTGATAAATGCAGAATGTTGAAGCTGCGAGGGTGGCAGATGAAGACGACCAGTCTCTTTTCCATTCATGGTACATGGTATTCCTTTGTATGGTGGCCTATATTTTTTCATTTATTGACAGGCAGATTGTTACTTTGCTGATTGAACCGATTCGTGCTGATTTGCAAATATCGGATACTCAATTCAGTTTGATTCACGGACTTGCCTTCGCGCTGTTTTACGCCACCATGGGCATACCGATTGCGCGTCTGGCTGATACGAAGTCGCGACCATTGATTATATCAGCGGGTATTTTCATCTGGAGTATTGCCACCGCACTTTGTGGCACAACGAAAAATTTTACTCAACTTTTTATCGCCCGTATGGGTGTGGGCGTAGGCGAAGCTGCTCTTTCTCCAGCAGCCTACTCCATGATCACCGATTCTTTTCCCAAGTCCAGACTGGGGCTGGCCCTCGGCATCTATTCCACAGGTTCTTTTATTGGAGCGGGCCTGGCCTTTCTGATAGGGGGCACGGTTATCGGCTATATCAGTGACTTTGGGGTTGTGGAATGGCCACTTATCGGCATTGTAAAACCGTGGCAAATGACCTTTTTTATTGTCGGGTTGCCTGGCGTTCTGATCGCGGCCCTGTTTTATTTGACCATACGTGATCCGGAACGCAAGGGTATCACACAGGCCCGGGGTTTTTCCATTCGTGCAGTCCTGTCCTATATTTCCCTGCACAGGAAGACCTTCGCTTCGCATTATCTCGGCTTTGGGTTTCTGGCATTGGCCCTGTTTGCACTGATGTCCTGGGCCCCGGCATTTCTCATCAGGAATTACGATCTCGAAATACAGGAAGTCGGTATTTATCTCGGCACACTGGTCATGGTCTGCAATACTGCCGGTGTATTATCCAGCGGCCTGCTCACTGACTGGTTTACGCGACATGGTTATGATGACGCACCCATGCGTTCGGGAATGGTTGGCGGCCTGGGTGTTATTCTGCCGGCAGCACTTTTTTCATTTATGCCTGATATGAACAGCGCCTTGATGATGCTGGCCGTAGCCATGTTTTTCGGCAGCTTTCCTCTGGCGACATCGGCAGCAGCCCTGCAAATAATGGCACCCAATCAAATGCGTGCACAGGTTACGTCCCTGTTTTTTCTTTCCATGAATATACTGGGTATTACCGGAGGCGCTTCTCTGGTGGCCTTGTGCACGGATTATTTATTCAAAAATGAAATCATGGTGGGCTATTCCATGTCATTGATCAGCTCCTCGGCAGCCATCATTGGTGCACTGCTTCTGGGTCTGGGTCTGAAATATTTTACCGTGACAACCGTTGCTCTTGCTCCGGACAGATAAGCCTGTCCGCTGCAGAGGTGGGGGCACAATTTTCAGCAGTTGATTGCAGTGGTTTTCGAAAAACGGATATCGCAGGCACAGGTGGTGATGCAACATTTAAACATTAGAACGTATCTGCCGGAGGATCAGCTTGACGTTATAACACTATGGCAAGAGTGTGGTCTGATTGTGCCCTGGAATAATCCGGAAACGGATATAGCGGCAAAACACCTGGATTCCCCCGAATTATTTTTTGTTGGAGAGTTGCAGGATGCGCTGATAGCCAGTTGCATGGCAGGCTATGATGGTCATCGGGGCTGGATATATTTTCTCGCTGTAAAGCCTGACTGCCGACACAGGGCCATCGCTTCAAAAATACTGGCGCATGCCGAATCAACTCTGGCCGCGCTGGGTTGCCGAAAAGTGGAGTTGATGATAAGAAACGCCAATAAGGGGATTATCACGTTTTATGAAAAAAATGACTATAAACCTGAACCGGTAATGGTTTTAAGCAAGCGATTGTTTGAAGATGTGCCACATAATTACCGCACTATATGCGGTGAATAAAGAGGCTAATCACCGCAAATGAGACATTTCTTTCCATAGATTCTGATTGCCATTGTCAAACCCTCATGACATCCGACGGGTTAAAGCAGCTATAGCCCAGTTCACATGTTCGCGAACGATCTCCGATGGATGGTGGGCCCGGGTTCTCAGTGCCTGCAGGCCGGGTTCACCGGGCGGGGCATTGCCCAGGGCCACTGCAATGTTGCGTAACCAGCTTTCATGGCCGATACGACGGATGGCGCTGCCTTCCGTCAGTTTCAGGAAATCATCTTCTGTCCATGCGAAAAGTTCAATCAGGGCCGGTGCATCAAGACCGTGCCGGGTTCGAAAATCTTTTTCTACCGTGTTCCGCGCAAAACGGTTCCAGGGACAAATCAACTGGCAGTCATCACAACCGTAAATCCGATTGCCTATCATGGGTCGGAACTGCAAGGGTATGGATCCACGTAATTCTATTGTCAGGTAGGAAATACAACGTCGCGCATCGACCTGGCCGGGGCCGATGATGGCCTGTGTGGGGCAGATGGTCATGCAGGCCGAGCAAGTTCCACAATGGTTTTTTTCGAAGCTGTCATCTATGGGTAAAGGCAGATCGGTATATAATTCACCGAGAAAAAACCAGGAACCGGCCGAGGGGTGAATCAGGTTGCTGTGCTTCCCTATCCAGCCCAGCCCGGCCTTGCGGGCCAGCGCCTTTTCCAGTACAGGTGCGCTGTCGACAAAAGCGCGATAGCCGAAAGGGCCGGTGATATCTTCAATCAAGCTTGCGAGTTTTTGTAGGCGGGAGCGCAACAGTTTATGGTAATCGCGACCCATAGCGTAGCGGGATATGAATGCAAGGTCAGGCCGGGTCAGGACCTGTTTCGGATGTGCAGAGTCCGGGGGGTGATAATCTAAACGTACGGAAATCACCCGCAGCGTACCTGGGCGCAATTCCGCCGGTCGACTCCGCCTGCTGCCATGTCTTGCCATGTAAGCCATTTCACCGTGCATATCATTGGCGAGCCAGTTGAGCAAATGGTTTTCATCTTCCGACAGATCGATATCGCTGATGCCCACCTGCTGGAATCCAAGCTCCCGGCCCCAGTCCTTGATCTGTCGGGCTAAATGCCGGTATTCCGCCGCTGTCAAAGTTTCCAGCATTAATGACTCCTCGCCTGATGGTGTTAATAGGGCTATTATTATCGAAAAATACCTGTTCCAAATTTACCTGTAGATTGAGTCGGTGCCATTCCCGCTGCGACAGGGTGTATATGTGTGTATGGAAATTTAGAGTAAGCGATAATGATTATACCGTCCACGATAACGAGTCTTGAATAATGTTGGATTTCGTCAGCGCCTGGTACAAACGCTATTTCACCGATCCCCAGGCGGCCTTGCTGGTGGTGTTATTGCTGGTCAGTACGCTGATCATCTATTTTATGGGTTCGATGTTGACGCCCCTGCTGGCCGCCATTGTTATTGCTTATCTGCTGGAGGGCCCGGTGAGTACACTGGAGCAGCGCGTATCACGCCTCATTGCCGTTATTGCCGTATTCAGCCTGTTTCTGCTGTTCATGGTATTCCTGTTGCTGTTTTTATTGCCCCTGCTTTCCCGGCAGGCCAGCCAGTTTTTCCAGGAAGTACCCAACATGATCAATCGTGGTCAGGAATTGTTAATGCGCCTGCCAAAAGAGTATCCGGAAATTGTTTCTGAAAACTCCATCAAGGACATCATTTTGTCGCTGAGCGGAGATATCAGCAATGTCGGCCAAAGCGTTCTCTCCGTCTCCTTTGCTTCAATTCCGCTCATTGTTATTTATGTGGTGCTGGTACCGTTGATGATTTTCTTTTTTATGAAGGACAAGGTGATGATCCTGGAGTGGATGAGCCGCTTTCTGCCGGCCGACAGACAACTGGTCATCCATCTTTGGGAAGAGATGGATGCACAAATCGGCAATTATATTCGTGGCAAGGTCTATGAAATTATTATTGTCGGTGCGGCGGCTTATATTGTTTTTAAATTGTTCGGATTGAATTATGCCTCCCTGCTGGCCATCGTCGTCGGGCTTTCGGTGCTCATTCCTTACATTGGCGCCGCCACTGTCACAATCCCGGTGGCCCTGGTCGGATTTTTTCAATGGGGCCTGGGATCGGATTTTACCGGCCTGATGATAGCCTATTTCGTTTTGCAGTTTCTGGATGGCAATGTACTGGTGCCGATCCTGTTTTCCGATGCTGTCAATATTCATGCCGTCGCCATTATCGCGGCCATTCTGGTCTTTGGCGGTCTGTGGGGATTTTGGGGTGTGTTCTTCGCCATTCCGCTGGCCACGCTGGTTAAGGCCCTGATTAATGTCTGGCCGACCCACGGGGATGAGGCGGTGGAAAGTTAGCTGACCGTGGTCAAACACTGCCGTCCCTTACTTGCTTTTAAAGCGCTTCACTGGCGAAATCTGCCAGTCGAGAGCGTTCTCCGCGTTGCAGGGTGATGTGACCGCTGTACTGCCATTTTTTGAATCTGTCCACGACATAGGTCAGACCGGAAGTTGTCTCGGTTAAATAGGGTGTGTCTATCTGACCGATGTTGCCCAGGCAGACGATCTTGCTGCCGGGACCGATGCGGGTGATCAGGGTTTTCATCTGTTTCGAGGTCAGGTTCTGGGCTTCATCGACGATGACATAGCGGTTCATGAAAGTACGGCCACGCATGAAGTTAAGAGAGCGTATCTTGATGCGTTTGTTCAACAATTCCGCTGTCGCGGCCCGTTCCCACTCACCGCTGTTTTCCGTATTGGTCAGGACTTCCAGATTGTCCAGCAGCGCGCCCATCCACGGCGTCATTTTTTCTTCCTCGGTTCCCGGCAAGTAGCCGATATCCTCCCCCACCGGGACCGTGACGCGTGTCATAATGATTTCGCGATAACGTTTTTCCTCAATCGTCTGTTGCAGGCCAGCAGCAAGAGTCAGCAAGGTTTTGCCTGTACCGGCCACGCCAGTCAGTGTCACCAGATCGATATCCGGATCCATCAACAGGTTAAGGGCAAAGTTTTGTTCCCGGTTTCTGGCATTGACACCCCAGATACTGTTGTTGTCTCGAGTGTAGTTGTTGGCAAGCTGAAGCGTTGTTTCTTTTTCACTGCATTCTTTTACCAGGGCCTCGAAGTCTTCGACTTCACTGCTGTAAAGACATTGCTGCGGATAACATTCGCCCATCGTACTCGTCGCAAATTTGTAGAAAGTACGTGAGTCCTTCTGCCACGAGCTCAGATGACTGGCGTTCCTGTCCCAGAAATTGTCCGGCAGGGCATCGATACCCCTGTACAGCAGGTTGGCATCATCCAGCACCTTGTCGTTGTAATAATCTTCTGTATGTATCCCCAGCACACGTGCCTTGATACGCAGATTGATATCCTTGGATACCAGCGTAATGACTTGATCGGGATGTTGCTGCCGTAAAGACAGGGTCGTGCTGAGAATGGTGTTATCGGCATTCTTACCCGGCAAACTGCTCGGCAGTTCATTTGTCAGCGTCTGGGTTTGCAGAAACAAGCGGCCCTGAGGGGAGGCACTGCCATTATCGATGCGCAGCTTGTTCAGTACCAGTCCCTTTTCGATGGTGCCGGTATCTTCATCGTCAATCAATTCATCAAGGAATCGACTGACCTGACGTACGTTGCGGGCGACCTCGGACATACCCTTTTTGCCCGCGTCCAGCTCTTCCAGCACCACCATGGGAATAAAAATATCATGTTCCTGAAAACGGAACAGTGCGGCGGGGTCGTGCATCAGCACATTGGTATCCAGCACAAACAATCGTGAGGGATTACGGTCAATCATCCTTTGGCAATCTAAAGGGTTTTTATGACAGCCAGCACGTCGTCGACATGACCATCGACTTTGACCTTGCGCCATTCATGTCGCAAAACGCCTTCGCTGTCGATGAGGAAGGTACTGCGTTCAATACCCATCACTTTTCTGCCGTACATATTCTTTTCCCTGATGACATCAAATTGTCTGCATAGTTTTTCTTCCTTGTCACAAAGCAGATCGAAGGGTAATTCCTGCTTCTTCCTGAAGTTTTCGTGTGACTGGATGCTGTCTCTTGAAACGCCGAGGATGATCGTTTTACGGGCGCGGAATTTGCGGATATTATCGCGAAAATCCTGTGCTTCCCGGGTGCAGCCCGGCGTGCTGTCTTTGGGATAGAAATAGATAACCACGTTCCTGCCTTTTAAATCAGATAGTCTGATATTCTTGTCGCCCGTGGCAGGAAGCGTGAAATCGCCTGGTTTTTTACCTGTCGATACCTTTGCCATAAGTCCTGATAATTACCTTTTGGTGATATGCGGGGGTTGTCTGGTGGATAGTCTCTCTCACTATTTCACCGGTTCCATAATAGCATCCAGATTCTGTTGATCACAAAAATCCATGAAATCGTTACGTACCAGCGAAATGGAAGAGTCGCCGGGTATATTGATCGTCATATGCACAGAAAACATCCGGGTGCCGGTGTTCGCCGCCTGGTAGGTGTTGGTGTACAAATCCTGTATCTGTAATTCATTATTAGCCATAAATCTGGCGATATCGTGAACCACACCGAGCCGATCCAGGCAGATAGCATCGATGGCGTAGGGCATCAGGCCGTTATCGGATTTCAGCGACTGGGGGCGATTCGAATGAATGGACAAATCCAGCCGCGTCGCCAGTTTCTCCAGGTTGTCTTCAAACTTGGCGACAGCATCCCAGGTACCTGAGATCTTCATCAAGATGGTGCATTCACTGCCAAGAATGCTGATACGGCTGTCGGAAATGCTGCAGCTACAATCGAGAATTGCTTTTGTCAGCTCTTCGACCAGCCTGGGAGCGTGTTTCCCCAAAGCAACGAGAACCAGGTGTTGTAACATAGAGAGTGTTTAAGAGTAATATGAACGTATAAGGGTTGTGTGGGCAGGAATTTTGAGGCTTTGTCACGTTGACTGCAAGGGCCTGAGCAAAAAAAGTCCAATATCAATGTTCTTGTCATGCTATTGGCATACAAGTACCATATGCGCCCTGTTTTCAGGCACTTTTATCACATATTACGGCTGTTATCAGCCGGTGTGCCCCAAGGTGTAAACCCATTCATAATTGACAGGATAATCGATGTTCCAAGGTAGCATGGTGGCGTTGGTCACACCGATGAAAAGCGGACTTGCTCCCGATACGGAGCTGGATCGTGATGCTCTGGCACGATTGGTGGAATTTCATATCGACAAAGGCAGCGATGCTCTTGTTGTTATGGGCACCACGGGCGAATCCGCCACTTTGCCGGAAGAAGAACATTGTGATGTGATACGACAGGTCGTAGAGCAGGTCAACAAGCGCCTGCCGGTCATAGCCGGCACCGGGGCCAACTCAACCATTGAGGCCATCAGTCTGACCCGATGCGCACAACGGGCCGGGGCCGATGCCTGTTTGCTGGTGACGCCCTATTACAACAAACCGACCCAGGAAGGTCTGTATCTGCATCACAGAGCCGTCGCCGAGGCCGTAGCGATACCGCAGATATTGTATAATGTTCCGGGGCGAACAGCCTGCGATATGCAACCGGAAACGGTTGCGCGGCTGGCAGGTATAGCGAATATCATCGGTATAAAAGAGGCCACCGCCGAACTTGATCGCCTTGTTAAAATTCGTGAACTCTGTGGCGATGATTTTCTGTTGCTCAGTGGCGATGACGAAACAGCATGTGAGTTTATGTTACGGGGTGGTGATGGTGTCATCTCTGTCACCGCCAATGTTGCGCCTGAAGCCATGCATCACATGTCTGAGCAGGCCATCGCCGGCGCGCGCGCGGCTGCTGAAGATATCAACAGGCCACTGATGGGTTTACATCGAACGCTGTTTCTGGAAGCCAACCCGATACCGGTGAAATGGGCAGTGGCCCGTCTGGGACTTATCGAACGGGGTATTCGCTTGCCGATGACCTGGATGTCGGCTCAATACGAAGCTGAACTGGAAGCCGCCATGCAGCAGGCCGGCGTTTTATAATTTATTTGGAACCTTATTGTTATGACCCGATTGTATATTGTTTTGATTGTTACTTTGACCAGCGTGTCCTGTTCATATTTACCCAAGATGGACAATATCCTGCCAGATAAACGCACAGAATATAAAAAGAGCGGAAGTCTGCCGGATCTGGAAGTGCCACCGGATCTGACAGCGGAAGCGGTTAACGACTCCATGAATATCCCCAATGAAGGGGCAAGGTTGTCTCAGTATCAGAAAAAACGTGGTGGTAGCGCAGCCGCGGCACCGGCCACATCTGCTGGTGCCCTGTCCGGTTCGGACGAACAATGGGTTTCTGTCAGGGGAAATAACGGGAATATCTGGCCGCGCCTGCGCAGTCACATGACGGAGCGGGGTTATACCCTGGAACTGGATGATGCCGAGTTGGGCGTGATGGAGACCGCCTGGTCGGAACCACATGTAGAAGACGGCTTTTCCTATCGTGACAAGTTCAAGATATTTTCCGAACCGGGTGCAGAGCCGGGTCTGACTGTGCTGTTTGTGTCCAATCAGCGACAGGTGCTGGCAAAGCGACAGGATGGTACGGACAGCTGGAGTGACAAGGAAAAAAGCAGCCAGGCTGAAAAGGCCCTGACAGGTGAGTTGAATCTGTTTTTTAATGGCAGTCGAGAAGCGATTGTTTCAGTGCCTTCAACCGCTGATGCGGTAGCGCACAATACAGCACCGAAAAAGAAGGTGCTGGTCCAGACAACAGAGGACGGAAAGGACTATCTTGCTATACCGGAAGAGTTTACCCGCGCCTGGCGCCATACGGAGATGGCCTTGCAGCGAGCGGGCTTGCCCATTGCCAGTAAAGACCAAAGCAGGGGCATATATAACGTGATTTACTTCGATGCCAGTGGCGATGAAAACAAAGGCTGGCTCTCAAAACTCAAGTTCTGGGGTGATGATGAACCGGAAGGTATAGCCTATCAGGTCAGCTTGACAGGGGTGGGTGACAAAACGGAACTGCTGATACTCGATGAGGCGGGGGAGTGGGCAACCAATAACGATGCCCTGCAAATCATGGCCATCATCCAGAATCACCTGAACCAACAATAAAACAAAAGGGGGCGGAGTAATCCTGCCCCTTTTGACCCCTTTTATTTTTTGCTTTTGACGTGTTTCATTAGGCGTCGGCGTTTTTCTATCTGACGTTTATTCAGGACATTCTTTCTACCCTTATAAGGGTTTTCACTGTGTTTGAATTCAATGACCACGGGTGTGCCCAGCAGTTTCAGGCGTTGGCGGATCTTGTTGGACAGATAACGCTGATAATTATCCGGCACATGCGCCGTCTGGTTGCCGTGAACAATTATACGCAGGGGATCATGTCCGCCAACGTGGGCGTAACGTAATTTGATGCGGCGACCGCGTACCAGCGGTGGCGGGTGTGCAAGAATCACCTCGTGGAGAATGTCGGTCACTCTGGACGATTTGACGCGGGTGGCCTGTGATTTGCCGATCTTGTCAATCAGTTCGAATAACTTTCCCACTCCCGTCCCATGTAAAGCTGAGATGAAATGAATGCAGGCATAGGAGACAAAACTGAGTTTGCGATCAAGCTGGCTGCGGATGGTATTTTTTTGATCGCCATCCAGGCCGTCCCATTTATTGACAGCGATGATTAAGGATTTACCACTGTCTACAGCGATTCCTGTCAGATTCAAATCCTGATCGGTCAGCGCTTCATGGGCATCAATGACCAGGACAATGATTTGTGCCCTGTCCACGGCCTTCAGTGTTTTGATGACGCTGTATTTCTCCACCTGGTCGGTAATACGGGCGCGGCGTCTGACGCCCGCCGTATCAATAAGGACATAGCGATGGCCGCGTCGTTCGAAGGGGATGGCAACGCTGTCACGAGTCGTGCCGGGCTCGTTGAACGTCAACATCCGGTCTTCCCCCAACATGCGATTAACGAGAGTGGACTTACCGACGTTGGGTCGACCGATAATACCAACCCTGAGTCCATCTTCCTCTACCACCGGGTCTGCCGCTGCTTCCGGAAGATCCGCCAGGATCTCATCCAGCAGGGCAGCGACGCCATCACCGCGCTCGGCTGAAATGGCCAGCGGCTGACCCACGCCGAGGGCGTGAAATTCAGCACAGACGATGGCGAGATCCAGGCCCTCTGTCTTGTTCACCACCGGATAAAGACGGGGACAGAGCGGCCGCAGTTGTTTAGCCAGGATCTCGTCTGCGCTGGTCAGTCCGCTGCGGCCGTCCATCAACCACAGTACGGCATCAGCTTCTTCAATAGCGCGCAGTGCCTGTTCGGAAACCAGGGCCGAAATATTGCCTGCTCCTTTTTGTTCCTGATCCAGACCCCCCGTATCAATCAGTATGAAGCTTCGTTCGTCGTGATGGACATAAGCATATTGTCGATCCCGGGTAACACCGGGACGGTCTGCGACAAGGGCGTTACGACTATGCGTGATGCGATTAAATAAGGTGGACTTGCCGACATTGGGTCGGCCAACGATGGCGATAATGGCTGACATGGTATATCAACGGTAGCTGAATGCAGTCAGCGTACCGTCACTGCAATAGCCATACAGAATTTTTCCGACGACCAGAGGTGGCGTAATGATACGGTTCCTGCAAAGTCTGTTTCTGGCGACAAATTTACCTGAAGATTTGGACATCCAGTGCAGATAGCCCTGGTAATCGCCGACAACGACATAGTCACCGATACTCGCCGGTGCGGTAATGGAACGCAGATGCAGCTTTTCCTGTTTCCAGATCGAGGTGCTGGTGAATCTGTCGAAGGCCCAGATATGACTTTTATCGTCGGTGACATAAATATTCTGTTCATCGGCATCGAAACCCGCGTAGGAGGAAATATCCCGGTCCCAGAGTATCCTGCCTGTTTCCACCTGCATCGCGGAAAGATGCCCCTGGAAGGTGGCAATGTAAATGACGCCGTCAACCACCAGTGGGGTGGAATCGATATCGACCATGCGTTCCAGTTCGGAACGGCCCCGTGCTGTTGCTATCGGGGCTTCCCATATCAATTTCCCGGTACGCACTTCCAGGGCGGCCATACGACCACCATCGAAGCCGGCTATGACCAGTTCTCTGTCGATAATCGGCGTGCTGGTTCCGCGCAGCGTAAGCGATGGAACGGTACGGTCATAGATCCACAGGCGTTTGCCGGTGGTGCCGCTCAGTCCGAATATTTTTCCATCACCGGTACGCACGACAACCGTATTGTGAGCTTTTTGCGGGGCGGAGAGAATCTCGCTGGATACTGTCGAACGCCACATTTCCTTACCATTATCGGCCGAATAGGCAATAATTTCGGCCTCACTGGTGCCGATCATAACGGTATTTTCACCGAAGCCCGGACCGCCGGTGATACGAACATCGGCATCGACAGACCAGAGTTTTTTGCCGTTGGTCGCATCCCGTGCCTGTAAATGCCCGTCGATATCGGCCACATACAGGTGTTGATTGGCGACCACCGGGGCCAGTTTCAGATATTGCTCGTCAGTACCACTGCCGGTATTTTCCGACCAGAGTTTGACGACATTAAGCCGTTGTCTGAATTCGACCAGCTCAGCGGGGGGTTCGGCGTTGTCGCTGTCGCCCTTGAAGTATTCCGTAACCGAGTCGCTTATACCACAGGCGCTCAGTCCAGCGATGACGATGAGCAGAGCAAGACGCCGGATCATTGTGTTTCGACGCGACCCAGATCATCCAGCTTCATTTCCAGTATGACAGTATCCTGGCCTGAAATTTGCGCCTCATTGAGTGCCGTTTCGTAAGCCTCACGCGCCGCCGCAATATCACCCTCCAATCTTAGGATATCACCCTCAAGCTCCTGATAGCTGAGCCTGAATTCTCCACGGTCAGCCTTCCCGGTGATAAGAGCCTTTGCCTCAGCCAACCTGTTCAGGCCCGTCAGCACCCGGGCGAGTCTCAGGCTAATGACATGGCGCAGGCTGTCTCGTGAGGTATTATCCAGGGCCCATTGCAGATGAGAGGCCGCGCTCTTCAGGTCGCCATCGTTGACGGCGAGTTTTGCCAAAGCGAGTTTGGCAAATACCGCGTAGGCAGTGGACTGGTATCTGGATGCTATTTCATTAGCGTTCTTGCTCACGGCCTCAGGTTTGTCTTCACGCCAGGCAATAACCATTTGCTGGTAAACCTGAGAAGCGGCCGCTGCCTGCTCGACATGATATTCTTTCCATTCGCGCCAGCCAAAGATGGCCATCAGACCGAGTACAACACCGAACAGGGCTGATTTGCCATTTTCCTGCCACCATTTTTTCAGGGCTTCAACCTGTTCGTCTTCTGTTTGGTAAATGTCCAAAAAAATCTCCTAAATTAGTCATGTTCCCTCTGGTGAGAAACGTAGACTGGAAACAAAACGCGCATTATACCGTTGCCAGAGGTACAGTCGATGCTTTTACAGCCCTAATGCTGTCCTCAGGGTCGCCGCCAGCCTGTCCCAGTTGATCTCAACCTGGCCTGCCTCGCGCCGCAAGTGTTTAAGGCCAACGCATTGTTTTTCCAGCTCATCCTCACCCAGGATCAGGGCGATATCGGCTCCGGAACGGTCAGCTTTTTTAAATTGGCTCTTGAAGCTGCCACCACCGCAGTGCATGAGCAGTCGTAAATCAGGCAGTGCATCCCTGAGCTGCTCCGCCAAACGAAAGCCTCTGGTTAAAGCCGGTTCACCGGCAATGATCAGATAGACATGGGGTTGAGGCCGGGTCCCGCCCTGGCCCTGTTCTGCCAATAATTCCACCAGCCGTTCCAGTCCCATGGCGAAGCCGATACCGGGAACAGGCTTGCCGCCGAAGTGTTCCGTCATACCGTCATAGCGGCCGCCGGCACAGACAGTCGCCTGGGCGCCCAACTGATCGCTGACCCACTCGAACACGGTTTTACCATAGTAATCCAGACCGCGTACCAGTCTCGGATTGACGCTATAGCTGACTTCGGCTGTATCCAGCAGTTGTTTGAGCCCATCGAAATGTTCGATGGACTCCTCATCCATGTGGTCTGCCATGCCGGGTGCGTTGCTGATGAGGGACTGCATCTGCGGGTGTTTACTGTCCAGAATACGCAGGGGATTTTTACGCAGACGTACACGGCTGTCGTCATCCAGCTCGGTTTCGTGGTCGGAGAAATACTCGATCAGTATTTGCCGATAGTGTTCGCGGGCTTTCGCCGTGCCCAGCGTATTTATCTGAAGTTCGAGACCGGGTAAACCCAGCTCGCGCCAGAAACGTGCACACATGACGATCAATTCGGCGTCAATATCGGGTCCCTGCAGACCAAAGACTTCAGCGCCAATTTGATGAAACTGCCGGGTTCGGCCTTTCTGCGGCCGCTCCCGTCGAAACATGGGGCCGCAATACCAGAGACGCAGCGCGTTGTTCTGATACAGGCCATGTTGTATCAGCGAGCGTACGCAGGCCGCCGTGCCTTCCGGGCGCAAAGTCAGCCGTTCACCGCCACGATCAGTGAACGTGTACATCTCTTTTGAGACGATATCGGTCGTTTCACCGATAGAGCGTTCAAACAGCTCGGTCTTTTCGACGAGCGGCGTACGAATTTCCTCGTAGCCATAGCGACTGAGAACATTCTGAATGGTCGTTTCCAGAGTTTGCCAGTTAGTGGAGGTATCATTGAGGATGTCGTGCATCCCTTTTACGGATTGTATCTTTTCCGTCAAGCTGGTCTCCAGAGGATGAATGACAAGGCCTTATTCGCCCAGACTGAATCTTGCAATGCTGCCCCTGGTGAAGGGTCGCGTGTCGAACGGTTCACCGTTAAACTCGACGCTGACGCCCTCGGCAAAACCCAGCAACATGTTAAAGGGGGCTGTGCCTTTGAGCGACAATTCCTGTCCCTGGCGGGCAATATTGACGTAGACTTTGTTTCCCATCGCATCGAAAATCTCGATCCAGGAGTCGGCTGTCAGGCGTAATATCAGCGTATCGGGACCTTCATTTTCTGTGGTGACAAGCAGGGGAGACTGAACTTCGTGATCGAGATCTGCCACGGCATCCTGCTGATTATCGGCTTCGGCCTGCTCGGTAGCAGCATCTTCCTCGGTGGTGGCTTCGACAGCGTGGAAGAAGGGTGATGAGGGGTGTTCAATCACTGTGATGGGGTAAGACAGGCCATAGGCGGCCTCCGCTTCACTCTCAGCCTCGTTCTGAGCAATAAAGTCCATATTGTCGACGATGAAATTACTTTGCCACCAGGCCACCAGCAGGATCACCAGAGTCAGGCTGATAAGATAGGTAAATGCCTTGACCGGTTTGTCACTGCTGCTGGTTTGCGTGGGGTGTTTGATTTCGGGAATAATCTCCGGCGGTGCCGGCGCGCTGTTATTGTATGACGCGATAATTGCATCCGGGTCTGCTTCCAGTATTTTGGCGTAACTGCGAAGATAGCCGCGAGCATAGGTTGCTGCTGACAGTATTTCGAAGTTGTTGTTCTCAATGGCCTCGATAATGCGTACTTCCAGGTTAAGTCGTGACGCGATGTCCTGCACAGATAAATTTTTCTGTTCGCGCAGATGTTTCAGTTGTTCCCCGGCTGAAATCAGGGTTTCCTCGGTCTGGGACGTAGACATCATCAGCGAGTCGCCTCGGATTCCAGCAGTAATCCGGTTTCTCTGGAATCCGGGAAGTTGTTTTTCAGTGACAGGGTGTAACTGGAGAGGGCATCTTCGTCCCCCAGTTTCCTTTCAATTCTGATCCCCAGCCACAAACTGGCCGGTGTCGGCCGGGCGACAGCGAGGTAGCGCTGCAGGTAGGCACGGGCGGAAAGATAGTTTGCCTTATCCAGCGACAGTTGGGACATCTGCAGCAGTGCTGTGGGAATGGTTTTGTCAATATCCAGCGCCTGTCGAAAATACTTTTCCGCCGCCCGGGCACGGTCATTTTTACGGGCGCAGGTGCCGGCATTGGTGATGGCTATTTCCGGCGTTGTGTACAGGGGGTTTTCCGCCGCTCGCAGAAAGGTTTTCTCGGCTTCTTCGCTGCGGCCTACCTGACATAAAAATCGACCGTAATTGTTCATTGTACTCGAATCGCCGGGATCCAGTTTCAGTGCCTTTTTAAAGTTTTTTTCCGCATCATGCTTGCGTCCCAACTGCTGGTAAAGCAGTCCAAAGGCGTTATAGATACCGGAATATTTCGCATCAGCCGCCCGTGCCCGATTGAGTTTTTCCAGTGCTATTTCGTAGTCGCCACGACGCATGTATTCAATACCGAGCCTGAGGTTTGCTCGAGCCGCTTCATTGGTATCGGTGGCCGGACGCAGTTGGTTGTCTCTGCTCGGGGCCTGGTTGCAGGCACTGAGAACAGCTACAGTCAGCGCAATTATCAGTATTATTTTTTTCATTGCTGTTGAAATGCATGGCCCTGCTGTAATCGCCTGGCTCTGGCGATCACCTGTCCCACCAGTTGCCCGCAGGCAGCGTCAATGTCATCCCCTCTGGTTTTTCGTGTGATGGTTATTACCCCGTGTTGCATCAGTATATCGCGGAATTGATCAATAGTTTGTTTTGATGAACATTTATATTGGGAGCCCGGGAAAGGATTAAAGGGGATCAGATTTACCTTGGCGGGTACAGTGCTGAGTATGTTTACCAACTGCCGTGCATCCCTCTCGCTGTCGTTGATGCCATCAAGCATGACATATTCAAAGGTGATGGTGTCATTATCGCGTCGTTTGGTATAGCGCTGACAGGCGGCCATCAGCTCGCTTAAAGGATAGCGCCGGTTAATCGGGACCAGTTTATTCCTGGTGTCATCGTTTGCTGCGTGCAGGGATACGGCGAGGCTGACTCTGGTGGTTTCAGCCAGGCGATCAATGCCGGGGACAATACCGGCAGTACTCAGGGTCACGCGTTTTTGTGAGAGATTGAAACCCAGATCATGTTTCATCAGCTCCATCGCCATAACCACATTATCAAAATTCAGCAGGGGTTCGCCCATACCCATCATGACGACATTGGTAATCAGGCGTTGTCGCTGCTGAAAACTGCCCAGCTCCAGATTGGCCAGCCAGAGCTGACCGATGATCTCGGAGACACTCAGGTTGCGATTAAAGCCCTGTTTCCCCGTGGAGCAGAAACTGCAATTCAAGGGACAACCAGCCTGGGAGGATATACACAGGGTGCCGCGATCTTTCTCCGGGATAAATACGGTTTCAATACAATTCAGCTCGTCTATACGCAGCAACCACTTACGAGTGCCGTCACGGGAGGTTTGCCGGGAAACCGGCGTCGGAATGGAAAAGGTCGTTTGTTCGGCGAGATGCTGCCGCAGATCTTTGCTGATGTCGGTCATTTTATCGAAATCGGTGATCCCCTGGTGGTAGATCCATTTCATGATCTGATCGGCACGATAAGGCTTTTCCTCCATGCGTGTGAAAAACTCCCGCATAGCGTGCTGATTCATGTCAAAAAAATTGGTTACGGGGTTCATATCTGCTCACCGGGTTCGCGGGCAGATTTCCTCAGCGGAAAAGAAAAACGGGATTTCGCTTGCGGCCGTTTCCGGGGCGTCTGAACCATGTACCGCATTTTCGCCCTGATCGCCCTCGGCATCACAAAAATCAGCGCGAATGGTGCCCGGCTCCGCATCCTTTGGAAAAGTCGCGCCCATTAATTCACGGTTTTTTGCGATGGCGTTTTCGCCTTCGAGTACCTGGATCATAACCGGGCCGGAGGTCATCAAGTCCATCAACTCCTGATAGAAGGGGCGCTCCTTGTGTACGGCGTAGAATTCTGCAGCTTGCTCCTCACTGAGATGCTGCATTTTTGCAGCGATGATCTGAAGTCCGGCCTTTTCAAAGCGAGAGTAAATTTTGCCGATGACGTTTTTTGCAACGGCATCCGGTTTAATGATGGAAAGTGTGCGTTCTAGCGCCATATAAACTGCTCCGTCAATATTTTGTGTGAGTGAATTCCGGCCGAATCAGAGATTTTGCCAATGTGTCAATAAGGTGGCGCGATTATACGTATTTATACCGATGGTTAAAACGTTCGCCGGGAAAATAACGCTATATGTGCGGGAAACAGCCGGTGAAGCCCGGATTAACCCTTATTTTGATGCTGAATCTGGATTTGATCGTTGTCGACTCTCACTGGATAAGTCGCCAGTGCTTCACGTGCGGGCGGGCTCAGTGCGGCACCCGTCCGGATACAAAACTCTGCCCCGTGTCGGGGACACATGATACGTGCACCGTGCACGATAAACCGGGCTTCCACGCCACAGCTCAACATACGCGAGCCATCATGACTGCAGGCATCCTCTACGGCAAAATACTCACCGTCCAGATTAAATACCGCGATGGTGTTGTTACCAACTTCAATGAAGTGTGATTGCCCCGGCCCCAGGTCTTTCCGGGCTATGACATCAATCCAGTCAGATTTCATCTAATTAACTGAAAAACAAGGAAATAAACCCTGTCGCGTAACAATATCAGTAGAGACCAGACTCAAGTCGGGCCGCATCGGACATCATTTCCATGCCCCAGGGCGGATCAAAGGTCAGTTCGACATTGACCTCGGTGACGGTGGGAATAGCAGCGACTTTCGACTGGACGTCTGCGGCCAGAAACTCCCCCATACCACAGCCGGGGGCCGTCAGCGTCATCAAAATATCCACTTTGTTGGTCTCATCTTCCAGCCGGGTAATCCTGCAATCGTAGATGAGGCCGAGTTCCACGACATTGATAGGGATCTCCGGGTCATAACAGGTGCGCATCTGTGCCCAGACCAGATCTTCATTGAGGGAGCCGTCGGCCTTTGTGGCGGATGTCTTTATCAGTGCGTCATCGGGGATCTCGAATCCGAGCGCGTCCGCATCTTTGGCGCCAATCTGGGCCAGGTTGCCGTTCAAATTGATGGTGTAATTACCGCCCAGTGCCTGGGTGATGAAAACAACACTGCCTGCGGGGACTTCTATACGTGTGCCATCGGGGATCAGTATGGCTTCACACTCGCGTTCGACCGTCACCGGTTCATTCATTTGCGCTCTCATTCCGTCGACACTGCCTCGTCATCGCCCAGCAGCGCGGCATGCAGCGTGTGCCAGCACAGCGTTGCGCATTTGACCCGGGTCGGGTATTCGCGGACGCCGGCGAGTGCGGCAAGCTTACCCAGTTTTTCCATATCGACATCCTCATCGTCTTTGGTGAGCAGGTTGTGGAAGTGATTGAACAGTTTTTCCGCCTGTTCCGCAGATTTGCCTTTCATCGCATCGGTCATCAGCGAAGCCGAGGCCACGGAAATGGCGCAACCGGAACCATCGAAGCTGATGTCACTGATGTGATCATTGTCGATTTTCAAATACAGTGTCAGGCGATCACCGCACAGAGGATTAAAGCCTTCCAGTGTCCGGTCTGCATTTTCCAGTTTGCCGAAATTCCGTGGGCTGCGATTATGATCAACGATAACCTCCTGATACAGATCTCTTAAATCAAACATCAGCAGAAGACCTCCCTGGCATCGGCGAGAGCCGCCATAAGAATATCAATTTCTTCCCTGCTGTTGTAAAAGGCCAGGGATGCGCGGGCCGTTGCCGGTATCTTGAATCTGTCCATCACCGGCATGGCGCAATGATGACCCGTGCGAATGGCTATGCCCTCATGATCCAGAATCGTACCGAGGTCGTGGGGGTGCACTTTGTCCAGCACAAAGGAGAGTATGCCGGCCTTGTTACCGGCCGTACCGATCAGGCGTAAACCTTCGATATTCAGCGCGGCGCCGGTGGCGTATTCGAGCAACTCATGTTCGTAGCCGGCGATGGTGTCCAGCCCGATGGCGTTGACGTATTCAATGGCTGCACCCAGTCCGATCACGCCGGCGATGTTGGGTGTGCCTGCCTCGAACTTGTAAGGCAAGTCGTTGTACAGGGTCTTGTCAAAAGTCACCATTTTGATCATATCGCCGCCAGCCTGGTAGGGGGGCATGGCCTCCAGCAGCGCCTGTTTGCCGTAGAGTACGCCAACACCGGTAGGGCCATACAGTTTATGACTGGAAAAGGCATAGAAATCACAATCCAGCATCTGTACATCAATGACCGTATGGGGCGCGGCCTGGGCGCCGTCGATCAGGACAAGGGCCCCTTGCTGGTGAGCAAGTTCGACAATTTCTTTTACCGGGTTAATCGTGCCGAGGGCATTGGAAATATGGCCAACGGCGACCAGTTTTGTACGCGGGTTCAACAGGTCACGATATTCATCCATGCACAGTTCACCGGCGTCATTGATGGGGATGACTTTAAGTTTGGCGCCGCTTTGTTCACACAGTAATTGCCAGGGAACGATATTGGAATGGTGTTCCATCCAGGAGATGATGATCTCGTCCCCAGGTTGAATATGCGTACGACCCCAGGTATTTGCCACCAGATTAATAGCTTCGGTTGTTCCTTTTACAAATATGATTTCCTGATTCGAGGCCGCATTGACAAAAGACCGACAGGTATCACGCGCTGATTCATAGGCGGCAGTGGCTTCCTCACTGAGACTGTGTACACCACGGTGAATATTCGAATTGTATTCACGATAGTAGCGGTCCACTGTCTCAATGACCTGCACGGGTTTTTGTGAGGTAGCGGCATTGTCAAAATAGACCAGGGGTTTACCGCGTACTTCGCGCGCCAGTATCGGAAAATCCTGACGTATTTTTTCCAGATCAAAGGCAGGTGCGCTCATTTCAGCCCGACTATTCATTGCATAAACTCCCTGATCAAGGCGGCGTCGGGCAAGCGTCCGACGATATTGTATTCCAGTCTTTCCCGAACCGGAGCAAAGCGAATACGTTTAATGACTTCATCGGCAAAGGCAAAGGTCAGCAGACTGCGGGCCGTGGTCTCATCAATGGCACGGGAACGTAAATAAAACAGCATATTATCATCCAGTTGTCCGACCGTGGCACCATGACTGCATTTGACATCATCGGCATAGATCTCCAGCTCGGGTTTTGTATCGATTTCAGCATCATCCGACAGCAGCAGATTGGCATTGGCCTGTTGTGCGTCTGTCAACTGCGCATCTTTATGGACGACAACTTTGCCGTTAAATACGGCGTGTGCCCTGTCATCCAGTACGCCACGATAGCTTTCTTCACTACGAGTATGTGACATGGTGTGATCAACGCGGGTATGGTTATCAACGTGTTGCTCTCCACCGGCCATGTACAGACCATTCAGCCCTACCCGGGCACCGGTCCCGGCCAGTGTGACGTCAATATCATTACGCACCAGCATCCCGCCGAGTGAAATAGAATGTGATTCAAGGTGGCTGTCCTGCTGACATTGTGCATGCACATAAGCAATATGAAAACTCCTGATACTTTCCTGCTGCAGTTTGTAATGTTCAAGTCCGGCCGCTTCACCGCAGACGATCTCCGTCACGGTATTAGTGCAATATTCTGCTTCATCCAGACCGATATAGGATTCTATTACTGTGGCCTTTGCACGGGTCCCCAGAACAATCAGATTGTGCGGATGGCTTATGTACGAGGCATGCTGATTACTGGAAATAAAGATCAGATGAAGCGGGTTTTTCAGTTTGACATCGGCCGACAGGTGAATAAAGGCTCCATCCGCCACAAAAGCGGTGTTAAGGGCGGCAAAACCATGTTTTTCCGGGCGAGCAAAGCGATTGATATGTGCTTCAATCATTTTTTGCTCTGTCTCATCGGCGTTTGCCAGCGAACAAACCGTCAGGCCATCGGCCGGCACCGGGTTTCGTGAAAGCGTTGATGAGTAATGTCCATTCACAAACACCAGTTCATGGCAGTTCATGTCGGCAAAACGAACGGCGTCCAGCTGCGCGTGATCAAGGTCATCAGCTCCTACATCAAGCGTGGTGAATTTGTGTTTCAGCAGAGAACGAACATCAGTGTATTTCCAGGCCTCATCTCTGCTGCCCGGAAAGCCGTTCTGCCCCAGCAGGCCGATGGCGGACTGGCGTTGTGGCCTGAGCCAGTTCCGTGAAGCTGCCTGAAATCGAGCGTGCTCGGAAAGATAATGTTTAACGGCAGACTGGGTCATGCTGCCGCGGCCTCTTTCATTACCTGCTCATAGCCCTCTTCTTCCAGTTGCAGGGCCAGCTCACGACCACCGGATTTGATAATGCGTCCTTCCGCCAGCACGTGTACGTGATCGGGAACGATATAGTTGAGCAGTCGCTGGTAGTGGGTTACCAGAATGATGGAACGTTGTTCGTTGCGCAGACTGTTGACACCGTCCGCCACAATCTTCAGCGCGTCAATATCCAGACCGGAATCCGTTTCATCGAGTATGGCCAGTTTGGGTTCCAGCACCGCCATTTGAAAGATTTCATTACGCTTCTTCTCACCACCGGAAAAGCCCTCATTCACAGCCCGACTCATGAAGTCTTCCTTCATTTTCACCAGTTTAATCTTCTCACGCACCAGTGCCAGGAACTCAACCGCATCCAGCTCGGTTTCACCGCGGGATTTTCGAATGGCGTTGACGCCGGCCTTCAATAAATAAATATTATTAACGCCGGGAATTTCCACGGGGTACTGGAAGGCCAGAAAGATGCCGGCGCAGGCGCGTTCTTCGGGCAGCATATCCAGCAGATTCCGCCCTTCATACTGGACAGTGCCGCCAGTCACGTCATAAGCGTCGCGACCGGCGAGGACATTGGCAAGCGTGCTTTTGCCGGAGCCGTTCGGCCCCATAATTGCATGCACTTCACCGGCCCTGACTTCGAGGTCCAGACCATTGAGTATGGTTTTGCCCTCAATTCGGGCCTGTAAATTTTGAATACTGAGCATAATAGTCCTGGTCAAAAATTGAATAAAAATATACGGCAACAGTTAAATGGAAAAAAGTCGTAAAAATATTATGGGTCCTGTCAAATCTTTCGAGAATGTTGTCCTCTGTACTCTGCTGTTCTTACCCGACTGCACCTTCCAGCGTTACACCCAGCAGTTTTTGTGCCTCTACTGCAAACTCCATGGGCAGTTCCCTGAATACATCTTTACAAAACCCGTTGACGATCATGTTCACGGCATCTTCCTCGGAGACGCCGCGCTGCCGGCAGTAAAACAATTGATCGTCGCCAATCTTTGATGTCGTCGCTTCATGTTCCACCTGGGCGCTGGCGTTCTTCGTTTCGATATAGGGGAAGGTGTGGGCACCACACTTGTCACCCATCAGCAGGGAATCACATTGGGTATAGTTACGGGCACCATCAGCACTTCTGGATATCTTGACCAGTCCGCGATAGGTGTTTTGTGCGAAGCGGGCGGAAATCCCCTTGGAAATAATCGTGCTGCGTGTATTTTTGCCGATGTGGATCATCTTGGTGCCGGTGTCGGCCTGTTGATGATTATTGGTGACCGCGACCGAGTAAAACTCACCTACGGAGTGATCACCGCGCAGCAGGCAACTTGGATACTTCCAGGTGATGGCAGAACCGGTTTCCACCTGCGTCCAGGAAATCTTTGAATGGTGACCGCGACAGTCACCGCGTTTGGTCACAAAATTATAAATACCCCCCTTGCCGTTCTCATCGCCCGGATACCAGTTTTGTACGGTGGAGTATTTGATTTCGGCATTATCCATCGCCACCAGTTCCACTACGGCGGCATGCAACTGGTTCTCATCGCGCATCGGCGCCGTGCAGCCTCCCAGATAGCTGACGTGACTGCTTTCTTCGGCAACAATCAGGGTACGTTCGAACTGGCCGGTATTGGAGGCATTGATACGAAAGTAGGTGGACAGTTCCATCGGGCAACGCACGCCTTTCGGGATATAGCAAAAGGAACCGTCGGTGAATACTGCCGAGTTCAGTGCCGAGAAAAAATTGTCGGCGGCAGGCACAACCGAACCGAGGTATTTTTTCACCAGTTCCGGGTGTTCCTGAACCGCCTCGGAGAAGGAACAGAAAATAACACCGGCTTCGGCCAGTTTGCTCTTGAACGTGGTCGCAACGGAGACACTGTCAAATACCGCATCAACGGCAACGCCAGCCAGCATCTTTTGTTCATGCAGGGGGATACCGAGTTTTTCATAAGTCTCCAGCAGTTTCGGATCGACCTCATCCAGACTTTTCGGACCATCGTCTTTTGATTTGGGTGCGGAATAATAGGAAATGCTTTGATAGTCAATGGGTTTGTAACTGACATGTGCCCATTGCGGTTCTTCCATCTTCTGCCACAGGCGATAGGCCTTCAGCCGCCACTCCAGCAACCACAAGGGCTCGTTCTTTTTGTTGGAGATGAACGTGATCACCTCCTCACTCAGGCCGGGGGCAATGGTATCGCTGTCAATATCGGTAACGAAGCCGTGTTCGTATTCCTTGTCTACCAGCGATTCGACGTTTTCTGTATGGCTTGACATAAGTTTTTACTCGATCACCCTTTAGTTGGTTTCGCCCGAGATGGTGAAGCTCTCACCGCAGCCACAGGTGGCCTGGACATTGGGATTGTTGAATCGAAAACCTTCGCTGACCCCTTCTTTCACGTAGTCCAGCTCGGTGCCGGACAAGTACTGAAAACTCTGATCATCGATGATAATCTTGACGCCGTTTGACTCGAATAATTGATCGTTATCGTTAATTCGCTCTGCCGCTTCGACGACATACTGGTAACCGGAACAACCGGTAGGCTTGACACCGACACGCAGGCCGAGCTCACCCTGCTGTCGGGACAGATAGTTTTTGACATGCCTGGCGGCCCTTTCTGTGAGCGCAATATCTGATTTGTTCATGTTTAATTTTCCACCTGTACCAGTACATGTTCCTGTCTTTTCGATACCTGTTTTACCGAACCCCGCTCGACCAGTGAAGCGAGGCTGATACTGTTTAAGAATTCGCTAATCTGCTGGCTCAATTCTTCCCACAGGTCATGGGTAAGACAGCGATCTTCACCGTGACAATTTTTTTGGCCATGGCAACGTGTGGCATCCACGGTTTCATCCACTGCGTGGATCACATCCGAGATGGAAATCTCAGCGGAGGGTCGTCCCAGTGAGTAACCGCCGCCCGGTCCGCGTGAACTAGCCACCAGCCCCTGTTTACGCAAGCGCGAGAATAATTGCTCCAGATACGATAATGATATGCCCTGTCGGGATGATATCTCGGACAGATTGATCGGCCCCTGGCCATGGCGCAAGGCCAAATCCAGCATCGCGGTAACGGCGTAACGGCCCTTCGTGGTCAATTTCATGATCGGCACACTCCGCTGGTATCATCAGTAAATGGGCGGGCAGAATCACATATCTGACTAATTTAGTCAAGTATTCATCAGGCCGGCCTGCCACGGCAGGGAAAACTTGTCGGGCAGAGTGCTAATGATAATAAAATATATAGTAAAAATAACAACATAACAATTATCTGTTCAGTAAGAAAAGTAGAGGTGAAATAAGCGAATGAAGAGAAAGAAGGTGTCAGGCACACAGCAGTACTGTGAACAACAGGCATAGCGATGTCGACCATTAAATCAGAACTGATCCGGCTGGCCGAGCTGGCAGACAGGAAATTTACCTTGCCCAGAATCAGACAGGTGTTTATGCCGGAACCTCAACCGGCGACGGACAAGGATTCCGAGTTTGGTATCGTCGTACTGGAAGACGGTTCGGCAGGTCTGTATTACGCCTGGATGGGGGATGCGCAATCCGGGATGAATGAGCGTTATGTTGACGTGGACTTTGCCGGTTTGCATCCGATGGAGTTGGTACAGTATTTTAACAGTGAGCATGAGGCAGATCGTTAACTTGGTCTGGCAGCGATTAATGCCATCAGTCAGAGTGTGTTTCGCCGGGTCAATTATCAGTTGCCCGGGGCAGGCAACTCCATGGGTGAACTGGATATCAGGGCCGATGATCACATCGGCATGGTGGGCTACTTCCCGTCACTGGTTCGTCAATTGGGCGAGCAAAATATTCAACTGACTGTGATAGAAAAGAAGGCAAAGTTTATTCAAAGCGATGCTCTGATTAATGTGACGATGGATCCCGGGGCACTGGCGTCATGTAACAAGATATTGTCGACCGCCACCACGCTGCTCAACAATTCCATCGATGAATTACTGGGCTATACCCGGGCGGCTGATGTGGTCGTGATTGTCGGGCCAACTGCAGGTTTTTTTCCAGACCCCCTGTTTGAGCGTGGTGTCAGTGCCATTGGCGGATCGGAGATCGTCGATGTCGATCTGGCTATCGCGCGCCTGAGCAGCGAACAGGGTCTGGGTGATACTGCCAGGAAGTACGTGTTGAATAAAAAGGTTTATCCTGGTGCCTCAACGCTGTTTGCCCGAGGCTGAATAATTATCGACAAGACCGTTTCCGGTATTGAAGGGCGGTACAGTGGTAGGAGTTTTTAAAAGTGCGACTGAAGTGGGAAGCATCGTTAAAGCCCCACTTATGTGCGATTTCCAGTACTGTATGTTTATTGAATATGGGATTTGCCAAATCGCGACAGCATCTTTCCAGTCGTTCTTTTCGCAACCAGGTGGAGAATGAAAACTCCTCCTGTTCAAACAGGCGGTTCAGGTACCTTCGGCTAATACCAAATTTCCATGACACTGTTTCCTGGTTCAAACTGCTGTCACCCACATTTTCCAACAGGTGATTTTTTATCATCAGAAATTTCAGTCGTTGCCCAAGAGGTCTGGATAAGTCCATATCCTGAATAACGGATTGATACGCATGACGCATCAGCTCCAGAAACATATTCATCATGCTTTCCTGTTGTTCCAGGTTCAGCCTGTGCAGTTCCCTGTAGAGCGTGAGCAGGAATTCTCTGCAGACACGACCCTGGCTGCTGTTCCCGTCAAGTGTTATGGCTGTTAAGCGTTCGGGTATACCAATCAACTGCATACAGGTTTTGCGTGGAACTTCCACCACTATTTGTTCATTTTTATTAATCAGCCTGAGATCATAGGCGCGGGTGGTGTCGTAAATGGCCATGTCCCCGGACTTCAGAATACTGCGCTGGCAATCCTGCGACAGAGAAGTGTTGCCCTTCAATTGCAGGCTTATCAAAAAACAATCCGCATCGGAATGTCTGATATTTTTTCTGCTGCGATGAACGATCGAAGAAGAGCTGTTTATTCGGGTGATGGCCCAGGAAGCAAATTCGGTTTTTTCAAAACTCCCATGGAAATCGGGCTGTCTGTCGACCTCAATATCCAGTTCGACAAAAGCCGCTGTCGATTTTTCATGCCAGATTTCGTATCGTTGTTCAGGTGGAACATCGTTGGTGGAAAAGCGATGGAATGTCATTGTTATCAATCGGGCCAGGTTTCAGAGGACACTCATGTCTGTCTCGGACACTGATATCATCATTGGCAACAATAAGGATAAAGTCAATTATTAGTTCCCATTTGGACAAGAAAAAGCAGGAGTAAGCTGTTAAATTGCCCCTTGCTCCGTAAAAAAACCATGTTTCGATTTTGTTGTAATTATCAGGGGGGAAATGAAAATGACCGAAGGCGATAGACATAGCGGCAATGTAATCCTGTTGAGAGTGGCCTGTATCAGTATGTTGATTGCACTGGTACTGGCCTGGTGTCTGGTAGCAACCCACGCTGTCAAACTGCCGGTTGCGCTGGAAATATTCAAAAATCCAGATAAATTATTATCATCACATCTGGATTTTCTAATGATGACGATGTTGTTGCTGGGGTTTTATGCCGCCAAAGTACCCTTGCCAGGCTACGTTCTCTGGCCGATGGCAATAGGCTCCATCGGCAATCCTTCATTGTTTTTGATTGAGGCCGTTCAGAGTGCACCTGAAGGCCCTCCGGGTCCGGTGATGGGTCTGATCATCATCACCAGCATTACACTGACGACTTTCGGTTACGGCATGGCAGCCATCAAGGTTTTTCGTTCGACGCTGAAGTGAATATCCATCTTTAAACAGACCACAGGAGTAGCGGGTTGTTTCGCCCCGTGCGGAGCGACCTGCTCCGTTCAGCCGGGTTCCGCCATCGGCGTGGCTTGCGGGATCGGACAGGGTCGCTCGCCGGTAAATGCCGCTGTCACTTAAAAATTCCGCAACGCAATATGGCCTTGGCGGGCGCGTTTTACACTGGACCAGTGTGGCGCTGTTGGTGACCCTGATCCTGACGGCGAGTCGATTTGAAGATCTGGAGGCGAGTACCGAAAAAGTCGAATTGATAAGAGAACATGCTTCCTACGGTTTGATCTTTCTGCTGGTGATGTCGATGCGACTGCTTTGGCGATGCAGTAATGAGAATCCGCTGCTGTCTTATAAAATACCGGCCTGGCAAAAGTTCTCTGCCCGGTTTCTACATTGGGGTATTTATGTCGTGGTGATCACACAGAGTTTGACAGGCTTGTTGAATCTTGTTTTCGCCGGTTCGAGCATCACATTTTTTGATCTGTTTGCGATCCCCGCCGTAATCGACAGGCACGAACAGTGGTATAAACTTTTTACCGGGATACACTTTTTTTTATCGGTAGTCATTTACCCCCTGTTTGCCATCCATATTACGGCAGCCCTGTATCATCAGTTGTTCGGCGTGTTGGATGACTAGTTTGATGCAGACCTGTAATTAATCTCTGCCACTTCCAGTTCAAGATCGCCTGCCGGACGTATCCAGACCAGGGTTTCACCGACTTCTCGTTGTAAAAGGGCCTGTCCTAATGGCGAGGTCCAGCTTATTTTCCCTGTGTTCAGGTCAGCTTCGTCTTCACCCACGATAGTAAATTCGTATTCATTTCCACAGCTGTCCTGCAGGGAAACCGACATACCAAAGAGGACACGGTCGTAAGGCGCTGCAGTTTGTTCAACCGGGATGGCCCGATGGAGCCGTTCCTGATAATATTTAATATCTCTATCAAGACGTTGTAAATCACCTTTTTTCCCCAGGTGTTCCTTTTCCCTGTTCAGGTTTTCGTAGCTTTCCCCAAGCAGACGTAATTTAAGGCGCAGGCGCCTCTCACCGGCCGGGGTGATATAGTTTGGCGCATCACTGTGAATGCGTTCAGGCAGATCTTCAGCAAGATCGTCGCCATCCTGTTCTTTTACAAAAGCTCGACTAATCGGGAATCTCCAGATGGAAAAACAGATATAACAATACATGATTGTGCATCGATCTTCCGCTTGATACTACATATAAAAATCAATTGAAGGTCTGTTTTGTTGTTATCATACGCGCGCCGGAGACGAAGCGCAGTCCGGCTTCTCTTTACACCTTTACGCTGGAATGACAGTTATGCCCAATTACACAATGAATGTCAGGGAATGGGCATTGCTGGTGTTCATCGCGTTCATCTGGGGTCTGTCTTTTTTCTTCATAGAGATTGTCCTGCGCGAACTGGGCCCCTTTACTCTGGTGTTTTACCGTATCGCCATTGCCGCTCTGATATTGTTGAGCGTTGTTTATATCAGCGGTCGTCGTCTGCCTTTTGATGCTCGTTCCTGGTGTCGGTTTTTCAAGTTGGGTGCGTTTAATAATCTTGTGCCGTTCAGCCTGATTTCCTGGGGGCAGATCTATATCGACAGCAGTCTGGCCTCCATACTCAATGCCACCACACCATTATTTACCGTCGTGATGGCGCATTTTTTGACACATGATGAGTATATGACCGGGAATCGTATTATTGGTGTATTATTGGGCATAGCGGGTGTCAGTATGCTGGTGGGTCCGGAAGCGCTGTACGGCCTGTCTACGCACGCGCTCGGCCAACTGGCCATTCTTGCTGCGGCCGTCTCCTATTCCTATGGCGGCATTTATGTCCGGCAACTGAATGATATGCCGGCCGTGGTCGCCATGACCGGTACGCTGATGGCCGCCACTATTATGAGTTTGCCACTGGTATTGTTATTTGAGCCGCCGTTAACCGCAGATCTGCAATGGGCGACTATCGGTGCCTTACTGGGTTTGTCTGTATTCGGGACCGCCTTTGCCTACATGCTGTATATCCACGCCATCAGGATCGTGGGTGCGACCAATACATTGCTGGTGACTTTTCTGGTACCGGTTACGGCACTGTCGATGGGCGTGTTTATTCTGGGTGAGTCATTAAGTCAATATGCCATCCTGGGAATGCTGATCATTTTCACCGGCCTGATTGCAGTGGATGGTCGTCTGTTTCGCAAGTTTACAGACTGAGCAATACTCGCGCCCCGTTCTTCCGGTTAGCAAAACACGCTTTGTTGTTACGTTGATGTCATCGAATCCGGGACCATGTATCCAGTGACGGATCAACTCAATGCTACCGGCAAGGGTCGAAGCTGATAGCTTTGTGCAACTGAAAACCATATTATTTCGTTCGCATGCCCAGGTAACATAATGGCTAATTGAATGAGCAGATTAATATTTCTTATCATCAGCGTCATATCACTTTCCAGTTTTTTGACGATATACAATTCGCATGTTGCAGATGGAACAGGTTTGTTTGACAGTGCGCCTGTGAGCGACACGGAAAATCAACAACAGAATCTTTCCGGCAGTCCGCAATATCAGACAGTCCATGGAGTTGCGCCCGGAGGCAGCGACCTTGACAGTACGGACACTCAAGTCAGGGTCATTGAACCTCTTTCCGGTGTGGCGCAAAAGGCAGGTGCAAAACCGGGCAGACTGTACAAGTGGAAAGAATCAAAAAACCTGACGGTCATCAGCACCGAGCCACCGCCGGCAGATATAAGCGCCAGTGTATTGCTGTTCGCAAGGGAGCCTGATGCCGTAAACAGAGCTGCAGCTACGGCAAGCGCGAGTATCAGATACAGCGAAGCTGATCCGATGTCCCCCTCTTTTTCTGATCATCCTGTAGAAGTCTACACTCCGGGCGGACTAAGGGAGCTGATCAGGTACAGTCGGGAGGTGGGTGAGAAAATTGAACTGAGAGGAGAGGAATTAAACGAGTTAATCGATTTGCTGTAAGCTGTACCGGTAATCTATCTCAGATATCTTCTACAGCGGACAGGCATGTATTCGAGAGCTACATTGATTGATCCGCAAATCCATTTGCTTCCATTGCCGGTGCTGTTTTCCGTGCCAAAAAGCGCCATGGACTTTCCGGCCATTTGAGGCATGACTTCGGCGTCATCCTTGAACGTCACTACTATTAATTGTTTTACAATGGAAATATCTCCGACGTAGCGGTAGCCGGATAAACCGGTATTACTCGATATCTCACGGTTGTTTTCAGGCCACCTGGCGTTTGTTTTTCTAAAACCGTTCACTTTTCTACTGGTGAGATCGAGCGCAGTGATGGCTTCGGAAACATGTGCCCGGGCAAATTTATCACGCTCACTCAGAGTGAGGTAGCCTGCATATGCCAATACACCCAGTAAGAAAAAAGCGCCCGCCGCCGCTGTCTTCGAAACAAAACCGGCTTTTGACAGGTACTTTCGTTGCATTGAAACCGCAGGGCAGTGCTTTCTGGCCTTTGCCAAATACATCGATATTTGCAGGAAATACAGATAGTTGCCATATAGCCCCAGAAACAGCGACACTAAAACGAATGTAATCAAGGCTGTCAGATCAATGCCTGGGCCAAGCAGCAGGTATTCGCTGAAGCTGAGATTCTCCTGAACCACATAGTAAGTTATCGCGCCAGTAATCAATATAACAAGGGGCATTGCAAACAGGGCCCACAAGTACATTTTTCTGTAGCACATCCATACGATCCCGAACAGTAACGCGCTGATATTTACACTGGCGACGGGAACATACCCGCGAGCTTCCTGCTGCATGAACGCGGCCATGTAATACAGTTGGTTTTTCCCGCCAATGTATGATCTGACTAATTTACGCTGCGTTTCCGACATGTCGACCGGATCCCCTTCCGGGCGGGAAGGTTTCGATTCAGTCGCAGTAAGCCCTGTCCCCAATGTCTGATCCAGATCAGCAGCAGGCGCCCTTACAGGCGCATTTTCTTCTGAAGACAACTCGAGGATCTCCCGGGTCCATTCAGCTATCGACTTCGGCCTGTCTTTCGGTTTCAGCAGCAGCGCCTGATCTACGGCGGCCAGCAGGCGCGCGGAATATTTCTCACTGTATTGAGTAGAGATGTCTGCAATCGGGTCGACGCCATGTTGTTTGATTGATTCGTATCTTTTGATGGCCGGCGGCGGTTTCGACCCGCTTATACATTGAAAGAAAACAGCTCCCAGTGAATAAATATCAGACCACGGGCCGATTAGTTCCGCCTTTTTGGAAAACATTTCGATCGCTGCATAGTCCGGCCTGTTTACTTCCGCAATACCTTCTCCGGCCTGCAGATCGGCAACAAACGAACCGAAGCCACAGATGATCGGGTTGCCTTCTTTTCCAATCAAAATATCATCGGCACTAATGGACAGATGCAGAACGTGGTTTTTATGGATAATTCGAAATGCTTCAAGCACAGGGAAAATAATACTTGTCAAATCCTGATATTCCAGAACAGAAGAATAGGAAAGAACCTCAGTCAGCGTAACAGCATCTTCGTATCGCATCACCATATATGCGGTATTATTTGCAGATTGAACGCCGTGTACGGTGATGATTGCCGAATGAGAGATTTTCGACAAGGTGTTGCCGATTTGCACGAATCGACTCAGCGCCAGGGAATACTTTTCCGCATTTCGGCTCTCGTTGAGTTTGAGTACCCCGTGGCTATTTCGTGTAACAAAAGACAGAGGATAGAACTCTTTTATTATTACTGCGGTATCGTCACGGCCCAGAGCCTTGTAGATTATCGATGCATTACTTTTGCATAAACAAGAGTGAACAGTATACTCGCCGATTACATGTCCCTGAGTTAATTCCCGGCTAACTGGCGTCGTCATGGCAAAATATTCCTGTTGAACACTGAACAGCTTACTCAAGCGGAGTATATCCTGGCATAATGATTATCCTGTGAGGAGCCGTGGCAGACAGTACCGGCGGAAACAGCATCACAGTCAATGGGCGGAGAATTTCCCCGTTCGGACACAGCCATCAATGTTACAGCTGAAGCCTCTACTGGAGAGATGCCGCGGGGTTGCTAGTTTTCGTCCTCCAGCCGCTTTTTCATTGCGTTCAGTTCTCTGTCGACCTTGTGCATGTGATCGAGCATGGTGTCCAGCGCATTCTGGATCGGATCCGGCATGTCCTTGCTGGCGCCGTAGGCGTCGAAACCGATCTTTTTCGCCATCGCCTCGCGTTGCGCTTCCTTTTCATCCACGTCCCGCTCTTTCCGGGCGACGATGTGTCCGGGAATGCCGACCACGGTGGCGCCATCGGGCACATCTTTGACCACCACCGCGTTGGAGCCCACGCGCGCGCAGTCACCGAGCGTGATGGGGCCGAGGACTTTGGCGCCGGCGCCGATAATGACATCGTTTTTCAGAGTGGGATGACGTTTGCCCTTGTTCCAGCTGGTACCGCCGAGCGTGACACCATGATAGATGGAGCAGTCATCACCAATCTCGGCGGTTTCACCGATGACGATACCCATGCCGTGATCGATAAAAAAACGGCGACCGACCGTGGCACCGGGATGGATTTCGACACCGGTGAGAAAGCGGGCCAGATGGGCTGATATGCGTGCCGGCAGAAAGAGTTTTTTGTTCCAGAGCCAGTGATTAAGGCGATGAAACAGGATCGCGTGCAGTCCCGGGCAGGCTGTCAGTGTCTCAATGGACGATCTTGCCGCCGGATCGCGATCGAAAACGACCTGGATATCTTCTCTTATTAACTCAAACATTTTTCCTGCCTTGTCCGTGTCTGTTGGCGGGAGCGCGTGTGTTCTCAGACACCTGTGCGAAGGACTTGTTCAACCATCCCTTAAATCAGTTTGCTGATACGTTCGTGTTGTGCCTGTAGTTTTTTCAGGGCATCGCGGGTATCAAGTAAACGCTCGCGTTCCTTGTTGACCACCATCGCCGGTGCTTTGTCGACAAAACTCCGGTTGGCGAGCTTGTTCTCGATGCCCTGTCTGGCATTCTCCAACTTATTCAGTTCCTTTTCCAGTTTTGCCAGTTCCGCCAGTGGATCGATTAGATCGGCCAGGGGCACCACAATGGTCATTTCTCCCGCCAGCGCAATGACGGCATCATCCGGCTCTTCTTCGACAGGGTTGATCGATTCAATCCTGGCCAGATTTCGCAGGTAGTGACTGTTTTGTTCGAGCCACTGCTGTTCCTGCGAGCTTCCCCCTTTTATCTGCACGGCCAGGGCCTTCCCCGGGGAGATATCCCGTTCACTGCGGATGCGGCGTACGCCCAGAATAAAAGTTTTAACCCATTCCATTTCCATCAGCGCGGACTCGTCTGTCTTCAGTTCACTGACAGCAGGGTAAGGCTGCAACATGATGCTCGCCGCTTTCCTGTCGATCACCGGGGCGACGCGCTGCCACAACTCTTCGGTAATGAAAGGCATAAAGGGATGCATCAGGCGCAGCAATCGCTCCAGGTTTGTCACTACGGTGTGCAGTGTGCCGCGCTTTGCCGCAGCCGAGCCGTTGACATCGTTCAGCGTGGTTTTGGACAGTTCCAGATACCAGTCACAATACTCATCCCAGGTATATTCATACAGGGCCTGTGCCGCCAGATCGAAGCGGTAGGTCCGTATCCCTTCGGTGACTTTCTCAATCGTCTGTGCCAGGCGGGTATTGATCCAGCGTTCGGCCAGCCCGAATTCCATGGCACCGCTGTTGATATCCATCGACTGTTGCTCAACATTCATCAACACAAAGCGTGCGGCATTCCAGAGCTTGTTGCAGAAATTCCGATAGCCTCCTATCCGGCCGGTATCGAAGTTGATTTCTCGTCCGGTGGTGGCCAGTGCTGCAAAGGTAAAACGCAGGGCATCGGTGCCGTAGGCTTCCATGCCATTTGGATACTGTTTGCGCAGGGCCTTTTCAATTTTCGGTGCCAGTTGGGGTTGCATCAGGCCGGTGGTGCGTTTTTCCAGCAGTCCCGGCAGGTCAATACCGTCAATCAGATCGATGGGGTCAATAATATTGCCTTTTGCCTTCGACATTTTCTGGCCCATCTCATCACGGATCAGGCCGGTGATATACACTTCCCGGAAAGGCACATCGCCGATGAACTTGATGCCCATCATGATCATGCGCGCGACCCAGAAGAAAATGATATCGAAGCCGGTGACCAGCACATTGGTGGGGTAGAAAGTTTTCAGCTCGTCTGTTTTTTCCGGCCAGCCCAGCGTGGAAAAAGGCCAGAGCGCGGAAGAGAACCAGGTGTCCAGCACATCTTCATCCTGCACCAGATTGACGGCAACATCGATGTCGTATTTTTCCCGTACCTCGGCCTCGTTACGGCCGACATAATGCCTGCCGTCTTCGTCATACCAGGCCGGGATGCGGTGACCCCACCACAGTTGCCGGGAGATACACCAGTCTTCAATATTTCGCATCCACTCGAAATAGGTCCGGGACCAGTTCTCCGGCACGAACCTGATATCACCGTTCTCAACGGCCCTGATGGCCGGATCGGCCAGCGGCTGGATCTTCACATACCATTGATCCGTCAGATAGGGTTCGACCACGGCATGAGAACGGTCACCGCGTGGCACCATCAGCTTGTGGTCTTCAATCTTTTCCAGCAGATCCTGCGCTTGCAGATCCTTTACGATTTGTTTGCGGGCGGCGTAGCGATCCATGCCCTGATAGGCTGCCGGTCCGTCGGTGTTGATGGCCGCATCAATGGTAAAGATGTTCAATAAAGGTAAATCATGGCGTTTGCCTACGGCGTAGTCGTTGAAGTCATGGGCGGGCGTGATCTTGACGCAGCCGGTACCGAATTCAGGGTCCACATACTCGTCGGCGATGACGGGGATGCGGCGTCCGGTCAGCGGCAGTTCAAGCTCGCTGCCGATCAGCTCCTGATAGCGTTCATCATCGGGGTGGACAGCAACGGCGGCATCGCCGAGCATCGTTTCCGGCCGGGTTGTGGCGACGACAACATGTCCTTTGCCGTCAACGCGGGGATAGCGGATATGCCACATATGGCCGTCTTCCTCCGCCGCGACCACTTCCAGATCGGAAATCGCCGTGTGCAATACCGGATCCCAGTTTACCAGGCGTTTACCGCGGTAGATCAGTCCTTCGTCATAAAGCTGAATGAAGACTTCCATGACCGCTGCCGACAGGCCCGCGTCCATGGTGAAGCGCTCTCTGGACCAGTCCATCGACGTCCCCAGGCGACGTAACTGCCGGCTGATGGTGTTGCCGGAGGTTTCCTTCCAGTCCCATACGGCGGCCGTGAATTGTTCCCGCCCCAGCGCGTGTCTGGATTGCCCCTGCGCCTCCAGTTGCCGTTCCACGACCATCTGTGTGGCGATACCGGCATGATCAGTACCGCACTGCCACAGCGTCGTGTCCCCCTGCATACGATGGTAGCGGATGAGGATGTCCATCAGTGTCTGTTGAAAGGCATGGCCCATGTGCAGGCTGCCGGTGACATTGGGCGGTGGCAGCATAATGCAATAGCTTTCCCCGCCATCCGCCTGCGGCGCGAAATAACCCTGTTGTTCCCAGTGTTGATACCAGTGGTGTTCTATGGCCTGCGGCTCGTAGATTTTTTCCATCATGTGCAATTACAGTCGGTGTTGTGTATAGGATTCTGTTTCAGACGCGGCATTATGCCGCACAGGGACAGTGAATTAACAGGAAGAATATTACCTGCCGGCAACGTTGATATTATGGATCCGGCCGCTTGTCCTTATCGAGCTTGTCTTTGGCATCCGCCTCTTCCCCTGTGAGATTGGCCTCTGCGCGCAGCTGTTCAACGATGTTGTGCCTGAGATTGCTTTTAAGCAGGCTGACCAGTTGATCCATTTCACTGGAAATTTTTCGTTCCAGTACTTCGGCAAGATCGGTGATTTGCTCTTCAATTTGTTCCAGATCATTCTCATCTTCGTTATTAATGAAGTCTGCTTCAGTGACCAGTTCATCCAGTACCGGGACGGTGATCCTGCCGGGGCCGCTATTGTCACTGTCCCCGTCCAGCAAAGACTCAAGCTCTTCGAGTTTTTTTCTCAGCATATCATCGGCATCGTTGTCTGCAGATGGGGACACGGGCTTATCTCAGTTTATGATCCTGCAGCTCAAAGCCGGCTTGCCGATATTGTCTGTAACGCTCGCGCGCCTGCTGTCTGTCAGGATCGTTCGGGGGAACGACTTCAACCACGCGCTGAAAACTCCCGGCGAAGTCCGGAATACCGGTGCTCAGATTGATCATTACATTTGTGCTTCCCGCCTGCATGCCCTCCCAGCCGATAGTGACGGTGCTGCCATCATCGGCATCGACAAGGCTGTGGGGCACAAAAGCGGTATCCTTCCAGGTCCACAGCAGCTCATCCAGCCTGTCGGCTTCATTCCTGGATGCGGTATGAATATATACCGGTAACTTCTGCAGATGGATTTTGCTGGTGATATCGCAGGTAAAATTCTCGCGATTTCCCTGTTCCGGCAATATATAAAAATCAACCCTCGGCATCAGTGCGTATTCACTCCGCGCGGTCGAGCAGGAATTGCGTCAGCAGCGGTACCGGTCTGCCGGTGGCACATTTATTTTTGCCGCTGTTCCAGGCCGTGCCGGCAATATCAAGGTGGGCCCAATGGAACTTTTTGGTGAAGCGTGACAAAAAGCAGGCAGCGGTAATGGTACCTGCTTCGCGACCGCCGATATTGGCCATATCGGCAAAAGGGCTGTCAATCTGTTGCTGGTACTCATCCCATAGCGGCAATTGCCAGGCCCGGTCACCGCTGGTCTCGCCGGCATGCAGCAGGTCTTTCGCCAGCGGATTATGGTTACTCAGCAAGCCGGTGGCGTGTTTGCCCAGGGCCATGACACAGGAACCGGTCAGCGTGGCAATATCAATGACCGCCGCAGGATTGAAACGCTCACTGTAGCTGAGGGCATCACAGAGGATCAAACGCCCTTCTGCATCGGTGTTCAATACCTCAATGGTCTGACCGGACATGCTGGTGAAGATGTCTCCCGGCTTGGTTGCCGTGGAGCTGGGCATATTTTCCACTGCCGGGATCACGCCAATGACATTGATGGCCAGGGCCATATCGGCAATCGCGCAAAGCGTGCCCAGCACGGAGGCAGCACCACACATGTCGTATTTCATTTCATCCATGGCGGCGGAAGGTTTGATGGAAATACCACCGGTATCAAATGTGACCCCTTTTCCCACCAGTACTACGGGTTTGCTGCTCTTCCTGCCGCCCTGGTATTCCAGCGTGATGAGCTTGGCGGGTTCAGCGCTGCCACGACTCACTGACAGCAGTGAGTGCATTTCCAGTTTTTTCATCGCGGCCTCTTCCAGCACTTTCACCCTGAGTGATTTATAGGTTTTCGCCAGTTGTTGTGCCTGCGTGGCCAGGTGGGTGGGGGTACAGACATTGGCCGGTCGATTACCCAGATCACGCGTCAATTTGACACCTTTCGCCAGCGACGAGCCAATCAGGGCGGCCTTGTCACCGGAAGGGAGCTCACGACGGGAGGGCACAGTCAATGTCATTTTTCGCAGTGCTTTTTTCGCCCTTTTATTCTTGCTTTTGAATTCCTTGAATTCATACAGGACGTGATTGGTCGCCTCCACCGCCACAGTGATCTTCCATTCATGATTGCGGCCCTTGACGTTCAGCTCCGAGAGATAGCTGACCGCGTCACTGGAGCCGGTAGCGTTCAGTTGTTTGACACTGTTCTCAATGATCTTGCGATACTGGCGTTCGTCCAGATCCCGATCCCGTCCGCAGCCGACCAGCAGCACTCTGTCACAGAGCATGCCCGGGACGTTGTGCAGCAACAGGGACTGGCCCAGTTTGCCATCAATATCACCACGTCGAGCCAGATTGGAGAGGTACTTCTTACTGGCTGAGTCGATGGCTTTCGCTGCCGTTGTCAGTTTACGGGCTTCGCTTACGCCGACGATGATGCAGGCTGTCCGCTGTTTTTCAGGGCTGCCGCTTTTAATGCTGAATTCCATATTATTCTGTAGTATGTCGTTGGTTGAATTAAATGTCAGGGTCAAACGCGAATACTACCAAATGTATTCGCTTAAAGCTTGTGGCACAAAAGTATATCGATAGAATAATTATGATCCTGGAACGTTATATATATCGAGAGATCCTGGAAAAACTGTTATGGATAATCGGCCTGCTGCTGTTGATACTTGCCAGCAATCGTTTTGTGGGCTTTCTGGCCGATGCTGCCGAGGGTGAGTTGCCGGGGGAGCTGGTATTGCAGATGCTGGCGATGAAAATGCTGGCCACCCTGCCCAAGTTATTGCCCATATCATTATTTGTCTCGGTGACTCTCGCCCTGTCCAGACTGGCGCAGGATCGGGAACTGACCATCATTTCCGGTACAGGACTGGCTGCGGGGTTTCAATTCAGAACCGTATTCAAGTTTGCCGCGGCTTTTTCTTTAGTGGTTTTTGTCTGCAGTTTTATCATTGCCCCCTGGGCGGAGAAAGGCGTCAGCGAATTGAAGGGCCGGGCGGAGCAGGAGTCCGATATCAGCGGCATCAGTGCCGGTCAATTCAAGGAATTCAGCAAGGGCGACCGGATTGTCTATGTGGAAGACATGACAAACAACAATGATGTCATGAAAAATGTTTTCCTGCAGGTACGTCAAAACCAGGATCTCGGTGTGCTCCGGTCGAACAGCGCCAGATATGAATTCAGCGAACGTACCGGGAGTCGCTATATTGCATTTCAGCATGGACACCGATATACGGGCAAGCCCGGCATGCTGGATTACCAGATCACCGAGTACCGTACTTATGCTGTATTGATTGAGCAGGATGACGAATCCCGGGCCTTGAGCCGGCTGGAGGCTGTACCCAGTCTGGAATTACTGGGTTCGACGCTGCCGAAGTACCAGGCCGAGCTGCAATGGCGGCTGTCCACTATGCTGGCGACATTATTGTTGCCCATGTTGGCGGTGGCCCTGACGGCCCTGTCATTTCGCGAGACACGATATGTTCCCCTGTTTATAGCAATCATGGTGTATTTCATCTACAGCAATTTGCTGGGTATATCCAAGACCCTGATCAAGCGTGATGACTTGTCGGCATTAATCGGTATGTGGTGGGTCCATCTGCTGCTGATCCTTACCATTGTGGCCGTTTTGAAATACCCCCGGTTCAGGTATTGGCGCCGCAAGGGGATCAGGCAAGCGATCCTGCCGGGCCGGAAATAAAGCGGTTTATGAAGATCATCCAGCGTTATTTCACGGTCAATCTGATTTGGACATCGATGTTGGCACTGAGCGTGCTGGTGGCCCTTTTTGCTTTTTTTTCCCTGATTGATCAACTGGAGGAAACCGGCAAAGGCAGTTACGGTGTGAGCGAGGCCCTGCTTTATGTGTTGTTAACCACGCCGCGGCTTGCCTACGAATTATTTCCCATCGCCGCTGTCATCGGCAGCATGGCGGCGCTGGGTTCGATGGCGCAGAAC